>JBDOIG010000185.1:0-7142 GCA_041082235.1 Thermodesulfovibrionales bacterium | reverse complement strand
AGCGATGCTGATGGACGAGGTAGCAGCGGCATCAGGTGAGCAGGCCTCTGGTGTGAACCAGGTGAATATAGCCTTATCGCAGATAGACCAGGCAACGCAGCAGAATGCATCATTAATAGAGGAGACGGCATCCTTAGCAGAGGAGCTCGCAGCACAGGCAAGGGAACTCCTTGAGCTCGTCTCCTTCTTTAAGACAGAGGAGACCCTGAGAGAACCTGTTATAACTAATAAGACACTCAGGACAGAAAGACCTGCAGGCAAGGTGTTAACATTTGATAACAAAAGGGCAAGAGCTGTAAAGGGAAATGGAAAATCAGGTGCTCAATTTGATGAGTTCTGATTTTGGGCTCAGTGATGAGGTCTTTCATCTTTTTTCAGATCTTATATACAGGACTTCAGGTATAAGGCTTACAACTCAAAAAAAGAACCTCCTCATATCAAGGCTCCTGAAACGGTTAAGGGCCCTCGGGATAGATGGTTTTTATCATTATTACCAGCTTGTGAAGAGTGACAATTCAGAGCTTATCCAGATGCTCAACTGCATAACAACTAATACCACAAGATTTTTCAGAGAGGAATATCATTTTAAATTTCTCCAGGAGATATGCATCCCAGAGCTTTTGAATAAGAGATTTATCAATATATGGAGTGCAGGATGCTCCACTGGTGAGGAACCCTATTCAATCGCTATTTCAGTCACCGAGGCCCTCAGTAGATATAAAGGGTTAAAACCAGAGGTGATGATACTAGGAACTGATATATCCACCTCTGCAATTGATTTTGCAAAGGCAGGTATTTATGAGGAGGATCAGATCCCGGATGATATCAGGGATTTTATTTTAAAAAAATATTTTCTTAAGGGAGTGGGTGAATACTCGGGAAGAGTGATGGTAAAGGATTTTTTAAAAAGCAAGGTTTATTTTGAAAGATTGAATCTCAAGGACAGGGTATATCCTGTGAGAAGGGACTTTGATATCATATTCTGCAGGAATGTGATGATATATTTTTCCTCTGAGATGAAGGAGCATGTAATTTCCCATTTTTATGACCATCTGGTGGATGGTGGCTATCTATTTCTCGGTCACTCAGAGGCAATGCTCAACAGAAAGGGTTTTGCCCCAGTATATATCTCTGTTTATAAGAAGGTGAAGATATAGATATGAAGAAGGTTATTCTTTCAGTGGGAAGCATAGCTATATCAAAGAGCCCTGCCATATTTGAAACTGTCCTTGGCTCCTGTGTATCTGTATGCCTCTGGGATGAGATTACAGGGATCGGAGGAATGAATCACTTCATGGTACCTTATTCCTGTGATGGCGCAATGGACAGGGGTTTTTATGGGCCTGACTCAACGGTAGAGCTCATACACCGCCTGCTTTTAAATGGAGCCTCAACTAACAGTTTGAGGGCAAAGATATTCGGTGGTGGTAGATTAAGGGATCTAAATAATATGCCTGATATAGGAAAGAAAAACATAGAGGTTGCAAGGATGATACTGTCAGAATATGGTATTCCAGTAATAGCTGAATTGTCACAGATGACCTGTGGTCTCAAGGTCCAGTTTTATTCAACTACCGGAAGGGTTTTACTAATAAAATTACTTTAAAAATAAAGGAGCCAGAATTTATCTCTTCAATCTTAATCCCCACCTGAAGCTATAAAAGGTTGCTGTTAGAAAAAGGGGCAGTCTGCCTCAAAGTCTTTACAAAGCGACGATTTTTATTTATCTTGTAATAAAAAGTTTTTAACCAAAAAAGTGAACTAAGATATGCATAGCAAGCTTATTAATAAGACCATTAAGGTGTCACAGGTAAAGCCTTTCGGCAGCCTGCCCCTTTTGTTATAGGCTTGTAATAAATTTCTATCGGCGGAATTACCTGAGGTCTTCCCCTTCAGTCAGAGGCCTCAGGCCTGTTATACTATAAATTATGAAACAGAGAGAAAGGCTTGTAGAAGGGTTTTCAAAGGCTTCTATTGTTGTTATAGGAGACCTCATACTTGATAGATATATCTGGGGAAAGGTCTCAAGGATATCTCCTGAGGCACCTGTGCCTGTCGTGGAGGTTGTGAGGGAGGATTTTCTCCTTGGTGGTGCAACAAATGTGGCAGCAAATATAGTATCTCTTGGAGGAAGGGTATCTGTAGCAGGAGTTACAGGCAATGACAGGGCAAGGGATGTCCTTATAAGGCTTATGGATGAAAAAGGTATTGATACATCAGGTGTTATCACTGATGAGAGACCCACAACTGTAAAGACAAGGGTTATAGCACATCATCAGCAGGTTGTAAGATTTGATAAGGAAGACCATTCAAAAATAAATTCTGAACTTCTTAAAAAAATACTCCATTATGTTCATGAAAAGATAAAAAAGGACAACATTAATGCAATAATTATCTCAGATTACAAAAAAGGTGTGGTAAGCAAAGAACTAATAAAGGGGATCCTCAGGTATTCAAGACCAGCAGGTATCTTTGTAGCAGTGGACCCAAAGGTAGGTCATTTCCCCTTTTACAGGGGTGTATCCATAATAACACCGAATCTGAAGGAGGCATCAGAGGGTTCTGGGATAGAGATAAAGGATGAGCATACACTCTTTAAAGCTGGGAAAAAATTGCTCAAGGGCCTCAACCTTGAGGCAGTCCTTATCACAAGGAGTGAGGAAGGGATGAGTCTTTTTATGAAGAATGAAGGCAAAAAAGATGAGATAAAACATTATTACATACCTACAAGGGCAAAGAAGGTCTTTGATGTTACAGGTGCAGGAGACACAGTGATTGCTACCTTTACACTTGCCCGTGCCAGTGGTGCCTCCATGATAGAGGCCTGCGAGATAGCAAATTATGCAGCAGGCATAGTGGTCGGTGAGATAGGAACAGCTACTGTGACACCAGAACAGCTTAAGGAGGCAATGAGAACTTAGGATATGGAAAGGAAACCAAAGGCAATAGCCCTTTATTCAGGTGGGCTTGACAGCACCCTTGCAATACTCGTAATGCTAAGGCAGGGTGTTGAGGTTACTGCCCTTACATTCTTGACACATTTTGGCTGTGACATATCTGACAGGTCAAGCTGCTCAAAGAATCCATTTAAGGCAGCAGAGCAGTTTGGCTTTACTGTAAAGCTCTGCCACCTGGCTGATAAATTCATAGAGATCGTGAAGGCTCCAAAATACGGTCACGGGAAAAACATGAATCCCTGCATAGACTGCCGTATCCTCATGCTCAGAGAGGCAAAGGAATTCATGAAGCTCACAGGTGCAGACTTTATAATCACTGGAGAGGTCCTCGGTCAGAGACCAATGAGTCAGAGAAGAGAGACCTTTCCATTGATTGACAGGGAGGCAGGGCTTGAGGGGTATGTCCTGAGACCTCTGACAGCACTGAATCTTAAACCCACAATCCCTGAACTCAAAGGTCTTGTAAAGAGAGAACTCCTTTATGGCTTTAAGGGCCGTTCAAGAAAACCCCAGATGGTCCTTGCAGAGGAGTTCGGTCTTAAGGATTATCCTTCTCCAGCAGGTGGATGCCTTTTAACAGATCCAATCTATTCTTACAGACTGAAGGAGCTTCTGAGCCACAATCCTGATCCATCAGTTAAAGAAATAAATCTTCTCAGGCTCGGAAGGCACTTCAGGCTTTCTCCTTATTGTAAGGCAGTTGTTGGAAGGGATGAGGAAGAGAATGCCATTCTTGAGTCCATTGTAGAAAGAGGTGATTATCTTTTGAAGGTTATTGGCTATGGAAGCCCTGTTACCCTTCTTACAGGTAAGGTTACAGAAAGGGAAATTGAACTTGGTGCCTCTTTATGTGCAAGGTATTCTGATGGGAAGCACATGCCGGAGGTGAGGGTAACGATTAAAGATCTTTCTACAGATAATGTCAGATATCTCTTAACAGGACCTGCGATTCCGGAAGAGATAGAGTCTCTAAGGATAAATACTCCAGAAGGAAAGAGGAATATAAGGACCCTCCAGGGTGTTGGATAACTTACAGGCTGCTTCCCATAGCCAGTTTTCAAGTGCAGTGATGTCCATTCAATCCTCTAGCCTTTCGAGGCTATATAAGCTTTAGTGTTTTTATAACTTATAATGATCTCATTCTTATCTTTTTTGTGGTAACTACCGTAAACTTACCATATAGGCTGGTCCCATATTTATTAAGTAGAGTAATTAAAGATGATGTTATATTTTGAAAATTTCAGACTTTATACCTGAGAAAGATTACACCTGTAATCTTCTCCCTGTGAGCAAATACCCATTCACCGAAATCACTATCTTCTGTAATCAGGATTGCATTAAATTCTCTTGCAAGATTTAGAACCTCTTTATCTGATATACCTTGATATTCCTTCATTACAGAGATGACCTCAAAGCCTGCTTCTCTTAGACTGGATACTATTCTGAAATCAAGCTTTCGTCAGCAAGAAGTTTAAGAGGCAATCAATTCCTCCTGGGAGATTACATCTGCGGAATATGCAATAGCGGCAAGAATATCTTCTTTGGTTAGATGGGGATAGGCCTTTAAGAGTTCTTCAATTGTCATACCTTCTGAAAGCTTCCTTAAAATCAGTTCAACAGTTATACGTGTACCTTTTATAATAGGTTTACCGAGCATTATTTCTGGGGCAGCTGTTATTCTGTTTTTGTAAGAATTTATATTCATAGGCTTCCTCCTCTGAAATTATTATACTCTCAGCCTACAGCCTCACCACCACTCCTTTTGCCCTCAGGTATTCCTTTGCCTCCCTGATTGTGTATTCCCTGTAATGGAATATGGATGCTGCAAGCACAGCATCAGCCTTTCCGATGACTATACCTTCATAGAGATGCTCAAGATTCCCTGCACCACCTGAGGCAATAACAGGGATGCTCACTGCCTCAGAGACTGCCCTTGTGAGTTCAAGGTCATAGCCATCCCTTGTGCCATCCCTGTCCATGCTTGTAAGGAGTATCTCTCCTGCACCGAGCTCTTCCATGTATCTTGCCCATTCAACTGCATTGATTCCCTTTGGACGCCTTCCACCATGGGTATAGACCTCCCATAGGGGCTGAAGGCCAGAGGCTGAAGGCTGAAGGAAGAGTCTTTCAGAAAGTTCCTTTGATGACCTGAGCCATTCTGGTATCTCCTCTGGTGTTCTTATCTCAAACCTTGAGCCATGTACTCTCTTTGCATCAATAGCAACAACTATGCACTGGCTTCCGAATCTCTGGGCAGCCTTTCTTACAAACTCAGGGTCATTAACAGCAGCAGTATTGATTGAGACCTTATCGCATCCTGCATTAAGGAGGTCCCTTATGTCATCAAGGCTCTTTATGCCACCACCAACTGTAAGGGGCATGAAGACATCTGAGGCTGTCCTTTCAACGACATCAAGGATTATCTTTCTTTTCTCATGAGAAGCTGTTATATCAAGAAATACAAGCTCATCAGCACCCTGCTCATCATAGTAAATTGCATTCTCCACAGGGTCGCCTGCATCCCTCAGGTTGACAAAGGATACACCCTTTACAACCCTTCCATCCTTCACATCAAGACATGGTATTATGCGTTTTGCAAGCATAATTAGCTCAGTCCCTTTGATTCACTGTAGGTCTTTATCTTTTTATAGATATCACAGAGTCTAAGAGAGATCTCGTAGAGCTTGTTTATCCCACTTATGATATCCTCTTCTTTTTCGCTGTATTCATGGGTCAGGAGATTTCTTAATTCCCTCAACATCATCCACTCCTGTGCATTGTCTATGATCCCTATCTTTTCAGCCCTGTTTAATATATCAATAAAAGGGGCGCCCTCCATATCTTCTCCAAGGGCTATTAGTATATTTCGCAATGCCCTTCCGGCAGAATCTTGAAGTTTTCCAAATCGAAAGGAGAGCTGGTCTATAAAAGATATATCAATATCACTGAGTTTTCTGTATTTATCTCTGTCTAAAGGGATTAAGGGCCCGAGGGCTCTGAGGGCAGATTTAAGTCTTGCGAGGTGCGTATCACGTATAGATATATATGTCTTAATCCTTTCAGCCTTCATATCTTTACACCTGTGGTCTTTGCATATTCAAAGACTCCCTTTGAGGGTTCTCCTCTTTTCTTGACAAGGAGATCTATCTTCTGGTCACCTATTGCAATCTTGAGGTCTTTGAGAAATCCTGCCTTTTCTTCAAAACCTGTCTCAAGGGATGTCTCAATATAAATATCAATATCTCCGCCCTTTCTGGTATCGTCCAGCCTTGAGCCGAATATCCTTACTTCAGCGTCCTCTCCGAAATATTTACATGCAAACTCTTTAATTATCCTTAAGGTCTCAGGGTCAATTCTCATTTACTATTCTCAATGCCTCTCTCAGGTCTACCGTCCCAGAATAGAGTGCCTTTCCTGTAATAACACCATAGAGGCCCTTTATCTCTTTAAGCCTCTTTATATCATCAATGGATGATACGCCTCCAGAGGCAATAACAGGGATATGGACAGCATTGACCATCTCCCTTATTGCGGGTATATTGGGGCCTGAAAGCATGCCATCCCTTGAGATATCAGTATAGATTATCCCCCATACCCCATAGTCCTGCATCCTCAGGGCAAGCTCTGTTGCCTTGATATCTGTTGTCTCAACCCATCCCTTAATGGCAACCCTTCCATCCCTTGCATCTATGCCAGCAATTATCCTCCTGGGAAATCTTTTGCATGCCTCTCTGACAAGCTCAGGCCTCTCAGCAGCAACTGTTCCGAGTATCACCCTGTTTATTCCAAGTCCAAGAAGGAGTTCTATCCTCTCCATATCCCTTATGCCACCGCCAACCTCTATATCAACAGTGATAGCCTTTCTTATCTCCTTGATACTTTCAATGTTCTTCTGGCTTCCAGTGAATGCTCCATCAAGGTCTACAATATGAATGAGCCTTGCACCAAAAGCCTCCCACCTTCTTGCAACTTCAACAGGATTGTCAGAGTATTCAGTCAGAGCATCAGCCCTTCCCTGAAGGAGTCTGACACACTTACCATCCTTTAAATCTATTGCAGGAATTATCAGCATGTATTAATATAACATATGAAAAGATTTGCTGGAATAACTGAAGAGGAGATTCCTCAGCTCAGGACAGGTTTGAAAGATATACCTTCAGGTGTAATTGCACTCTATCTCTATGG
>JBDOIG010000174.1:0-4399 GCA_041082235.1 Thermodesulfovibrionales bacterium | reverse complement strand
ACATAGCCAGTCCAAACCTCCTCATCAGGCTTATTCCAAGCTCAAGGGTATCTATGACAGTGCGTCTTTCTTTCTGGTGGATAAATTCCCTTTCAAAGGCATCTCCGAAGTCAAGCATAACCCTGTCCTGTTCTGTTAATCCCTCCCTTCCAACTATTGCCTCAAGCCTCCTCAGGTCCCTTGCCTTTGCATAGTATTTATAGAGAAGGTTTGCAATCTTTCTGTGGTCATGCCTTGTCCTTCCCTCACCAATGCCGTTCTGCATGAGTCTTGAGAGGCTTGGGAGTATATCCACTGGAGGGAATATGCCCTTCTGGTGAAGCTCCCTGCTCAAAACTATCTGGCCCTCTGTTATATACCCTGTCAGGTCAGGGATTGGATGGGTTATATCATCCTCTGGCATGGTCACTACAGGCAGGAGGGTAATAGAGCCCCTTTGTCCCCTGAGCCTTCCTGCCCTCTCATATATAGAGGCAAGGTCTGAATACATGTATCCTGGATAACCACGCCTTCCCGGAAGTTCTTCCCTTGCAGTGGATATCTCTCTTAAGGCATCACAGTAATTTGTCATGTCAGTAAGGATAACAAGGACATCGCTCTTCTTTTCAAAGGCAAGGTATTCTGCCACTGTGAGTGCAAACCTTGGTGTGAGGAGCCTCTCCATAACAGGGTCATCTGCCATGTTTATAAAGGCAACAAAATCAATCCTTAGCTCCTCAAGGGTCTTCATATAAAAGGAATATTCATGGAATGTAAGGCCCATTGCTCCAAAGACAATTACAAACCTTTTTATTCCCTTATCTGCTTCCTGTTCAGTCTCCCTGATCCTTGCATATCTCAATATGCTTGAAACCACCTCTTTTGATGGAAGGCCTGCACAGGAAAACACAGGAAGTTTCTGTCCCTTTACAAGTGTATTAAGACCATCTATGCAGGAAAGGCCTGTTTCTATGAATTCCTCAGGTCTCGCCCTTGATACAGGATTCATTGGATAACCTGTAACAGGTGCCCATCTCTCTGGCAGTGGAGCAGGTATTCCATCAAGTGGTCTGAAGGAGCTGCTGAATATCCTTCCGAGCATATCCTCTGAGAGAGGGATTTTTTTGATAGTGTCAGTGAATATAACCCTGGTATTTTTAATGTCAAGTCCCTTTGTCTCACCAAAGACCTCTATAAGCACAGTATTTCCTTCTATCTTAAGAACCTCTCCTTCTCTTTCTTCACCTGATGGAGAGACTATCCTTACAATCTCACCAATACGGCATGAAAAGACCTTTTCAAGAAATATCAAAGGTCCTCTTATGGATGAGATTGTCCTGTAGGAATGCTCAACAAGCCTCATCTCAGTGCCTCCTCAAAGGGAGTGCCCTTTCTTATGAGCTCAAGTGCCCTGTCATAAAGGTCAATCAGTGCCCTGAGCCTTTCTACGGTTTTCTCTGGTGGTGAAAAGGCATCCTCTGTATAGGCATTCTGGCAGAGGAATTCAAGTCTGAGTCTTTCAGCCATGTGCATGAGGAGCCTGTCACTATCCTGCAAGCCCTCCATTCCCACTATCTCAACAACCTCTCTAAGGGATTCTTCCTTCTGGAGGATCTCATTAGCTCTCTGCCTCAGGACTGACCACTCAGGAGAGACCTTTTTATTAAAGAATTCCATCAGTTCTCTTGCATAGAGCGAATAGCTCTGGAACCAGTTTATTGCGGGGAAATGCCTTCTGTGTGCAAGGGAGGTATCAAGCATGAGGAATGCGCCTGCTGTCCTCAGGCATGCCTGTGTAACAGGCTCTGTAAAATCTCCTCCCGGTGGAGATACAGAGAGGATCATGCTCAAGGAGCCAGTCTTTCCACCAAGGGTCTCAACAACACCTGCCCTTTCAAAGAAGCTTGCAAGCCTTGAGGCAAGATAGGTTGGATAACCCTCTTCACCAGGCATCTCTTCAAGAGAGGATGATATCTCCCTCAATGCCTCTGCCCATCTTGATAGGCTGTCTGCAAGGAAAAGGACATGGTAGCCCATGTCCCTGTAATATTCTGCCATTGTAACTGCTGTGTATATGGATGCCTCCCTTGCTGCAACTGGCATATTTGATGTGTTGACAACAAGGACTGTCCTTTCCATGAGGGGTCTTCCTGTCCAGGGATCAGTCAATTTTACAAACTCTTCAAGCATCTCAGCCATCTCATTTCCCCTCTCACCACAACCAACATAAACAACTATATCCACATCCGCAAATTTTGCTATGGATTGCTCAAGTATGGTCTTTCCTGTACCGAATCCACCTGGCAGAATTGCAGTGCCACCCCTTGCAAGGGGAAAGAGGAGGTCAATTGCTCTCTGACCTGTTATTAAAGGTTCATGAGGAGAGAGCTTTCTTTTAAAGGGTCTTGGGGTCCTTACAGGCCATTCATGGCATCCAAAGAGGTCTCCACCATCTTCAAGCTCAGCAATGGTCTCATTGAGGCTTATCTCAGCATCAGCTATCCACCTGATAATACCCTCTCTTGTTGAAAGAAGATAATGTCTGAAAGGACCTTCCTCCACATATCCATAAACCTCACCATACCCTATCCTTTCACCTGGTTTTTTTAATGGAGTAAATCTCCAGCGCCTGAGATAATCAAGGGCATATAACTCTTTTCCACCTGTGATGAAAAAACCCATCTCCTCCTCAAGCCTCTTAAGAGGTCTCTGAAGCCCATCAAATATACTTGATAGAAGGCCCGGGCCAAGCCTCACTGTAAGGGGCATACCTGTGGATCTTACAGGCTCTCCCAGGGCAAGTCCCTTTGTGTCCTCATAGACCTGTATGACTGCCTTGTCTCCTTCAAGACGAACTATCTCACCAGTGAGCATCTGTCTTCCCACATATACCCTGTCATAGAGCTTAAGACCCCTGACCTCAGCAATAACTGTAGGTCCTGATATAGCCCTGATTATTCCAGAAGCCTCTTTCATATCCCTAAAGTTCCGATAGGAATGGCAACGTATGCCGAAATGCCTTTATCGCGACACCTTAATGTAAGATTTTTAATCAACATTACCAAACATAACATAGTTCACCATTTTGTGAAAACTATTTGCTACATAATGAATAAATTTCTGTCGCATTATAAAGGCGTTGAGGCGTACCCGTCATTCAAAAATATTTCTATCAGCAGATTACAGTCATACCCTGAGCCTCACATGATAACCTATCGCCCTTCTTATAAGCCTCATGAGATAATCCTCCCTCTCCTCAGGTCTTTCAGGTGAGGGGATAATCACAATCACACCAGGGAATCTCTCCTCTATTTTCTTTAACCTGTCCTGGCCAATTGCACTGATAAGTCTTTCATCAATTGCGATAAGGCCTATCTCTGGATCATCAATAAGTTCCCTGAGAAGCCCCTCGCATTCCTCTGGCTTTATTGCATGGTGAATAACACCAGCAAGGCTGAATCCTGGTTCTGAGTCTTCGGGTGTTATAAAGACTATCCTTTTCATAATATCTCTTCTTTAAGCTCGGCCCTTTCAATGCCTGTGGCAGAAAGGATGGTCCCGAGGTTCCTGAGTTGAATATACAAAGACCAGAGATAATGGAGTATAAGTCCCATATTGTCCTCATAGCTCTTTTTCCTGAGTCTGATGCTCAGGCCTTTTAAAAGGAGGTCCTCAATATTACTGGCACCCCCAAAAATCTGGTGATTTTCTGGAGACCCCACTTCTGAGAGACCTGTAAGTCTCCTCAGGATAGCTGAGAAAAGATTAAGGTCTCTCTGTATTAATATCCTTTCAAGCTCTCTCACATTCAACTTCCCGCCCGGGAGAAATTCAGGTGGAGTCATGCCCTCCCATTTAATTGATTTATAAAGGCCAAGGATATTCCTCATATCAATCTGGTATGTTATAAATGTCTTTATGTGTCTCTGAAGATTAAGTGTGAGAAGATACTGAAGGAACCTTCCATACATAAATCTTTCAAATCCCTGTAAGCCTTTTCTGTGGAAGATCTCATAGTCATCAAGAAATCCCCTGTATTCTTCAGCAAAAAAGTCTATAAGTATTCTTATTGTTGTGTCAAAATCTTCTGAAAAAAGGATAATATCTCTTATCTCACTGGAAAGAAGGCTGTTCCTTAACAGATCCTCTGCATCTTCATTATGCCCTGTTTTTATGTATCTCAGGCATATAATCAATGTCTTGAGCTCATAGAACAAGAAATATGGCCAGAAGACCTCTCTTAATTCATTATTCATCTCTGAATAAAGCCACCTGTATTTTTTAAGCAGGGGTTTGATAAAGGAAGAGTCTTCAAAGTCATAATGAGATTCCCTTATAAATTCCCTGAGGTCTGTTGAATAGAGAGCCCTCTCCCAGTCCTTAATAAGTCTTGACCTTCCTCCTCTTATCCTTGAAATAA
>JBDOIG010000164.1:0-4841 GCA_041082235.1 Thermodesulfovibrionales bacterium | reverse complement strand
TATATACAAAAGCTCGCCTATCTGGTAAAATTAAGAAAAGACATAACCCTTGAGTATGAAACCCTCAGAAAGGAGGTAAACCCTATGCCAATAGTGATTGACCTCGAAAAAGACCCTGCTTATAAAAAGGGGATAAAGAAAGGGATTGAAAAAGGGATTGAGAAAGGGATTGAAAAAGGGATTGAAAAAGGGATTGAGAAAGGGATTGAGAAAGGGATTGAGAAAGGTCTTATACTTGAAGCACAGGAGCTTGTAATAGAGGCACTTGAGGAGAGGTTTGGTTTTGTATCTGAGGAGATAAAGAAAAGGATAAAGGCAATAGAGGACAGGGCAGTTCTTAAAGGCCTTCACAGGCTTGCCATAAGGGTTCAAAGTCTTGAAGAATTCATGAATGGCCTTCCAGGCTGAGAAGCTCATTCTAATGAACAAGCTTTTTTAACTGCTCCGATACTGCTCTGGTGCTCCAATGTTGACCTCATTTAAAAGGATTGCGACGACTGATGAAAAAATAGAAAATAGGGACAATGCTCTTCGGACATTGGGCAACTCCGGAAATATGCTAAAATAGAAATCCTAAAATGGAGTTATGCCTGCTGTGGAGGAAAGAGTCTCACACCTTGAAAAGGTCCTTGAGGAGATGATATAGTCAATTATCTGACTCAGAACAAGTCCTATGCCATGGCATACAGGGAATGGGAATATATGGATATACTTAATTTTGATAGCCTTGCACAAGCTTGACGAAGTCGTTACTTTGTCGAAAAAAGGTTTGAGGATTGCAAGCAGTGTGCAGTGTCAAAGATTTAAACTTTAGACTGAAAACTCTGGCTGTTTGCTCCATATCCTTGTATTAAGGTTAAATTCATCAACAATGGAGATAACCATTGATAAAGTTTCGTAGATTTCTTTCAGTCGTTGATAATCTTTTATACCTCTTAAAACAGGCGGGCTGAAAGTAAAATTTCCTGAAATACCAACATACATCAATGAGTCTTTAAAAGATACATATATCTTTCGGTTATATTTCTTTCTGTAATCAACAATTCTTCTTATTAGATTTGGAGAAAGGATATACCTTGCCTCTACCTGATCCTTACCATAAGCTATGTAATATTTTTCAAACTCTGTATCCTCAAGGTTTATAACCTGCCAGCCCGAAAGAAAAGAAAACTTTTTCTTCAAAAACTTTAAAAAACCTTTGGAAGTGTCGGGCCAGAGAAGAACCTGCGAAGAAAAATGTTTGTTAAAATCAGCTATAAAGAAAAAACCATTAAATATGGTATACCAATCTTCTTCTGTATGGGTATGCCCATCGTTATCAGTCCTGGTTGTTTCGATTTTATATTCTGCATCTATAAGAGAAAACTCTATCTCTGTATAACCTATTTTCCCTGACACATAATCAGAGCCGGAATATCTATCTGGCGTTATGTTAAAAATATTGCTATTTAAAAACTTTGATTCCGGGATATAATCAAAGGGTGAATAACTTAAGGAATTATCAATAAACTTGATTATGCCACCAATTAATTTTTCTTTGTAATGAACTCTGTAAACAGAATATCTTTTATACGCAAAGAATATAAAAACAAAGAGTATAGTTATGGATAATAAAAAGTTAACAAAATCTTGAGCACCAAGCATAATTATAGATACAGCTGAAATACTCAATACTAGATTTTTTAAAAAGTATTTCCAGTACGTTTTTCTTTCCTCCTCCAGGACTGAAAGCACCAAGGAGAAGTCATTTTTTATAAAATTATTAAATTCTTTAAAGGTCTTCATTTCGCCGGCCTCTCATTAAAATAATCATCTATATTTACAATCTGACGCTCCTGCTCTTCAACCTCAAACCACTTCATTTCCCTGAAGTTAAATAAAAAGGCTATTATGTTTGCTGGAAATGAATTAACTGCATTGTTATATTCAGTTACAGCTGCGCTAAAAGCCCTTCTTGCAGCAGATAGCTGCTCTTCAACTTCATTGAGAGCTGCCTGTAGCTGTAAAAAGTTTGAACTTGCCTTGAGCTCTGGATAATTCTCTGCAACAGCTATTATATTTCTCAGCAGTCTTTCAATTTTAGATTCTATATCTCTTTTTTCCATTTCATGAAGATGCCCGCTGACTGCCTGTGCTCTCACTTCAGTTAGCTCAGTAAGGAGCGACTGTTCATACTTCATATACTGCCTCACAGTCTTTATAAGATTCGGTATAAGGTCATAACGCTTTTTTAGCATTGCATCAATGCTTGAAAGGGCATATTGGACCCTGTTTCTCCTTACAACAAGAAGATTGTACATAAGTATTACCGAAAGGGTGGAGAGGATTATAAGGGCAAATAAGATTAAAGTAAATGTATTCATCTGTCCTCCTCCTTTTAAAGATTTTTTAAATTAGATTATCATTTAAAGCGGGAGGATGGAACATAAGAAACATTTCAGAAATATTTCTTTTTTAAAAAAAATAAAAAATGTTTAATAATATTAATAACAAACTCTAAATAAGGAGGTCGAATAAATGGATAAGGAAAAAATTAAAAAATTAAAGCCACCAATATGCCCCCAGTGCCTTTATCCTCCTGACCCAAAACGAAGGCTCCTCTTTTTTAACAGCCCGGGCGAGGCAATAGAATTTATAATCGATGAACCTCTTGAATGGAAATATCCCGCTGAAGAAATAGGGGTTCTTCTGGAATGCCCGACATATGAATGTAAAGTGGTCAAAGAGATTGAATCAATAGAAGCTCTAATACATAGCTTTGCCTGGAATGTAAAAGAAATACCTGAAGACTCTCCGGAATACAAAAAAAGACTAATACAGGGTAAAATTCAGAAAAAGATTGAGATGATAAGCCTCTTAAAAACAATCATAGAAGGAGGTGAACCCGTTATTGAATAGACAGCGTGTCTCTTAAGATATTAAAGGGAAGACCTGCTACATGGTCTTCCCTTTTTGGGCAATTAATTGAAATCCTGATATCAGATTACCACTCCTCGTTTTATGTTTGCAGGTTATAAAGTCCTTTATGATAAAGCCAGAATCCTTTAAGAGATCGGTTATCTCCTCCTTCGTGAAATGGTGGGCATAGTAGAGAATCTCTTCCCCCTCCCTGACAGGGAATGTTCCCTTTTCAAGGCCGAGGCTCATGCCCTCTTCATACCTTGACCTGTAAAGGGGAATCTCCCAGTTCTGCAAAAAGTCAGCTATGTAAAGCCTCCCATTATTTTTTAAGACTCGGTAACTTTCTTTTAAAGTACTGAGTCTTTTTTCATACGGAATCACCACTGTAAGAAAGGCATTCATGACTCCAAGATCAAAAACATTATTATCAAAGGGCAGATATTGAGTGGCATCGGCAAGGCAAAATTCCACATCCTTTGAATTCTCCTTTGCTCTCCTTAGAGCATTCTCATTAATATCTATGCCTGTAACAGTACAGCCTGCTTGAGATAATCTTACTGAGAGCCTTCCCTCACCACAACCAATATCAAGAACCTTCAAGTCACGATGCAAAGACTTATAAAGAAGGTCTGTTGTATCAATACTTGATGGTATTGTCTTTGCTGCTCTCCAGTCCATGGTAATATCAATCAGGAGAATGGTCAAAGATTACCACATCTCCTGTTACAGGACTCCTGTATATAAGCCTCTTTGCTTTGCCATGGAGGGCATGGGCAATCTTGAGATAAAGCCATATGGGACCTGAGCCTGTGAGTATTACCTCATTACCATCTCCTGCCACAGAGAGGGCTTTCTCCACATAGGACTCAAGGAGGGCAAGTTTTGCCGTACCGGTATCGGTATACAGGTTAGAGATGTCTATCACCACTTTCTCGTTCATTTATATAAAACTCCTGTGTAGTGGTCCCCATGACTCGTAAGAGCCATCCTTCTTCAGATGGTATATGTTTACTGCTGTATTGCTGAATACCTCTCCTGCTATCAAGGCCCCGACGACTGGCCCCCTGTAAAAAAGATGAATCTTATCACATCCCTTTTCCATTGCACGGGCCTTTAATTTCTGCAATTCATCCACAAAATCCTGTAATGTCTCCTTCTTTAATTCCTGAGCTGAGTATTTCAGGATATCCATATCCATGTTATTGCCCTTCAAAAATACCCTTACCTGATTTTCGATCTCTCCATGCCCGAGATCGATAAGGACTGCCACCGGTCTATTCCCCTTTGCATACTCCATAGACCTGATCAATTCATTCTGCCTTTTCTTCTGTTTATAAAGGAAGTACCAGGACCATACTATTGGTATGGATACAGCGATACCAATGATCGTATTAAGCTTATCCATAAAGTCCCACATCTTTCTCAACCTCCCTTATGGAATATCTCGGAAAAGACCCTGGTCAATTCAATGGGGATGACAAACTTTGTAGACTGGGATGAGCCTATGCTCTTTAAGGTCTCAAGATACTGTAAATTCATGGTCTTTTCATCAAGGCCTTTTGCTATGGAATATATCTTATCAAGGGCTATAGAATAACCCTCTGCCTCAAGTATCCTTGCCTGTCGCTCTCCCTCTGCCCTGAGTATCTGTGCCTGCTTGATCCCCTCTGCCTCAAGTATCTTTGCCTGCTTTTCACCCTCTGCCTTGAGTATCTGGGACTGCTTCACACCCTCTGCCTCGGTAACCATTCCCGCCTTGTTCTCTCAGCAGCCATCTGTTTAGTCATGGCATCCTTTACCTCTTTTGGAGGTGTAATCTCCCTTATCTCCACAGCTGTTACCTTTACACCCCATCTGCTTGTAACCTCATCAAGCTTGATCTGGAGTTGTTTGTTTATATCTTCCCTTTTGGAAAGCACATCATCAAGGGGTATATCACC
>JBDOIG010000159.1:0-1297 GCA_041082235.1 Thermodesulfovibrionales bacterium | reverse complement strand
CAACCTCAAAAACTGTAAAATATCTCAGGAGGTCAAGAAACCTTTGCTTATCAAATATTCCTTTGATTAATACCTCAAGCTCAGGAAGTCCCTTTGGAGCTAAATCATCTCCTGTTATTGTTCTCCAAGGCAGAAACCACTCCCAGTCTGCTGTTAGAGTTCCAAGCCTTGCCTCTATGCCGTCCGAGACAATAAGAAGTTCGTTATATGGGAAGAGAGAGGTTATTTCCTTTTTATATGTCTGCAACTGATTAAATGCATCCTTAATCGTTGCATTCTCATCAGAGGGATTCTTAAGTTCAATTACACCTAATGGTATGCCGTTTATAAAAACAACTACATCAGGCCGTCTGTTATTCTGGCCTTCAACAACTGTGAATTGATTGACTGCCAGATAGTCATTGTTATCGGGCTTGTCAAAGTCTATAAGCCAGACCTTATCCCCAACAATTCGCCCCTCAGAATTTTTATATTCAACATCAATTCCATCTGTAAGCATCTTGTGGAATCGGTGGTTGTTAGCAGCAAGAAGGGGTGATTCATAAATAGTTCTTGTGAGCTTTTGGTATGCATCTTCTATGGCTTCTTGTGGAATGGCAGGATTTATATTTGCCAAAGCTGACCTGACCCTTTTCTCTAACAGCACATCACAGTAGCTTGTGCGCTCAGCAAATAATTCACCAGGAGCAATATCAGGGCCATTGAGGATGGAATATCCCAGCCCCTCAAACCAGTCAAGGTTTGCCTGCTCTATTTCTGATTCTGTAATATTCAAGTCTTTCTCCTTGCCTGCTGCCTGGCATGATAAAGCCTTTCCGTAAATCCACCTTCTTTAAGAAATTGCTCCTCAAGGCTTTTAATCTGCCTGCCAAGCAGATAGCTTGCCTGATTAATCAGGCAAATCAGCGTGTTTGCAGCAACTTCAGGGTCAGACATGTCGGACAGGTCGGAGATGTCTGACACCCTCTTCTTCCTCACAGCAAGAGCCTCCGCTGAATCCTTAGCCCAGATACGCAAGCCCCTTTGTCGAAGAAAAGCCTGATAGTCAAGCAGCAATTCTTCAAGACTTGCACGGGCAACGCCTGTAAGTTTCAGTTCGGTCTTTTTTGAGGTTGCAGATGCCATGCTTCCCTCAGCGATGTTCTGAACCCCGCTCCGCGCAGCCTGCACCATCTGGTCATGCGTGCGTGACCGTTTGTCTATGAAGCGGTTACAAAACATCACTGTTGCATCATAGATAAGTTCAGCAATCTGATAAGACCGCAGATTGCGGTATCCTCCGTGAGGGGGGATAAGG
>JBDOIG010000145.1:0-1492 GCA_041082235.1 Thermodesulfovibrionales bacterium | reverse complement strand
AGGATTCTCCTTTTCAAGTTCATCAAGTGGTAAATCCATTAAGATCCTGAATTCATTTCCAAATTTACTTAAAAGCCTCAGATATTCCTCCTCTACCCTCTTGCTATTAACACCAACCTTCAGAACCTCTGATATTACCTCTGGAAGTGGAATAATAGAAAAATAATATGCTGCTCCTTCGGGCCTGAAACCCTCGGGTCTATCTGCGAGTTTCTCAACCCTGTGCATCACACCTACTGTTACTCTCTTACCACATACAGGACAGAGATAATTATGACTTATCGTCTCCTTTGGAGAAAGCCTGACCTTGCAGACCCTGTGTCCATCATAATGGTATTTGCCCTCTTCAGGAAAAAATTCTATTGTGCCCTTAAAACCTTTCTTTGTTTTTATTGCCTCTATGATCTCTTTATATGAAAGTCCTGTCTCAAAAATATTTGCCTCCCTTCCGATCTTTGATGGAGAATGGGCATCTGAATTTGAGATAAGGGTAACTCTGTCAAGTCCTGACAGTCTCCAGTTCATTGGAGGATCAGAAGAAAGTCCTGTCTCAATAGCATAAATATAAGATGAAAGCTCTTCAAAACACTCTTCAATGGAATCAAACCCTGACTCTGCACCGAAGATAGAAAAATGGGGTGTCCAGGCATGGGCTGGTACAATAAGAATGTCATGAGATATATCAAGTACTATCTTTAAAAGTTCTTTTGCATCAAGTCCAAGTATGGGTCTTCCATCTGCAGAAAGAGAGCCAATCCTTGAGAGTCTTTTATTTATCTCCATAACTTCCTTGAAGGATGGGCAGAGGAGAACGCAATGAATCTTCCTTAACCTTCCACCTTTGCTATAGATACAGCTCACCTCACCTGTGAGCATAAAATACACCTCAGCCCTGCAGGGCTCTGGAATGGATATGTTTTTAAATTCCTCTTTTAAAATCAGAAGACCGTTGTCCTGTGGTTCAAGTTTTTCCTTCAGCTCGGAAAGCCATCCAGGGTGGGTAAAATCTCCTGTTCCAATTACCTGAATGCCCTTTAGCTGGGCCCATCTCCAGAGTCCTTCTGGTGACATATCTGGGCTTGTAGCCCTTGAGTATCTTGAATGGATGTGAAGGTCGGTGATAAAGAGCATTGAAGGGATTTTAACACTTGACATAAATATTTGCAAGAGCCAAAAATATAAGAGTTAGTTTTAAATTTACATACTTAGGAGGGTAATATGAAAGGCGTAATAGTAAAATGTCTTGCTGACATGGTAACAGAAAAATTCGGCAAGGATAAATGGGAAGAGGCACTCCAAAGGGCAGGACTTAAAAAGGGGGTTGTCTTTCTTGCCACTGAAAATTTTGATGATGCTGCTGTACTTAGGGTGGTGAATGCTGTTTGCGATGTCCTTGGAATAACACTTCAGCAGGCGGCTGATGCCTTTGGTGAATACTGGGTCTGCAACTTTGCACCAAAGATATATTCTGTCTATTACAAGGGTGTAAACT
>JBDOIG010000143.1:0-2597 GCA_041082235.1 Thermodesulfovibrionales bacterium | reverse complement strand
TGTGCTTGAGCTCCTTGCAGCTGTGCCCACTGTTGTTTATGGATATTTTGCCCTGTTATTTTTAACTCCCTTTTTACAGAAATTCATACCCAATCTTTCAGGCTTTAATGCCTTAAGCCCTGGTATCATTATGGGTATAATGATTGTTCCCTATGTGAGTTCTGTGAGTGAAGATGCCATGAGTGCAGTGCCCATGTATATAAAAGAAGGCTCCTATGCAATGGGTGCAACGAGGCTTCAAACCTCTTTCAGGGTTGTGATACCAGCTGCCTTTTCTGGTATCGCAGCAGCGTTTATAATCGGCATCTCAAGGGCAATAGGTGAGACCATGGTGGTTGCCATAGCAGCGGGCATGATGCCAAACTGGACAATAAATCCCCTTGAACCTGTGCAGACCTTTACATCCTATATTGTTCAGGTCAGCCTTGGTGATGTGCCCCACGGCACACTTGAATACAGCACCATATTTGCTGTTGGTGTTGTGCTGTTCTTTATAACACTCGGGGCTAATATATTGAGCTTCTTTTTGAGGATGAAATTCAGGGAGAGATATTAGAGATGGATAAGGTTAAGATATCAAAATACCTTGATGCAGCCTTTGCAATAACAGGTCTGGTCTTCTGTTTTATAGGGCTCGGGATAATCACTGTCCTTTTTGTTGACCTCTTTATTGATGGTGCACCGAGGCTGACATTGAAATTCTTTACCTCCTTTCCATCAAGATTCCCCGAAGAGGCAGGGATCCTTAGTGCCTGGGTGGGAAGCCTTTTGATAATATTCATTACTGCCCTTGCTGCAATACCCATAGGGATTGGTGCTGGAATATATCTGGAGGAATATTTGCGGGGTCCCCAGAAAATCGGAGGATTTTCCGGGGTGCCAGTCTGGTTTGCCAGTTTCATTGAGATAAATATAGCAAATCTTGCAGGTGTCCCATCCATTATCTATGGATTGCTTGCACTGGGTATCTTTGTCTATATCCTTGGCTTTGGAGAAAGTATCCTTACAGGTGGCCTGACACTGGCACTTCTGATTCTTCCCATTGTTATAATGGCAACAAGGGAGGCCATCAGGGCAATACCTCAGTCAATAAGGGAGGCCTCTTATGCCTGTGGCGCTACAAAATGGCAGACCATAAGATGGCATGTCCTTCCCTATTCAATGGGTGGAATACTTACCGGTATCATCATAGGACTTTCAAGGGCAATAGGTGAGACAGCACCCCTTATAACAATTGGTGCCCTGACCTTTGTTGCCTTTCTCCCTTCATCACCGATTAGTTCTGAATTCCCCTTTATATCCTTTAAATGGCTCTTTGATTCCTTCACAGTCCTGCCTGTTCAGATTTTTAACTGGGTATCAAGACCCCAGAAAGGTTTCCACATGAATGCAGCTGCAGCAAGTATTGTCCTTATGCTCATAACACTCCTCATGAATGGCTTTGCTATTTACATAAGATATAGATTCAGGAGAAGGATAAGATGGTAGATGAATTAAAGGCAGAGGCAAGGAATCTAAATTTTTATTATGGAAAGAATCATGTATTAAAGAATATCAATCTCCCTGTTGCAAGGAGGAAGGTTACTGCCCTTATAGGACCCTCTGGTTGCGGGAAGACAACCTTTCTCAGGTGCTTTAACAGGATGCATGACCTTTATCCTGGCAACAGGTATGAAGGCGAGATAATCCTCTATCCTGACAATCTCAATATCCTCTCCCCAGAGGTTGATCCAATTAAGGTGAGGATGCAGATAAGCATGGTATTTCAGAAGCCAAACCCATTCCCAAAATCCATCTATGAGAATGTAGTCTACGGTTTAAGGATAAGGGGTGTGAATAAAAAAAGTTATCTTGATGAGATTGTGGAGAAATCCCTGAGGGGTGCAGCACTCTGGGATGAGGTTAAGGACAGGCTCCATAAGCCAGCCTATGACCTTTCAGGTGGTCAGCAGCAGAGGCTCTGCATTGCAAGGGCACTTGCAACAAATCCAAGGATTCTGCTTTTTGATGAGCCCACCTCTGCACTTGATCCCATTGCAACAGCAAAGATAGAAGAACTTATGGTAGAGTTAAAAAAAGAGGTGACCATACTTATAGTCACCCATAATATGCAGCAGGCAGCAAGGGTATCAGACTATACAGCCTTCATGTACCTTGGAGAGATCATAGAGTTTGGAAAGACCGATAAGATATTTACTAATCCAGCAGAGAAATTAACAGAGGAATACATAACAGGGAGGTTTGGATAAATGTCAGTATTTGATGATGAGTTGAGAAATTTAAAAGAAAAGGTCCTGAAGATGGGTCTTCTTGTAGAGGCAGCAATAAGGGATTCCATCAAGAGCCTTGTTGAGAGGGATAGTGACCTTGCAAGGGAGGTTATCAAGAAGGACCATCAGATAAATGCCCTTGATGTGGAGATAGATGAAGAATGCATCAGGCTCATTGCCCTCAGGCAGCCTAAGGCAGGTGACCTGAGATTTATAACAACCGCCATGAAGATAACAACAGACCTTGAGAGGATGGGTGACCTTGCCGAGGACATCTGCGAAAGGGCAATCGAGCTCAATGAAGAGCCACCCTTGAAACCCTATATT
>JBDOIG010000201.1:0-1324 GCA_041082235.1 Thermodesulfovibrionales bacterium | reverse complement strand
GCCAGATCCCTGAATCTTCTTGCAAGTTCATTTTCGGGCACAATTCCCATGCCCACCTCATTGGAGACGATTAATAAGGCTGAAGGCCTCAGATCAGGCTGGAGGCTGGAGGCTGAAGGTTGAAGGTCCTTCAAGGTTTTTATAAATTCTTCGGCTTCCGCTGTAAGAAGTTCTTCTTTATTAGCAAGCATCATATTTGAGAGCCAGAGCGTAAGGCAATCAAGAAGAATCACATCACATTCTCCTTTTAATTCCCTGAGCAACTTTGGAATCTTAATTGGCTCTTCCATTGTGAGCCACTCTCTTCCTCGCTCCTCTTTATGCCTTTTTATTCTTTCCTTCATCTCCTCATCAAGAGGCTCTGCCGTTGCAATATAAACCTTTTTGCCATTCATAGAGTTTGCCTTTTCAAGGGCAAATCTACTCTTTCCACTCCTTGCTCCACCTGTTATGAAGATAATCTTGCTCATTATTATTTCTTATCACTGTTTTCCATATCTCTTTCAAACATTCCCTTTAAAATATCATTTGCACAGAATCTTCCGCACATAGAACATCCAATGTCACCATTTCCCCTCTTTGCCTTTATCTCCCTTGCCCTTTCAGGGTCTATGGCAAGTGTAAACTGCTCATCCCACTTCATATCCCTTCTCGCCTTTGCCATGAGTTTATCTTTATCCATCTGTCTAAGCTTTACCATATCCCCTATGTGAGCAGCTATGCGTGCAGCGATAACCCCTTCCCTTACATCCTCTGGGAAAGGCAAACCAAGATGCTCTGAGGGTGTCACATAACATATGAAATCTGCTCCATAAGCAGATGAAAGGGCTGCGCCTATAGCAGCAGTGATATGGTCATAGCCAGGGGCAATATCTGTAGTTATAGGACCGAGCATATAAAAAGGTGCTTCACCAGACATCTTCTTTTCCAAGATGATATTTGCCTCTATCTCATTAATAGGGATATGGCCTGGCCCCTCAACCATTGTCTGACAGCCCATTTCCCTGCCAATCTCTGCAAGTTCACAATTAATCAATAATTCCTGAATCTGAACCCTGTCCGTAGAATCATGTATGGCACCTGCCCTAAACCCATTGCCGAGACTTAATACAACATCATGTTTTTTCAGTATCTCAACGACTTTATCAAAATGCTCATAAAGTGGGTTTTCTTTATTGTTATGTTCCATCCATGCAACCATATATGAGCCTCCCTTTGAGACAAGCCCTCCATAGCGGTAATGCTGCCTTCTAAGCATCTCAACAGTCTTTTTATTTATCCCGCAATGAATAGCCATGAATGCCACACCTTCCTCACACTGCCT
>JBDOIG010000135.1:0-3544 GCA_041082235.1 Thermodesulfovibrionales bacterium | reverse complement strand
AGCCCACCCCGAGATAAGGTCTCCCTGAAGGGTCCTGGAAGACTACCAGGTTGATAGGCTGGAGGTGTAAGCACCGTAAGGTGTTGAGCCGACCAGTACTAATAACCCGTTTGACTTGACCATTTACCATGTTGTCAATTTGATTTTTTCAGGTCTTATCCTGTAAAATAAATTAGTTTTGCGGTGGCGATACCGGAGGGGAAACACCCGTTCCCATCCCGAACACGGAAGTTAAGCCCTCCAGGGCCGATGATACTATGACCGGTGAGGTCATGGGAAAGTAGGTCGCCGCCGCATTTAATTTTTTGAGGGGCTGATTCCGAAGTCAAAAACAGTAAGAATACTCCAGAAAGGATATCCCAGTGCTTCTATATTCTGCCTTCCATTCTGTTCGCATCTATCAAGAAGTGCTATAACACCAACAATTATCAGTCCTGCTTCTCTGGCAACATTGATTGCCTTTATAGTGGATGCGCCTGTTGTTATAACATCATCTATTATTATCACCCTGTCTCCTGCTTTTACATTTCCTTCAATTTGAGACATGGTGCCATGGCCCTTTGGCTCTTTTCTTATTACAAAGGCCTCTATTGGTTTATTCATATCATAGGAATATCTTGCAACTGCAAAGGCAATTGGATCAGCACCCATGGTGAGACCACCTATGGCATCAATTTTTAGACCTAACTCTTTTATCTTTTCAAAGATGAGTTTTCCCACGAGATAAAGTCCTTCAGGGCTGTAGGTGGTCTGCTTGAGGTTAAAATAATAATGGCTGTAGGTGCCTGAGGAAAGCCTGAATGGTTTTTCACTGTATTTATAGGAGCGGGTTTTTATTATCTCTATGAGCCTTTCTTTATCTCTCATATGCCTTGAGTAAATTTTACAATCTCTTTTAATTTTTTCTCTGCCTTTCCAGAGTCAATGGTCTCCTCTATGATCTGCCTTGCCTCCTGATAACCTTTTGCCTTTCCAGCCACTATAAGGGCCAGTGCTGAGTTCATCACAACAACATCCCTCTTTGGCCCCCTATGGCCTGAAAGGATCTGGAGGGTGATATTCGCATTATAATCCCTGTCACCGCCTTTAAGCTCCTTTCCGCTGACACGGTTGAATCCAAACTCTTCTGGTCTTATTGTAAATGTCTCTATCTTGCCATCAAGGCACCTCGTTGCCTTTGTTTCGTCTGTGAGGGTCACTTCATCCATACCGTCTCTGCCATGAACAACCACTGCATATTCAGAACCAAGATTGCAGAGTACCTGTGCAAGAGTCTCTGTAAGGTCTTCACGAAAGACACCAAGGAGCTGTCTTTTTGCATTTGCAGGATTTGTAAGGGGTCCGAGGATATTGAATATTGTCCTTATGCCAATCTCCCTTCTTGGGCCAATTGCATATTTCATTGCCGGATGAAACTGCGGTGCAAAGAGAAAACCAAAGCCTGTCTCAAAAAGGCATCTCTCAACCTTCTCTGGTGGAAGGTCTATCTTTATGCCGAGTGCCTCAGCAATATCTGCGCTTCCTGCCTGACTGGAGACTCCCCTGTTTCCATGTTTTGCAACAGGTACACCTGCTGCTGAGGCCACTATAGCTGATGTGGTTGATATATTGAATGTTCCCTTGAGGTCTCCACCTGTTCCACAGGTATCAATCGTCCCTGGTGGGGAAGATATAGTTATGGCCTTTTTTCTCATAATAAGTGCTGCCTGGGTTATCTCATCAATTGTTTCTCCCTTCATCCTCAGGGCTATCAGAAATGCCCCTATCTGGCTGTCTGTGCATCTGCCCTCCATTATCTCTGTCATGCATTCAGCCATCTCAGAAGGAGTGAGATCTATTTTTTCAACAAGTTTTGCTATTGCCTCTTTGATCATAGAAACCTCCTTTGAGGGACTTTGTCCCTCAAACTCCCTTTATTTTAATTTTTAGTTTAAAATTTTAATTTAAAAAATTATTTTGGGGTTATAAAGGGGCTACGCCCCTTTAAGTTTTAAAAAATTTCTGAGGATATCATGCCCGTGTTTTGTCAATATTGATTCAGGATGAAACTGCACACCCTCTATGGTATATCTTCTGTGTCTTACACCCATTATCTCTCCATCCTCTGTCCAGGCAGTGATGATCAGCTCCTCTGGCAGGGTTTCTCTTTCTATTACAAGGGAATGATACCTTGTTGCCTCAAAATGACTGGGTATTCCTTCAAAGATGGTCTTTCCGTCATGAAATATAATTGATGTCTTTCCATGCATGAGATTCTTTGCCCTCACAATCCTTCCACCAAAGGCAGCACCTATTGCCTGATGCCCCAGACAGACTCCAAGGATGGGAAGCTTTCCCTTGAAGTATTTTATAACATCTATTGAAATCCCTGCCTCCTTTGGTGTGCATGGACCAGGGGATATCACTATCCTCTCTGGTTTAATTTTTTCTATCTCAGGTATTGTGATCTTATCGTTCCTGAATACAATTACCTCTTCACCAAGTTCACCAAAATATTGAACGAGATTGTAGGTAAAAGAATCATAATTATCAATCATCAGGAGCATCTTAAGCCTCCGCAAGCTCCACTGCCTTCATCATGGCAAGTGCCTTATTTACTGTTTCTTTGTATTCTAATTCAGGAACAGAGTCTGCAACAATGCCTGCTCCTGCCTGAACATAGACCTTTCCTCTGTGCACTATGAGTGTCCTTATGGTTATGCATGTATCCATATTCCCGTTCAGGCTTAAATATCCCACAGCGCCAGCGTAGGGGCCCCTTCTTGTTGGCTCAAGTTCATCTATGATCTCCATTGCCCTTACCTTCGGTGCACCTGTTACAGTTCCTGCAGGAAAGCAAGCCTTGAGGACATCAAAACAATCAAGTCCCTTTTTCAGCCTTCCCTCCACATTTGAGACAATATGCATTACATGGCTGTATCTCTCCACTGTCATCAGTTCATTTACCTTCACGCTTCCAACCTCTGCTACCCTTCCTACATCATTTCTTCCAAGATCAACAAGCATTATATGCTCTGCCCTCTCCTTTGGGTCATTGAGCAGTTCTCTTTCAAGTGCAATATCCTCTTCTTCTGTCTTTCCCCGTCTTCTTGTCCCTGCTATGGGCCTGAGTGTTATCCTGTCTCCTTCAAGTCTCACAAGGATCTCAGGTGATGAACCAACAAGGCAGGTTCCTCCGATATCAAGAAAATACATATATGGTGAGGGATTAATCAGCCTCAGTGCCCTGTAAATATCAAAGGCCTCTGCCCTTGTGCTTCTTTCAAATCTCTGGGAAAGGACAACCTGGACAACATCACCTGACATAACATATTCCTTTGCCCGTTCTACTGAACTCAGAAAATCCTCTTTTGTAAAATTAGAGATGAAGTTTCTTTTATCTTTTGAGTTTGAAACATAGGGGCTTATAAAGCCAGGGAAGGTTATCCTTCTTGAAAGCCTCTTTTTAATTGATTTGATCTTCTCAGCTGCCTTCTCATAGGCCTTTTCAGGAGCATTTCCAGGTTCAACCAGGTTTACTATCTTGATGCTCTGCCTCAGGTTA
>JBDOIG010000114.1:0-3686 GCA_041082235.1 Thermodesulfovibrionales bacterium | reverse complement strand
ACTCACTCCTTCAGCCGACCTCATTTAGAAGAGCCTTAGGCCGTGAAGTCTCCTTCAGCTGTTTAATCTCTTGACAAAAATACGAATGTTTGGGACAATAGATACATGAGCAAAGCCGTAATAGAGATCTATGATGCCCTCAAGATCGCCGGAGTCCCTGAAGAAAAGGCCAGTGCTGCTGCGAAGGCTGTTGCAGAGCTAGGCCAGGAAGATAGACTTGAGAGAATAGAAAAAGAGATAATGGACATCAAAGCAGATCTGCGAGTTGTTAAGTGGATGCTCGGGGTTATTGTGGCAGGTATAGCATCTCTTATTATTAAAGCTTTCTTTTAATAATTGAACTCTTTCACTCCGAAGGCAGGGATTTCCTTATTGCCCTTATCTTGAGCCTGGATGGATTTTCTGCCATTGAAATCATTAATCCGGGGAGAAAAGGCAATATCCACAGGCCCTGATGCGAGGTCTATGAAATCTGCCATACCAAAGCCAATACTCCTCTAAAAATGGGGACTGTCCCTTAAAATCTATTATCTATCGGAGACGGATGAGTTACGTTGATATAAAATATAATTCTTGCAGCCTTCATCGCTCCATTGTTATCTCCACGTTGGTATTGCTCCATCCTGTATGTGACCTGTCTTTATCTGCTTCCTGTGTTTGTGTCCCTTGTAAAGATTCTCAATTAGAAACTCCAGAGCATGATATAATAATTTTATGCTTGAAATTCCTAAGGCAAATTCATCTCGGCTTAAAAATCTCCTGTATAGTCCACTCTTCCATTTATTGCTTGTATCTTTGATTGGCCTCTTTGCCTATTCCAATACCTTTAATGCCCCTTTTGTCTTTGATGATAGACCAAATATCATTGATAATCCTGTTGTTAAAGACCTCTCCTTCTTCCTTGATACCTCTAAGGCTAAGAATCTCCCTGATTATTACATCCCTCTTAAAAGCAGATATGTTGGTTATCTCTCCTTTGCCCTTAATTATAAGTTCCATGGCCTTGATGTCACAGGCTATCATGTGGTGAATCTCCTTATCCATCTCTTTAATGCTATGCTTGTTTATTTCCTTGTTATCCTTTCCTTTAAGACACCCCTCTTTAATTCAGTTGATAGAGACTCTTCATATCTCCTCGCACTCTTCTCCTCCCTCCTCTTTGTCTGCCACCCTGTACAGACTCAGGCTGTTACTTATATCGTCCAGAGGTTCACCTCCCTTGCCTCCCTGTTTTATCTCCTCAGTGTGGTTACATTTGTAAGGTGGAGATTATCATCCATAGATGCTCCTCGCCTTTTTTCTTCTGCCCTTATCTTTTATGTTATCTCTCTTATCTCTGCCATCCTTGCTATGAAGACCAAGGAGATTTCCTTTACACTTCCCCTGGTGATTGTCCTTTATGAGTTTCTGTTCTTTAAGGAAAGGCTAATTAAACGAATCCTCTTTTTATTTCCCTTCTTCCTTACCATGCTTATCATTCCCCTTACTCTTCTTTCTCATATGTCATTAAATGAGGCTACAAGGCTCCAATCTGACCTTCCAAGACATGTGTATCTATTCACCCAGTTCAGGGTTATTGTTACTTATCTTAGATTGCTCTTTTTCCCGATTAATCAGAACCTTGATTATGATTACCCTGTCTATAGCTCCTTTTCTAACCCCAATGTCTTTGTCTCTTTCTTCTTCCTCCTTTCCCTCTTTATCCTTGCCATTTATCTTATCCATAAATCAAAGAAAAGACCTCAATTAATTTCTCTGCGACTTGCTGGCTTTGGTATCCTCTGGTTCTTTATCACCCTTTCTGTAGAGTCAAGTATTATTCCTATCGAGGATGTTATATTTGAACACAGGGTTTATCTGCCATCGGTGGGGGTTTTGGTGGTGGTAGTAAGCTCGATAGGTAGTATAAATACAAAGTTTACATATATTCAAAAAGTATCTGTTATTCTTTCTATTGCAGCGATTACTATCTTTACTATCTTAACTTACCAAAGGAATAATCTCTGGCTCGACCCTGTAATATTATGGAAGGATGTAATAAAAAAATCCCCAAATAAGGCAAGAGGTTTTCTCAATTTAGGTGCTGTTTTGGTCGAAAAAGGAAATTATGAGGAGGGTATTTTATATTATAAAAGGGCTTTATCACTTGAACCAGCCTATGCCCTTACTTTTTACAATCTAGGTAATGCATATTTTAATTTAGGTCAATATGATATGGCTATTTTATATTATAAAAAAGCTATAGAATTGTATCCGTTATACTTATCAGCTTATATAGCGCTTGGTAATGCTTATTATTATAACGGCTTGCCCGATTCTGCAATAGAGATGTTCAATAAAGCTCTTGAAATAAATCCTCTTGATTCAAATGCCTATTTTAATCGTGGGCTTATTTTATTTAAGTTACATAGATACAATAATGCTCTTGAAGATATGAAAAAAGCCTGCAGCTTGGGCAAAAAAGAAGCTTGCAATTATTAATAATTTTTTATTTAAAAATTGCTCTATACTATCAAAGATTGTTTACCATTACACAGATATCCATGCCTTTACAGGCGGGGTATTTGCCTTAAATTTTAAGCGATTGTTTTTGTGTTTTCTTACTATTTGTGTCAACTCAACCCAAGAAATCTATAGCTACTTGCTTTCCACGCCTGTAAAGGCAAGCTTCAGCTATGTCAAAAAAATCACTGCGGACTCTGGCATGTCGCATCAAGAACCTGATACTTTTCATTATATGTAGCAGCACAATAAACTGAACCTGTAGCGGTTACAGGACCACTAAGTTTGGAAGCTCCAACATATACATATACATTTGAATTATTATTGAATATACTGTTTGTACTTCCCACAAAAATACTGTGATCCGCAAATACTTGAACAGGTAGTGATAAATCCAACGAAAAGTTAGCCAAACTATAACCATATTTGCCGAGAGGAGCGGTCGCAAAACTTTTTACATTAGTTAATGTTACGGAGGCAGAAGTGTTAGCTATACCATAACTGTAGCGCGCGTTAGAAGACATAATTTCTACATTATTTACCTTTGCAATAGAACGAATATTTACAATGCCATAACTATATGTACCCGTGGATATCTCAAGTGTTGAATTTTTTATTATCACTTCAGTCTCTGAGTTGTAAATGCCAAGATTATGAAAGCTTCCACCAAAAACTCTTAATCTTGCATCATTTATCAAGGCTATACCGCCGGCTTGATTATAAATACCATAATTATCTTTGCTACCTGATACTATAATCATCACTGAATCATGTACAGTATTACTTGTATTGTTATAAATACCATAATTAGTCTCGCTACTAGACACCATAATTGTTACTCTTTTTAATAAAGCTTTTGAAAAATAATTACAAATACCATAATTGGTAGCACCACCAGATGCTATCACTGTTACATTTGATATTAAAGGAGATGTATTATAATTTTTAATAGCACAACCTGCACTCTCCTGATGCGTAAGTTCAATTGTTATGAACCTTATTTCTGAGTAATCAGCGCCCCCTACAACACATAAAGGGTTATTCCCTTTTATCTTTGTTACATTTTCTCCCGAACCCTCAATGTCAACATATTCCTTCATATTCAGGGAATTCGTTCCTATATCATACACCCCTGGCATAATCTTCAATAAACATGGATTAGTTTCAGATGGTATGCCACACCA
>JBDOIG010000091.1:0-52736 GCA_041082235.1 Thermodesulfovibrionales bacterium | reverse complement strand
AACTACCCTGATACTATCATCACTTATTATATCAACATATCTCTGGGCCCTCATACAGAATTCATAGTCCTCTCCTGTATGAAGGCTTTCATTAAAACCACCTATTTTCATAAAAATATCATAAGGAACTATCAGATTGCCTGAATTAATATAATTTACCTTTCTGACACCATTGAGTCTCTGAGAAAACCATGCCCTTTCAATCCATGACAGGTTATCTTTTAAAGCTATCTGTGAACCTGTTACACATCTCCTTTCATTTAATCTATATACTGACCTTTCAAGCCACTCAGGCTCTGCGACACAGTCGGCATCAATAAAGGCAAGTATCTCACCCGAGGCCTTCCTTGCACCCAAATTCCTTAAAGCTGCAACCGTGACATTAGGAACAATGAATACCTTATCAGTGTATCTTCTTGCTATCTCTACAGTATTATCTATAGAACCATTATCAACAACAATAATCTCAATTCTTTCTTTATTATAAGTCTGGTTCTTTATGGATTCGAGACAGAGGCCAATAAATCGTGATTCATTATATGCTGGTATAATAACTGATACATAAGGAGATTCTTTATTCATTTTTTTCCTGTCATGCCTTGAAAATCTTTTTACTGTTAATCCCGTGCCGTGCAAAGGCATTTCGAGTATCAATTATACAATTTGCATATTTTTCGATAAAAGTATAGTCATACACAGAATGATCGGTAACAAGTAAGACCAAGTCTGTTATTCTTAAGATTTCTTCTGATAACTCAACAGACTTCATATTTATATCAGGATAATGACGATGACCACGACAGACAGGTACATAGGGATCATTATACTTTACCGCTGCACCTTTTTCCTTTAGCAGCTGAATGATCTTCAAGGCCGGAGATTCCCTTTGGTCATCTATATCTCTTTTATATGCAACCCCAAGAATAAGTATTGTTGCACCATTTACAGGAACCTTAAAATTATTCAGCACCTGAACCACTTTTTCTACAACATAGTAAGGCATGTGTGTGTTAATCTCACCTGCTAATTCAATAAACTTGGTATTAAATCCATACTCCCTTGCTTTCCAGGTTAGATAAAATGGATCTATAGGAATACAGTGACCTCCGAGTCCCGGGCCAGGATAAAATGCTTGAAATCCAAAAGGCTTTGTCTTTGCAGCCTCTATTACCTCCCATATGTCTATTCCTATTCTATCAAAAAGCATCTTCAGTTCATTAACCAATGCAATATTGACAGCTCTATAAATGTTCTCAAGGAGTTTTGATGCTTCAGCTACTCGAGGGGAGGATACAGGGACTACCTTCATCACCACCATTTCATAGAGTGTTTTTGCTACCTCAAGACATTTTTTTGAATATCCTCCAACCACCTTGGGTATGGTGCGCGTTGTAAAATCAGTATTGTTTGGATCCTCTCTTTCAGGTGAATAGGCAAGAAAGAACTCATCACCCGCCTTCAGCCCCGATTCCTCCAGTATTGCCTTCATCACTTCCTCTGTAGTACCAGGATACGTAGTGGATTCAAGCACAACAAGCTGGTTTTTTCTGAGGTATCTTGATACTATTTTAGCAGTATTAACTACATAGGTAAGGTCAGGTTCTCTGTGACTGTTAAGAGGAGTTGGTACACAAATTAAGATACAATCCATCTCACGAAGTCCTGAAAAATCAGAAGTTGGTACAAAAAGGTCCCCACATTCCACGAGCTTATAGGAGTTTATATGTTTTATATAACTTTTACCATTCCTGAGGAGCTCAACTTTTTCTTCATCCACATCAAAACCTTTCACTGAAAATCCTGCCTTACAAAATTCAATTGCAAGAGGAAGACCTACATAACCAAGTCCTATAATACCCACGTTTGCTTTTTTTGATTTGATCTTTTCAATTAGACTCATGTTTCTCCTCCCTATAACTTTCTTTGAATATCAGATTATTTCTTATCGTTACATGTCAGATGGCCACTACATTTCTTGTTGTAAATACTTAATCCTTCCTACAGATTGCCTGATATAAAAATTCAGACAATCCTGTATATCCTTTTATCTTACTCTTCAAACTCTTTGACTGAATATCCTTTCTTTTAACCTCGTGATAATTTTCGATTGTTTCTTCTTCAATTCTCAAACCACTTGTTTTTATAAGATGACGAATTCTGTTTATAGTGAATGTATGAGGATGACCTTTATCTATAGAAAGAGTAGAAAGGATGCGATGAAGTTTTGCACCCCAGAGAGTATGAACATTAACAGAAATATATAATATACCTTTAGTTTTGAGTATACGATAGATTTCTTTCATAACTATAAAAGGATCTTTAGTATGATCAATAACATTATCTATAATCACTAATGAAAAAAAAGCATCATTAAACGGAATAGATTCACCTGTGCCATTCATATATCTAACCTCAGGATTCCGCAATTTTGTTAAAATGGGATTTTTGACATAAAACTTTTCTAGTGGATCAATTGCATATCTATCGCCCCATTTGAGAAAACTCACAATTCCAATAGGACCGCTACCAATCTCAAGAACCTTGGAAAATTTCTTCATCTCATTATGCATGTACTGGACTAATCGCTTCTCAAGTACTTCCGCTCTCCATCCGTACCAACTCAACTGCCCTGAAATCCCTGAGGCGATGCGGTTTGCAGCTTTTTCCCAATATGATTGCTCATATTTCTGTGCCTTTAACCATCTTTTAAAAGAAACCATCTGTCACCTCTCTATAAGTTGTTCTTATCCTCGAAAGCAGGTAAGGGTAATTATAATATGTTAAACACACCTCTATATCTTCACCGCTTTGGGTACCTCTATCCTCACTGTCTTATAAATAGCTCTATGCACTGGTATAATTCTCCGTTCTTATTTGATGTCTATAAAATCTATTGAGAATTAGACCCTTTTTGAATTTACAGAATTTGAAACAACCTTTTGTGATTCAAATCACAGAAATTTGATTAAAAATTTTCTATTATGGTATTGTAAAAAGGCTCTTTGAAAGAGCTTCCTTTGTTAGGTTTAAGTTTTTGCACTCTGCTCAGAGCAAACCATGGGAAACCATGGGACGCAGAGCAACGGGACTAAAGGAGAATTTCTCCCATGTCCGCCGAGCCGCCAGAGTTGACTCTGGCGGCTTTTATTTTTAAGCTATTGAGGAGGTCCAAAATGTTAATACTGAAACCTTTATATAAGGGCTATATTAAAGTGGCTCCTAATATCATTGTTACATTATTGACACTATTGCTTTTTAGTTGTGGAGCAACTACTCAAATGAGTGATAATAACAGCGGCTCAAACAACTTTGCAACTTTAACCTGGGATTCTCCTACAATAAATGCTGATGGGACATCTCTTAATGATTTAGCAGGATATAAGATTTATTATTGGATTAATGGGAAATCCCCTACAGTAATAGATGTAGGATGCACTCCGTGTTCATCATCATGCCCTGGTACAGCACAGCCACAAACATGTTCTTATACCATCAGAAATCTTACAAGTGGAACTTATTACTTCGCTGTAACTGCCTATGATGCAGATGGTAATGAAAGTGATTATTCAAATACTGGATATAAAATGATACCTTGAATATAATAGTTAGTTGAAAGGAGGAGTGTCTCATGAAAAAATACAGAAAAAATAACTTCATTGTATCAATTTTTAAAGTCTTCCTCATCATTCTATCGTTTTCTATTTTTTCTATCCGTGCACATGCATGGACAATAACTGCTGATTTTGAGCTCGGTACTATCGGGCAAGAGGCTCAGGGACCATCAGGGTTCACAGATGCCTTATCTCAAACATTTTATTCAAGTGAAAATTCCCATAGTGGCTCTAAATCTGCAAAGGTTATTTTCCCCAAAGACTCTGATTGCTGGCCGGTGTGTGGTGGTACCATCGTGTATCACACGCCTTTGTTCCACGATGATGAAATATGGGTAAGGGAGTATGTTTATTTTCCACCGGATTTTGATTTTACAAGTCATCCAGTTTTTAAGATTCTGAGGACTGCACGAATTCTTACAATAGACAACAGCCCCCGAGGGATTTTATCAATACTTTCCGATGATCAAGGGAGGATTGTCCTTTCAAACGAAATAACACCTTATCAACCGACTACCAATGTTTATTTTAGCAGGGGAAAGTGGCAGAGTATAGAGCTTTATGTAAAATTGTCTAACATATCTCCCGTTATGAGAATATGGAAGGATGGTATTTTAGTAATAGAAGATAGGGATCATAAGACGATGCTGGAGATAACGGATATAGTTGATAAAGAGTTTGGAACATATATATTTACATACTGGAATGGAGGAGTTCCAAAGACACAGTATGCTTTTATTGATGATGTAGAAGTAACCACAGATAAGCCCCTTAATGTTGACTGTAAGGGTAATCCGATGATAGGACCTCTCAATTGGGACCGGGCTAAAGCTTGTGGCTCGCCTGCGCCCCCTCAAAATCTTACAGTAAAATAATTTTACGAATGATATAGCAAATTGGAACTTATGAGGTAAATATTTAAATAAATTTATATTTCCAATCTGTGAATTAAAATTTTACTTTATTTCTTTTACAATTCTCGCTGGATTACCAACTACTATTACATTTTCAGGGACATCCTTTGTTACAACTGAACAAGCACCTACTACAGAACCTTTTCCAATTCTCACTCCCTTAAGTATTAAAGCTCCGGTGCCAATCCATACATTATCTTCTATTATTACAGGGGCTATATCATCTTTACTCAAAGGTTCTCTATTTATCCTTTTAACAGGATTAGTTGGATGAGAATTATTATCAAATATTCTAACACCAGTAGCTATAAGTACATTGTCCCCAATAATGACTTTTTCTCCAACATTTATTTCGCAACCAAAGCCAATATTTACATTATTACCAATTATTAAAGTTGGCCTCTCAATCTCCGGAATATTAAAACCCACTATAATATTGTTACGACCGACAAAACTAACATTATCCCCTATTTTTATATATCCTTTATTCTGTATAAGTGGATATGTACCCCAGAAGAAAATATTTCTCCCTACCTCATTACATTGATAGCGGATCATTTGGTCAAAAAATAATACATTTTTTAACCACATAAAAAAGAATTTTATGATTGTTCTGAATAGAACAAGCAATTCTGCATAAGTTTTGAAATAAGGTAATCGCATATGAAATATCTTTTTAATAATTTTATTATTTTTAAACTTTGCAAGATTCATAAAGTTTAATATAATTATCTATCATGCAATTTATAGAAAATTTCTCCTTGACTACTTTTCTGGCAGCCATCCCGAGTTTATTTGCCAAGGTTTTATTTTCCAATAACATAAGAATACTATCTGCTAACATCTCAGAGTTTTGAGGTGATATTAAAATGCCAGTTTCACCATGCCTTATTATTTCTTGATTTCCACCTACATCAGTTGCAATTACAGGTTTACCTGCTGCCATAGCTTGCAAAATAGATAAAGATAAACCCTCTGATAAGGAAGGAGAAACATATAAATCAAATAAGGCCAGCAAATCTTGCACATCATTTCTAAACCCTAAAAAATTTATATGACCATTAATACCTAAATTATCTACGATTCTTTTTAATTCATCAAAATAAGGTGTTTTTTTCCCTATTATTAAAAAAGTAATATCAGGAATTCTTTTAATAACCTTACTGGCGGCCTGAATCAGGTACAGATATCCTTTAACAGGATAAATGTTACCAACACTACCAATAACCACATTGTTTAACATAAGCTCTTTTTTTATCTTCAATATATCGCATGAATTTTTTATATTGTATTTATTCAAGTCAATACCGTTATAAATAACAGATATCTTATCCCTGTTTATCCCGGTCCTGTCAGCAACAAAATTTTTCAAATCCTCAGAAACCGCAACTACTTTAGTAGCAAAATGCCCCATAAACCGATAAGCCAATATCCTACGCCATTTCTCCCAGTAGTAATTTTTCCCATGTATAGTATTTATTATTGGCTTATTCGTTAAAATTGAGGCTACAGTTCCATAAACATTCATCATAAACTCATGCGAATGAATAATGTCTATTTTCCGCATTCTGATAATTTTAACTAATTGCCATAAACAAAAAGGGTCACAAGAATATTTATTTTTAATAATTACAGTCTCTATGCCATGCCTTGAAAGCTCCTGATTTAGCCAACCATCCTTTAACAATCCTACAACTGGATAAAAAGACCTCTCAGATAATTTTTTGCATAATTCTAAAACAATGGTCTCGGCTCCACCAGGACCCCACGACTCAATAAGTTGCAGAATAACCCCTTTTTTCATTTTTTAGATGATAAAGATTTTATAAAAAATTTAAACGAGCGAATTAGAGATAATACAAAGGGCGGAAAAAAAGAAGACAAAAAGATAACCCATGACTTTATTAATAAGGGCTTATATCTTAAGCTTGAAATAGCATATTTTCTTGAACTTTTCATATCTAATTCACTTAAATAATAATATGAAAGCCGCAAAAAGTCTTTTGCCAGGACCTTTTTAATTAAACCTCTTTTTTGCGATAAAAATTCACTATCTTCATTAATCACTCTAAGCCTTGTCTCTATGGTATTTAAAATTAATTGTGAGGTGTTTTGTTTACCAGAAAGCTGACCTTTTCTATTTATTCTATATTCAGTTGTAGAAATATCAATATATGCGATCTTATGGTTTTTAGAAAACCTGAGATGAAAATCTTGATCCACAGCACACTTATATTTCTCATTAAACAAAAAAGGAGGTCGCAAACTTGATCTCCTGATTATTTCAGTAGAAGGAAGTATAAAATTTCCCATAAATAATTTATCAAATATATTACCGTAATATACATAACTATCGGATAAAAGACCATCAAAATTACAAATCTTTTTTATGGGGATTACCTTATTAAAAATGCCTTTAATTTTTACTTTATATTCAGAAAAAATAGGAAAACCTTTTTCTATATAGGAATCTACAATTAAAGTCCCATTTTTGTCTATCACCGCATAATTTGAAAAAATCATATTAACATCAGGAAGAGCTTCCAGCAAGGATAGTTGAAGATATATTTTAAATGTCCTCCACTTATCGTCAGCATCAAGAAAGGCAATATATTCTCCTTTTGCCTCTTGAATACCCACATTCCTTGCTCTTGAGGGCCCACTATTATCCTGGTAAATATACTTAATCTTATGCAGGTAAGGTTTTAAAATTTTATAGGTATCATCTGTAGACCCATCATCTATAACAATAATTTCTACATCCTTATATGTCTGATTTAGAACACTCTCAATGGCTTCTATTATGTAGTCACTACAGTTATAGGTTGGTATAATAACACTAATCATTGTAATTTTTAAGAATTATTTCTGCAAAGCTTTTTTACCGAGTCTATCAATGAAACACTTAATATAAGAAGTGACCAAAAAAGGGGATAATAGAATACTGAAACAAAAAAAGCTGCAATAATAAATCCTATTAAACTAACATCTAATCCATGAGATAACCAGTATAAAAATGGATCATGGATATTCCTTTCCTTTAAAATTTTCCGAGCCATCCACTGATTATAGAAACAGCCTATGATCATTAATAAAAATAAAACAAGCCCGGGATAGCCAAGCTCTGATAAAACCTGGAAAAAAATATTATGTTGCACGAGTTGTAACTCAGAACCAAAATAATTTTTATTAACAAATACAAAATTATTTGGACCAACTCCAGCAAGTGGATATTCATTTGCCATCTTAATAGAGGCCCCCCAGAGAATAATTCTTTGTTGCCCTGTCGCATCCTCCTCCGTTCCTATCTGTTTATACCTTTCCCAGTTAGGAATAAATGCTGTAAACATTAGAATCATTGTGATTATAATTATAGCTGCAATGAATTTCTTTTTACTTTTATACCATATATATAATAAGCTAACTCCACATCCGAGCGAAGCCCCTCTTGTGTTTGTAGCTACAATAGCAATCGGCATTGTAATCGTTGTAATAATGAAAAACCATTTTAAGTTAAAAAATCTGAACAATCTTACATGTTCTACTCTTATCATGTAATAACTTATACCCCAAAATGCCACCAAAGCTGTACCCAAATCACCAGGGTTTGCAAAAAGACCAGCACCACCAAATAGCCCAGTCCCTATATTAAAATTTAATGCAATTAACTGTCTTACAAGATGCTGGGCAGATTTAAAATGAATTAGTAACAAAACAACAACAAACCAGTACAATTTTTTTCTCTCATTGACTATATTAATTAATAGAAAATATATAATTACCAATTTAGCAAAATCTATTAATGGCTGCCGAGCTAATTCTTGATTAAAAGCAAACTGATAAGAAATAAATATCTGAATTAAAAAAATAACTATAAGTACATTTTGAAAATTATAGTTGTTTAGCTGCCTTCTTTCTAATACAAAAGAAAGTATAATTCCGATTATTGTGAGCAGCGCAAACGGCAAACCAGCAAGTGCTTCATACATGGACTGCGGTCGCATATATTCAGCAATTAGATAAGCAATAGTGAAAAAAAGGCTCATATTTAAAGCCGATACGAAGCTAATGCTTTAATAGAAGCTATTGAATTTCTAACAGTTTTTTTAATGAAATTTCTTTCAGAATAATCCAAAAAGAATAAATAAATGATTATTAGAAATAATAAAATTAAGATAGTATTAATACCGAGTGAAATTGCGAGACCTGATATATTCAGAAATCTACTGATTAGATAAATAAATATTGATGAGATTAGCAATGATAATTGTTTATTCCAATCATAATTTACATGATAAAATTTTTGAGAAAATATTAAAGTTAAAATAAATCTTATAAAGAATGCTCCAACTGCAGCAAATGCTGCGCCATACCCTCCATATTTCGGAATCAAGATAAAATTTAAAATAATAACACTCACAGCCGAGCTTATATATGCTAAGGCCATATATTTACTTTTTTCTTTAATATAAATTCCGATGTTACAGTAATATGTCCATGCCTGAAATATAAAAGCTATAATGATTATTGGAACAATTTTATAAGCCTCAAGATAAGATGGTGCAGCCATTATAACTAAAGCATCCTTTACAAAAAGGGAAATTAAAAGAGAAAATGTTATAACAGCAATATTGAAATATAAAAACATTCTTTTAAAAAATTGCAAAGCGTAATCTTTCTTGGCAATCTCAAATCTATAAGGTTCCCATATTTGCATAAAAGGTCCAACAGTTAGATAACCAAGCAGAAATCCAAATTTATATGCAAGCGCATAAATTCCAACTGTTCTAAGCTCACTAAAGATATTTAAGAAATAGCGGTCAGAATAGGTAAGAATAAAACTGCTTAATGAAGCAAAAACAAAAAAGTATCCAAATTTAACCATTTTTTGACATTTAGATATAGAAAATCTGAAACCAACTCTACGAAATGTAAAAAAAACAAGATATGAACCCAAAATAAAATCTGTCAACAAAGTGCTATATAGAATTCCAAGTATACCCATCTTTAATCTAACTACAAAAAGTATATTGAAAGAAACTTGCATGATCAGCTTTATCAAGTTAAGATAAACAAAGAGTTTTGAATTCTCCATTGCTCTTATAAACATAAAAGGTATAGTAACCATACTAGATTGCAAAAAATGAATTATAAATAGTAATTTGAAGTAATAACCATTTTCTTCATGCTTGAATACTATTAATGAAAGTTTATTTGAAAAAAAAAGGCCCGCTATTGAAGTTATAAGCCACAGCGAGGTTAATAATATAATGGATGTACTTATGACTTCTTTTTTTTCTATTGAGCTTTCATATTCAAAATAATATTTAAAAACAGTTGCAGAAACTCCCATCCCCATTATAAGAGAAATGATATCCAAGGTCATCGTTAATAATTCAATAGTGCCATAATCAGCAGGAGACAAATATCGCGTATAAACGGGTAACATAATAAATCCTATAGCTCTATTAATTATTGTTCCAGCACTATAAATTAGTGTATGACGGGTAATTTTTAAAATATCTTCTCTCATGATATTGTTTATTTTGCTTCAATTAAAATTTATTCCAATATATAATCGCGCACTGCCTTCATAAAAAGATAAAGCTTTCGCATTATAAATATTTGAGCATATTTTATCTGACTCAATCTACACAATGAATCAATCGTAAAATAAGAATTAGACATCACAAAATTTCCATTCTGCAGTGCTAATAAAATATTTTTTATTTCATTACAAAAAACTATTATTTCAATATTAAAATTATCAGAAATTTTGTGAAAATCAAGACCGCCATATGCAAAAAAAGCATAACGTCTATCTATTTTTCTAAAAAGAGCAATTGAATCAGGATTTGGAATAAATCGTCCATCATATGCTGCATTCCAGATTTCAATTCCATTTACATATCCAATAAGATTTAAAGGTATCTGATAATTATAACGACTTGGATGAGCAATAATTATTAATCCATTCTGTTCTTTAATAAATTGCACTATTTCAACTGGTTCCGATGAATGAATGAACTCTTTAATTCCCAATCCTAAAATATGCAAACCATTATTACAGCTAAATTCTATTCCCGGTATTATTAACAACCCTGATGTTGAAACATTTTTACATTCTTCAACGTAATTCAACATCTTTTTTTCATCAAAAGTCTCAGAATGCTCACTCATACAGATAAAACTATATCCTCTTTTTTTACCCCACTCTGCTATCTCACTGATGGTATGATAACCATCATAGGAATAATTTGAATGAACGTGAATAATACCTTTAAAATACATTTAAATATTTAATGTTTAACGTATTGTTTTAATTCAAATAAAAATGGTTTAAAGTCGTATAATCTATTTATTTCGTAATGAGTATTGCGTGCAAATAAATTAAGAAATCGAATTAAAGAAAAAATCTTGGCTACGATATTAGTACGGCTTTTAAATGTAAGATAAAGATTGTCAAGATCCCCTAAAAGCCAACGCAATTTTATGCCTTTTCTGTAGTTATTGACTCTATCAAGACATATTCCCGTTTCAATCTGATATAAAAGCCAAGGAAAATCAACACCTGCATCAATAGCAAGCTGTAAAGAGCCCCAGAACCTGGCATTAACTTCAATCAAGTACGGTAAACCCTCTTCAGAAATCTTAAATTCTACCATTGCCACCCCATGCCATTGAACGTGGTTCAATATCCTCTCTGCATATTCTCTCAGAACCGGGTCTACTGGAACACTTTCACATAAGACACTTACACCTCCTGAAGGAGGTTTTTCCCTCAACCTCCTGTGGGCAAAAAATATTATAGGCTGGCCATGATTATAAAGAGCAAATACCCCCCTCCCCTCTCCTTTAATAAACTGCTGGATTAAAAAGGGATGACTCTTAAAATAAGAGGTATTTTTAACTGTTTTAATAAGTTCATCCTCCGTATAGGCATATTTAACAGAGGCAGTTATCCAGCCCCTCTCTGTAAGGATGCGTGACCTGCAGGGCTTGATAACTACTGGATATTTGAGTTTATCCTTCAGCACATAAATATCTTCTATATTAGAGATATAGCGAGTTTCAGGGATTGGAACATTTAGTTTCTCTGCAAGTTTCATCAGTCTTATCTTATTTGTGAGAATTTCAAATTTATCAAAGCTTGCAAATGGTATTTTAATCCCCTCAAATCTGTCTCTATATTTAAGAATTAGATAGGTCATAATCTCTGTAACAGGATAGATGATAGTTATTGCTCTTTTTTTAATTTCCTGAGTGATAGTATTTAGAAACTCATTAGAGTTATGCATCGGTGACGGATACAAAAGTCTTTCACTGCAATACCTTGATACTCCAGCTAAGGATTCCGCTTTCTCAGCACCTACAACAACTTGAATCCCTCTTTTACCAATAGAACGTGTTATTGCAAGGGCCGGCCTTTCATTACCGTCAAGGACAAGAACCTTTTCCATTGCTAAATACTGTTATAAAGTTGTCTATATTGCTCAGCCATTCTTTCAGCGCTGAAGTAATCCTTAATCCTCTGTTTACAGTTCTCTGACATTTGAAAAAGCAGTTCTCTATTTGAAATAAGATTCATACACGCTTTCACAAAGCTATCTTTTTCTCTTTTCACAAGAAATCCATCTATTCCGTTTCTTATAATCTCAGGAATCCCTCCCACTTTTGGTGCAATTACAGGTACTCCGCATGCCATTGCCTCAAGTACACTCATAGGAATACCCTCATGAAATGAGGTATTAATAAAAATATCAAGACCCTGGTAATATGACTGGGGGTTGTTGAGATGTCCCTTGAATTCTACGAATCCATTCAGCCCTAATTCCTCAGCTCTATTCTTAAGAAAATCTCTCATCGGCCCATCTCCAAGAATACTGAATTTAATCCCCTCTACCTTATTCCTGACCTCACACGCAATCGCAAGAAACAAATCAAACCCTTTTACAGGAACAAGCCTTCCTACAGTGCCAATATGAAGGATGGAATCATCTGAAAAAAATTTTTTTGCTGTAAAAAAGTTTGATACATCAATTCCGTTATGGATTACCTTTACCATGTCATGCATAAAACCTAACTGCTTTACAAAAACTTTTTTCATAGCTTCAGAAACAGCTACAACTGTAAATTTTTTCTTTAATATATAGTAATCAACATTCGCTTTCCATGAAATGCTATTTTCTGATCCAGTATTATAAGCAACCTCTTGGAGACCATGTACTGTGGTGACCAGTTTTGATATGCCAAGCATTCGCCCAGCTAATAAAGCCAGCAGATTCTCCTTGTATCTGTGAGAATGGATGATATCAATTTCCCTGTATTTAAAAAGACTTTTAGTCTTTAATAAAATAGTAAGAAAAGAATGTTGCTGTTCGTCTATTATGTACAGCTCTACATTCTCCTTTCTTAATCTTTCAGTAAGCTCACCCTCATTCATAGAAAGTGCGATTATGCTGAGACCAGGGTAATTTTTAAGACACCTTAAAAGATTATAAATCATGACCTCAGCACCTGCCCATAAATCACCAGAAAAAATATGAAGAATAGTTTTTGTCATATCCAGCTTTTAAGTCCTGATAAATGAAATGCGAACAAGGCATCTGATGAGGCTATATCCTGATGTACGCCGATCCTATGTAAAGAAAAAGGTTCAGCAGGAGGGGTTGATTCAAAGCCGTAGTTTGTAGTTACCGCACCTATATAACCGCAGGCCTGTGCAATTTCTTCTATTTTTTTATTTTTATCTCCATTAGGATAGGATAAAATCGGAATAGAATTTATATTTTTTTGCTTAATAATCTCAAGAGAAGTACTGAGTTCATATATAATCTCGTCTTCTTTTAAACGCGTAAGGATTCTATGAGTTCGGGTATGAGAGCCAAAGGATATACCAGCATGAGACATCTCAATAATTTCATCCCAGTTTAAGAAAACCCTCTCCTCCGGATAGGTTAACCCAGTCCTATCTTTTAAATACTCAATAAACTCATAAATTTCATTTTCGGGAAAAAGTTTAAGGCTCTCCAGCAAAAAGTCAATCTTTTTTATTAGGTTATGCCTTGATGTAATTGTCCTGATAATAAGTTGAGTTATAGCTTTGAAATCCTTTAAAGAGTCAATCTTTTTTAAAACATTAGATTTGTTTGTAATAAACCAGGCAATAATATCAGTCCACAACCATTTTTTAGAACCGATATAATCAACAGGTAGGAAAATAGTTGCAGGGATATTATATTTTTTTAAAATTGGAAACGCGTATAAATAATTATCAAGCCATCCATCATCAAAGGTCATGATAGAGTATCTATGGGTGGTTTTAATTTTGTTTAACAGTAGATCTTCAATGGTAATAAATCTATATTTATCCAGAAGAAATTTTATGTGTTTTTCAAAAGTTTTTGAAGTAACAAACATGCCTGGTTGTAGAAAGGATACGTGCTGGCTCTCTGGTAATACCCTATGGTATACCATAATTATAACTTTATGAGAGGGCATTACTCTATCAAAGGATAAGCCAGAATAGATATGAGCTATAATTCTTTTAAGTCCTAATTTTATCATTAATTTTTATCGTTCCGTTGGTTCCCAATACATAATTTTTTTACCTTTAAGATATAAAAGCCACGCATTTAATACAGATAGATTTACTATTATGAAAAAGGATGAAATTTTGAAAATAGAGAAAGATGAAAAATTTTTTAATTTCATGGAAACAAATCCAACTATATAAAACAGGCACTGTGCCACAAATGAATAATTATAAAATATATTCTTATTAGTAAATAATATGTAGAAATTACTAAAAAATAAGTTTATCAGTGCAAATGGGACAAGCCACCTGCATAATTTATGACTGAATAATTGCAATGAAAAAATTTTATATTTAACAAAGTTCAACAAGGATATATTCTTAAAAAAAGTATGCATGCCTCTCACTATTGTGCGTAATTTTCTTCGATATTCTTTTCTGCGACCCGGCGTACTTTTGTAATAACCTATACTTGATAAATCAAGAACACCTCGTAAACCTTTTTTGACTGAATTCAGTACCACATTAAAATCGCTATTACAATCTATAGACCACGGAAAACAAACTTCCCGCCTCGCAGCGAAAAAAGATCCACTCAAGCCCACGAGAGAATAACATTTACTCTCTAATTTTCTTAAAAACATCTCATATCTCACATAAAGGCTCTCTCCGCTTTCAGCCTTTCCCTCAGATAAAATCCTATCAGTACTACTAACACACCCCACAGCAGAATCCTGAAAATTTTTTACTATATTTAAAACAGCATCAGGCCTCAAAATAGTGGCAACATCAGAAAAGACTAAAATATCGCCAGTGGATATATCTATCCCTTGTTTCTGTGCAGTTTCTTTACCTCTTCTTTCACTCAATCTCACGAATTTTATACCACATGGTACATAGGATTTTATAATGCTGTCAGTCTTATCAGTAGAGGCATCAGAGACTATTATAATTTCAAATTTATCTCTTGGATAATCAATAGCAAGGGTATTCTCAATTTTATCCTTAATCTGCCTTTCTTCATTATATGCTGCAATAATAAAAGAAACCTTTGGCAAAATGTCGCCCTTAAGAACATCCCTTTTCCTAAGATGAGAGAGAATTAAAAGAAGGAGAGGATATCCAAGATATGTATAAATAATAAAGACTAAAGAAAACCAGAATAAGAATTTCATGTTAAAGATATCTCATTAAGGTTAACGTTCTTAATACCTTCATCGTGAATATATTTTAAAAAAAGCTTGATATCATTAAAAAATCTCTTTTCATCCTCTTTATTTTTCACAAATGGTGAAAGCCCCGGTTTAAGAGATGGTGTATGAAAGGTCATGTTCAAAAAAGAATAATTTTCCTTCTTCATTTTTTTTACAAGACTTATCATTTTTTTATAATCTGCCTGTTCAGGGGAGAGCCATACGAGATTTAATAGTCTCATGTGATACAACATCCCTTTTATTTTAATTTTTTTTAAAAACGAATTTTCTGTTAAATATGATGAAAGTTTGTTGCACCTTGCAAAATTGTCCTGCAAAAAACCTATAGTAACAGGCAATTCTATGAGATAAGAATCCTCCGAGCTATTAAGAAAATATTTAAACGGCTGTGGGGTATAATTTGAAAAATCAGGTCCACCATAATCCTTCCATGTTAAAAATGGTGTGAAAGACGTATCTATCTTATAACCGAGCCTATAAATATTCTCTGCCACGCTGTGGTCAAAGCCATATCTACCAGCCCTAAATATTACAGGCTCTATCCCAAAACTGTCAGTTATTGCCCTGTGAAGATTTTGTAACTTTTTAAACTGTAGTGCTACGGGTAGATTACACAGCATGCTATTTATCTTATTTTTTTTTTCAACATAAGGAGGGGTACTCCAGGGATGACAGTGCGATCCAATCTTGCATTTCTTTTCTTTAAGAATACTCTTAAGAATTGCGACAGCTTTATTATCTATTGCAACTTGATACGTAACAAGATACACTGGCTTTACATTAAAATCATTAAAAATCAATTGAAGGTCATAAAGCCTTTCAATATTTGTTGATGTATATTTTTCAGCCCTATAACCCCAGTTATCTTCTTCAGTATCTACAGTGATGATAAAATGCACCATTATCTGAAAAACCTGTTATAGATATTAAATATCTTCTGAAGAAATATTTTATAATCTGATTTAAAACTAATGAATTGAATCCTGTTCTTTAAAGAGTCAAAAATCAAGAATGACCCTCCTGTTTCATCACGCGGCTGTCCGATGCTTCCAGGGTTAATCAGGTATACTGAATCATCCCTGAGTTGAATAATCCTTCCCGCAATCTCCTTAATTTTTTTGCCTGAATATTCATATACTGCTTTTCTATGGGTATGGCCAAAAAAACAGATTCTTATATTCTGGTAATGACTCACTATTTCTAAAACGTTAACCTGAGCCTCTTGGGGAGTCCTAATGTATTCATGGATACTAAAAAAAGAACCATGAAATGCCACAAATTCTTTTCTAACGATAAGGGGATAAAAGGAGGAGATTATTCCCTTGCCCTCACTGCATAGATTCTTTTTAGTCCATATTATTGCCTCTTTTGCATGCCTTGAAGGATTACAGAGTTCTGATAATCCGATCGCTGCAGCATCATGATTACCAATAGCAGTCACAATACCATATTTTTTAATAAGCTCCAGACATTCATTCGGATTAGAATAATAACCAACAACATCACCAAGACAAATGACCTCATCAATACTGCAGCCTTCAAGATACTTAATACATTCTTGAAATGATTTGAGATTTGCATGGATATCAGAGATTATGGCCACTCTCATCTTGAGAATAATCTTTTCAATATGCGTCTGGAAAATTCTTTCAACGAATGAAAAAGAAAGGGAAATGGATCCTTCCAGGAGAATATTTTATATACCTTCTTACAATTTATCAATGATAATATCCATTGCCAGTAGGACCATCGGCCAATCCTTCTGTATTCCCTTATCGCGGAGAGATCACCATCAAACCACAACCATCTGTATTTCTTTCTAATGGAGCGTGACCCGTTATAGGACCTATCAAAAAGATCATGATAGGCAATAGCAGGTATATTTATTCCACTACAGGCACCAAGATAATTCCATAAATTAAACCTCGGATTTATCTCAAGGACATAAAATTTATCTGTAAAAATATCCCTTTTAAAATCAATCTTTGCTACACCTTTAAAATTAAATTTATTAAGAATACTTAAACCAAGTTTTACAATACGTGGCTCATCTACAAGTTCAAGAAAGGTACTTATTCCACTATCTGGCGGATACGTCCTGATTTTTCTGCCTGCATAATACGCTACAGGTTGAGCATCTTTATTGTAATAAACATGAAAACTGAACAGTTCTGAATCATCACCCTCTATCCACCTCTGTATTATAAATTTTTCTGTTAAGGATTTAACTCTGTTATAGAATTCCTGCAATTCCTGAATTTTCTCAAACCTAACCGATTTTCTTGGACCTTTAATTATATCCTTTAACTCCTTCCTTCTTAGCCACTGTTTTTGAATAAAAGGTTTTGCAATGCAAGGGAATCCTATTTTTTGGTCTACCTCGTATATGTCTTCAAGGGAGTTGACTATTATAGTTTCAGGGACCGGTATATCCTTTAAAAGGGCAAGGTTAATAAATTTTTCCTTGTTAAGAAAAGCTTCTATAACCTCTTCATCTGAAAGATTAAAAAGATAGTATTCAGAAAGGACATTTCTATACCTTGAGACAAGTAAAACATCGTGGTCTCCGTTATAAAAAATAGGCGTTTTGTCTTTAAGGTTTCTACCCAGATTAATTAAAATATCTAAAACAGCCTCAGGAGCATAATAAGGGTCAGGACAGGTTATATGTCTTTTACAATATCTTGAAAATCTGACATATTCTATAGGAGTTACAGCAATAACAGGTATACCTTCCATACCAAGAGATCTAATAATATGTAAATCCCCGAGTACAATAGCTGTCATGATATTCCCTTCTTCGTGCATTTAACAAGATGCAGGAATGAAATAAAAGAAGAAAGAGGAGTTTTCTCTATCACATAATCAATAATTCTCATTTTATTTTTAAATTTCATGGCAAGTGATGTCCCAGTGTCTATAAAATGTAAAATACCTCCTAAAAAATCAATATTAAAAAATCTCTCTAATTCAGTAATAAGCTCTTTCCTGGTGAAGTAGAAGTTATATATACCAGCAGGACTGAAAAATTCCTTGGGGAAACCATCCCTTTTTTTAATCTGATTATAATTATATACAGTCATGACAAAAAAACCATTATCATGAAGAACCCTGAGAATCTCAGCATAACTTTTAAACCTCGCCTTCTCAGGAAAATAACACATGACCTGGGTGCTTACAATCTTATTAAATCTATTGCTTAAAAAAGGTAGATACTCAATATTTGCCCGAATCAGGTGGAGATTAGACTTCCTGTCAGAATTTTTTTTACATTCTTTCAATGCCCCAAAAGAAAAATCCACTGCAAATACAGTACACTTTCTTGAATAGATACCTGTAAACCTGCCAGAACCGCAACCAAGTTCAAGGAGTATATCCTCGTCAGAAAGTTTTAGAAGTTTAAGGACAGGTGGTATTTCACCATACCACATATAATCTGAATAAAATTGCCTTTCAACAGGGGCCTCCCTATCACGTACCTCTATCTCCTTCATTTTTATTTGAGCGATTGGATCAGGTTCTTCAAAGCAAATCATATCAGGAATTCCATCAATTATGGAATATCTTTTTCCGCAAGCTGGACATCTTAATTCTCCTGATTCAATCTCAAAATTTGCACAGTTCTCGCAATACCTTTCACTGATATTGTTTATTTTATATGTATCATATCTTGAACAATAAGATTGACATTTAATATAAGATTGTTCTTTTATATGTGATAACTTTTCTATGTGAATAGATAATGGGAAAAACTTATCAAAAGGACAGACAAGCCAGTCAAGGATAAAAAACTTCATTTGCCTTTCATAATTAATGACTTAAATTTCCTCAGTATCTTAAAACGCCGTAAAAAGGGTTTTAGCTTAAAGGGCCAGAAATAAAGAAGGAATAATCTCTTCCTGAATAGATAGACTACCCTGTGCATTCTTACATGAGATGTCCAGCTCAGTTTATCTCTATTTATATGACCTCCAATATCTATCTCACAACAACCTGTCTTAAAAAAATCCTCATATTGAATAAAATCCAGAATTACTCCCGGTGAAAATTTTTGATACTTTGGGTCGTATCCTTTCTTCAAGGTATATAATACATCTGCATATTTAATGCTATATTCAAAGGCTGCATTATCATCTCCAATCCTGAGGATATATAAATACAATCCTTTATACTCATTGAATTGCTCAGCAATCAATGTAAAGAATCTTTTCTCCCTCTCATTTGATGCTATGGATGTACCAACTTTATGCTGCCATGACCTCTCTGCTACCTTAAATACATCCTCCAGAAATGGCTGAATTAGAGATGGCTCTAATCCCCTGCACGATAATAGTGAATAACCAATTTTATCCAATCTTCTTTTCTTTTTCTGGAGCGTTCTAACAAAAGATTTACTCAAGTGCTTAAAATAAGAATCCCAGGGCTCATTCAGTGGAATATAAGGACTGAGCAAAGACATATCTTCACTAAAGAATACAGAATTTTTTTTACTTAGTAAATTCATAAAGGCCTTATATACTGCTGAATATAGAGGAATATGATAAAACTCAGCAATATGCCACTTAATGCGATGAATTACATAATCCAAGATTAAGCTCAAAAGTTTTTCATGGTCATCAGGAATCAAAAAATTAAGTCTATAACATAAAGAATTCCCGATAAATCTCAGACAGATAAGATTTAAAAAAAACTTCTTCTTCATCGTCAACATCAATGGTGCCGCAGCACACAATTCTCCCTCATTCCTTACTAAAAGAACTGCCAGCCTGTTTTGATCACCAAAACATTCCCACCAGGCAGTTAACCATTCATGGGTAAGATATGGCACGTCGGTATCTGTTTTTTTGAGAAGATAATTCCATTCATCTTTTATCTTTAAGAAATCCTCTATCTTATCTATTAATTCTATTTCATACATGTCTGGATCAGGTAAGTTATTCTTTCTATATCTTTTTCTTTTAGAAAAGAATGGGTAGGAAGGGTTATAAGGGTCTCTGATATCTTTCTTGAAGCAGGATATTCCTTTTCATTAAAATCCTCTCCTAATTGCTGTATCTCATTTAATGGATAAGGATACATTTTTTCTAAACCAAGGCCTTCTCTTTTTGAGATATTATGCAGATAATCCCTTGTTTTTTTATCCTTCAATATTATTGGTAACCTGATATAGGGTATATCTTCAGGTATATCCATCCCGATTTTTTTAATAATAATACCTGAATTCTTTCTTCTAATATCGCTTAATTTCCTGAGTCTTTCCTGCCAGCTACTCAGGAATCCAGCCTGTACTCCGGAGAGGCGCTTAACAGGAAAGTCTTCATAATAAATAGTCTCTCCTATCTTTAAAAATTTTATAGAACGGGGTATCCAGTAAAAGAAAGGATTAATAAAAATATCCATCAGCATAATCTTTAAAAATTCACTCAGCTTACTATAAAATTTCATTTTATCAAGAAGAACATATTCCTTACTAATCTCACCTGCAATAGGTTCAGCATTTGTAATGATAATGCCTCCATTACCTGCGCAGAGATTTTTACCTCTTCCAAGGCTGAAAAATCCTATATCTCCGAAGGTTCCAAGAAACCTTCCTTTATAATAAACTCCCATGGCTTGGGCAGCGTCTTCAATAACAAAGATTCCTTTCTCATGGCAGATTTCTATAAGTCGTTCTATATCAATCGGGATCCCAAAGAGATGAGTTCCTATAACACAGAGCGTGTTATGATCTAATAGCCTTCTAAGATGAGCATAATTAAAATCAAATCTTTTCTCTTCTATATCACATAACACAATCTTCAGGCCAGATTTCTTAATTGCTGATGGCACAGAAAAACAGGTATAGGCCGGGATAATTACATTGCTGCGTTCATTATAAATTTTTTTTAAAGCTTTAAGGATTAAATATAGGGCAGCCTTCCCGGAAGAAACAAGAAAAATATGATTAATACCAAAGAATTTTTTTAGCTCCTCCTCTCTTTTCCTTAGAATACTATCTTCACAAAAGAACCCTTGTATTGCATAAAAAAAACTTCTCAGCTCAACAGGTGCAGCAGCAGGTGGTAAAACCCTTTTAATCACGGTATGAATTTTATAATTTTAGGACCCAGATTGTTAGTAATTATTAAAGGTAAATTTTTCCAGATATTTATCGCCAGCCTGTATTTTTGATTATCTGGACTCAATTCTGGCAACCTCCCACCATCATTAATCCAGTAATGCCAGAAAAGTTGATGAGGCTCGGCTCCCCACTGTTCCTTAAATTTAAAGGTAGAGCTACCATATGTTGAACGACCAAAATCGAAAAATTTATATCCCCTCATGCAGGCAAACTCAAGACAGGACCAGTAAAGCAACATATTTGAAGCATATTTATTAAATTTTCTCAATGAAGATGCCCATGGTATCTCCATAGTATCTTTAAATCCAAGCAAAATTCCTGAAGCAACCGGTCTCTGCGATGCATTGAAAACAACACATACCCATGCTTGCTTGTAATATCTGAAAATATTTTGAAAAAATTTTTTAGGATATACAGGTGTGCCAAGATCCCTCATGTTCTCTGAAAAGACATCATAGAAATAATCAATACCATCATCACTTAAAATAGAATGACACATCTTCTCTTTCAATGGTCTTCTTATCTGTGCCCTGAGCTTGGAGGGAAAGGATTTCCATAAATCTTCAGGACTTGATGGAAGAGTTAATCTCATTGAAACCTTTTTAGTCTTTAATCTTGTTTCTTCCGGAAAGAAATTGTGAACATGTCTGAATTCAATATAATCAGCCTTCTTATCTCTTGAGATATTTATTGCCTCCTTTAATAAAGAATGAGCTATTTGATCTTTATCTGTGCATAAGCCGCCATAATTAAAAAAAGGTAGCGAAACAAAGAAATTTCCAAATAGCAAACTCTTCATATGCACCAGAGGTAGAATACCCCTTATCCGCTCGCCCTCAACTGCATAGAGATAATAAGTACTATGTCCAAAGGTTTGCTCTATAATATCCTTCCAGACGGTGAGATGGTAAAGGACTGAATATTCTGATTGCATGACAAAGGTATCCCATTTATTGTAATCAGACTTTTGTAGTAATTCTATTTTCATAATATAAGAACTTAATAAACAGAATGGCAATATATATTCCGAAGAAATCAAGACAGATATCTAAAAATGAAGAAGTTCTGCCAGAAGTGGTGGATTGATTTAACTCATCACAAACCGCAATTACTATAGAGATAGAGCCTACTAATAGATAAAAAATAGGTTTTCTATGAGGCTTCAAAGATAAAAAAAGTAAAATAGCCAAAATAAAATATAAAGGTATATGTCCCATGTTCCAGAAAATCTTTTCCAATCTTGAATCAGCAAATTTAAAGGAAGTATCGGGTAAAGATGAAAGATAAAATATAAAGAATATATAGAAGATTGTTAATATAGAATAAATGATTCTTATATGCATTTAACGGAGTATTATCTTTGCAAAGTCTTTACAAAATTGTCTTGACGAGTAAAAAAGAGGTAAGAAATTTTTTTTATATAACTGGATAGAAAGCAAGGTTATAACTTTGTTTGACCAGTGAAATTTATAGTCTTCAGTACCTCGTAAAAAATCATAAATTTTAATCTTATCCAGGATTGCCCTCTCAATAGACAGCCCCACTATAATATTTCCAATACTGATTTGAGGCTTAAAGGACTTGTCCACAGCCATTACATACATGTAAAGACTTCCATTATATCTAAAATGAAGAAGCCCTGCTATATATTTATTATTAAAGGCAAGAAAATCTAACTGAAAAATAGAGGAGCCCTGCTCCTGAGATCTTAAAATCAACCTTTCAAGAAACATGGAAAAGGCTGATGACATATTCCTGCTCTTCTTATATAAATCACATAAATAAATCAATTGATCTTTTAAATCCTCCTTTCCACTCAAAAACGTAAAATGTTTAACTTCTCCCTCCCGTTTTAAAATATTTAAATGCCGTCTGAACTGCTGTCTTCTGTTAGAAGAAAGAGACATATAAAAATCCTCTACCCTTTCCGGCAAAATTATTATCGGGCAAAATCCATCGAGCCTGATGCTGGCATATTTACCATCCTGATTAATTTTTTCAAAAAAATGAAGAACAAAAAAAGAATTAGATGGTATATTATGTAATTCCATTATATCCCACCCCTTCTCATCATTAAGAAACTCATAAATCAGTGTGGTTACTTCTTTCTCATAGCCTCGCTTTATAATTACATCCAGGTAATCAGCACCGCATTCAGGATATCCTAAAAAGAATATTTTTCTAACTCCAAAAATTCCTGTTTGTCTCTTTTCTATATATAAAGGAGCAATTCCAACTAAGTTATCACCCTCTTCTACAGAGAGAATATATAAATATCTATTAGAATTCCAGTTACACTCAGCCCACGAATAGAGCCATTCCCATGTAAGAAATACATTATCAGAGAAAGATTTTTTTAAAAGCTGATTCCATTTATCCCTGATACACTCCCATTCATCAAAGGTTTTAATCTTTCTTATCTTAAGATTGCTGTTCATTATTAAAGTATAAAGATTTGAGAGGTTTGAATTTGAAATTCTTTAAAAGTCCCTCAACTTTTGATAAAGTCTTGTGAAGATTTATATAATGTCTGAAACGCGATTTTAAGCATGCCTTTAATCTTGGCTGGTCCACATCTATCTCCCATGGATGAAAATATATTACTGCCATAATTTTTTCTTTCTCATTTAATCTTTTAATGGAATATTTTATAAATTCAAATGGTAGCAGTCTTAAATATCCTCCACCGGCAACAGGGATGTTTATACCCAATATCCTGATTGTTGAAGGAGGGAACTCCATAATTGAACCTGAACCTGTCTGTATCATGTGAGGACTTCTTCTGGCTCCGGGAAAACCATAAATATCATGAAATATGGGGAAAATACTGGAATCATAAATAAACCCTTCTTCAACAAGGATATCAAGGGCCCATAATGTACTTTTTGAAATAGAATAACTTGGCGCCCTGTAACCATAAATTCCTTCACCCACTATATCTTCAAGAATCTCCTTTGAGACCTTTATGTCATGGCGAAACTCTGCAGGAGAAAGGTTATATAAAATTTTATGATTATAACCGTGTGAGGCAATTTCATGACCGGCCTCACAAATATCTCTTACAAGTCTGGGATACTGCCTTGCAAGCCACCCAAGTATAAAAAAGGTAGCCTTTGTGGAAAATTTTTCAAATGTATCCAAGATTATATACACATTCTTTGCAACCCGGCTTTCGTAATTATTCCATTCATCAAATTTAACAATATCAGAAAAGGCAGAAACCATAAAATAATCTTCTACATCTACAGTCAGTGCGTTAATCATTTGACAGAAAAAATAAATCTTTTAATTATAGACCTTTTTATAAATATCTCTGACCATTGATTCTAAATCCCTTATTTTTAGATCACACCTAATGAGGGCTTCCTTAATTTTTTTATAATCTCCGTCAACCCTCCTCATAGTCCCTGACGAAAGCCTGATATCAGGCCTGTTATTTAAATCCTTGATTACATCACTTACAATATCCTTACTTATAATTTTAGTTTTTTCTGTATAAGCCACTAATAATACAAAATCACAGAGGATATTAATGAGTCTCGGCACCCCTTTACTATATTCATAAATCTGTTCCATAACTCCATCTTCAAAGGTTACTGCACTCTTATTCCCAGCAGCTTCAAGACGATACAATATATATTCCTTTATCTCTTCTTTAGACAACGGGCTGAGATGAGTATAAACAGTTATCCTCTGCCGTAATTGCTCGAGCTCAGGGCTTGCAAGCTTAATGCTAAGTTCAGGTTGGCCGACAAGGATAATCTTTAATAGCTTTTCCTTTTCGGTTTCCAGATTTGAAAGCAATCTAACCTCTTCAAGCTGTTCACAGGTTAAATTGTGTGCCTCATCTATAATCAGGAGCGCACTCTTTTCTTCAACATATTGAGTAATCAAAAAATCTGTCAGGTCGTGCAACAGCAGTGGTTTGTCCTTACCATCAATTCTTAAGCCAAATTCATGATTTATCATAGAAATCAGCTGATGGGATTTAAGTTTGGTATGAGATAAACTTGCAATTTTTATCTTCTTTGGTATTTTTCTGAGAAATGTCTTTATAAGGGTTGTCTTGCCAGTTCCAATTTCTCCTGAAATCACTATGAAACCCGAACCACTTATAAGCCCATACTCTAAATATGTCAAAGCCCGCTTATGTGTCCTGCCCTGATAAAAAAAATCAGGGTCAGGTGTTAATTGAAAAGGGCTTTCCTTAAATCCAAAAAATGAGTTATACATAGTCAAGGCACTTTCTGAAAATTTTTATCCACTCCCTACTTTAAAAGGTATATTTAAATTTTAGTGATATAACATTTTCTGAATAATCATTACCATTCACTGTGGAATCTACAAAAGTAAAGGAATAATTCAAGGATAAATTACTTTTGTCAGAAATTGAATAATCAATACCTGTAAATAATGTATACAGATCTCTCTCTTCCGTCTCAGGTCTGAATTTATACCTTATGTAACCACCACCAATCCGATTCTGAAATCTTTCATATCTTAGGGTGAAACCAAGGCCAAGGGTATAGGTCTCATCTTCACGATTGATCTCCAAATAGTTATTCATTGAATGAGAGAGCCTGAGATCAAAAATAGTTTTAATACCATATCTGACCGAAATTTCCTCAGACCTCTCTTCAAAAATTCCCTGTCGCGCTGAGGCTGATGTATCCCCTTTTATGCTTAAATTTACACTACCACCCTCAAGGGCCCTGCTTAATGAAATATTATAGATAGCCCTTCTTTTATCTGATGTTCTTTTAAAATTAATATATTTATATCCTCCTGACAGGTTTATATTACTCTTTTCTGTGAGCCTGTAGGAAATTTTTACAGAATTTGCTATCTGGTCACTGTCTTTATTATCATCAGGCCTATCCTGCGTATAAACAGACTCAAAACCAATGGAAACTCTCGGATTAATTGTCTTTTCTAAATTACCAAAAAAAGTATGCCTTGTGCGATCCACGCTCTCCGGATCTTTATACCAGATATTTTCATATTTGTAGCCAGGACTCAATGACAAAGTTGAAGTCAGCTGAAACTTTAAATAAGGTAATACAGAAAAAATATTCATATCCGTTTTATTGATTAATATATTTGTCTCTGTTGAAGGTCTCCTCGGTTCAATAATAGCCCTGGAATAAATATCAGAAAGTTCGAGATATAAAAAATTATTTACTATCTCGCTCTTCGCAGAGGCATTGAGCAGATGAGAGGTATCATCCTTTCCAAGGCGACTGTAGTAAAGCCATTTTAATGTATAATCACATATGATATTAATATGGGAAGCCTTGTATAAAAAATTTATTGATGGCTCTACATAGGTTATATATTCATGAGTCCTGTTTGATTCACTTAAATAAATATTATCAGTATATTCTTCAGAAAGACCAATGGAAGGTTTTATAACGACTTCTCCTGCTTCCAGAGAAGAAAATAAAGTAAAAAGCAAACACCATACATATATATAATTTACGACCTTTGTTAAGGACACATCACCTACCGTAATAATATGGATATTTGATTTTCATCAGATTAGCGGGGAAATTATTGAAAACAGCACCCAGGATATTACAATTATTCATCAGCGAAAGAGCCTGCCTTGAAGAACTTTTTGTTGTAAGTCTATCATTAATAACAAAGAGAATAGCTTCACAAACAGAGGCAAGTTGAATAGTATCGGCAGATGCAAGAACAGGAGGAGAGTCTATTATAATGAATGAATAGTGATTCTTTAGTGATTCTATGAGAAATCTCATTTTCTCTGAAGAAAATTGATTTGCAGCCTCATTAATTTTATCTCCTGATGGGATAATATCAAGATTACCAATGTCCGTTTTAATAATAATTTTGGATAAATCTAAGGTGTTGGTAAAATAATTTCCCAATCCACAATCAACTTTAATGCCTAAATATTTATTAATGGATGGATGATTTAGATCAGCATCTATTAATAAAACCTTATCAGATAAGGCAAGGAGAATTGATAAATTAAGGGCAATCAGGCTCTTACCAGCTCCAGCAGCAGGACTAGTAACCAAAAGAATCTTATATTCAGTTGAATGCGTCCTGAAAAGTCTGACTTTTAATTTTCTGTACTGTTCAGATTCTATAGAATGAGGTCTTGTAAGTGTAACTACATAGGGGTTAACATTTTTTAAATCTATTGATGCTTTTTGAACCTCTCCGCAAGAGAGAGTGACAGACAAGGGAGCCGAACGAAGTCTTTTTTCCTTTAAAGCCATATCAAATGCCTTCTGTAATCTATCCATTTGAACCTCCTAAAAAGCTATAATCCTTAATCCAATGTACTTAAAGATAAGCTCATTGAACCACAGCAATAAAATGAATAATAAATACGCTCCAGAAACCAACAGTATCCTCTTATTTTTCTTCTCTCTTATCTCAGAATCCTGTATTATCTCAGGTATAACAGAGAGAACAGGTATCTTTAACTCTTTTTCAATATCTTCCTCATCATTGAACCTGTCATTTATATAGGAAATGCCAATAACTGTACCTGCGGATAAAATGATCCCGATTATAAAACCAATTAAAATCAACTTCGTCCTATCTGGTCTGGCAGGATACAACGGAGTTTTTGCATATTCCGCGACCAATATAGATTTGGGGTTACTCATAAACTCAACCTTTGCCATTTCAATCTTCTGAAATAAATCATCATATAATTTTTGATATATTAATCTCTCGCGCTGAAGATTAAGCCATTCCTGTTTTTCATTTGATAAATTTTTTATTCTTGCATCAGCAGCATTTTCTTGATTTGAAATTTCAGAGAGCTTAACTTTCAGCTTTTTAATCTCATTATCTACTTTTTTCAACTCCTCATTTATCTGTAAAGAAATAGGATTAGCCTCCCTATCAGGCTGCATCCTTATCTGTCCGACCTGTTTTTTTAATTCCTCAATCTCCATTTTTATTTTAATTATATCTGGATGGTTTTCCGTATATTTAGCACTTAAAATCATGAGCTGATTACTGAGACGAGCCAGTCTAACAGAAGGTGTTTCCTCCAATCCTGTATCAATATAGGTTAACCCGCTTCCCTCTAATTGTTTTAAAAGGCCTTCTCTGGTAGTCTCAAGTTCCTTTAATTTGATCTCAATATCAACCCTTGCGAACTGTAAGGATTCCACATTTTTATATAAAGGTGATTCCTTTTCTGGTACGAAATCAGGATGCTCTTTTAAAAATTTTGCAATCATACCATCTAATTCATTTAACTTTTGCTGATATTCAATAAGCTTTTTCTGGGATACCTCTGTCAAATTTAAAATATTATTTGCACGGATATTATTTATAAATTCTATATATTCATGTGTTAAGTTGTTAACTAAATCAGCAGCAAATTGTGAATCCCTATGGGAATATGAAATCCTTACAAGGGAAACACCTTTTTCTCCTATTGAATTAATATTAATCTTTAACTTTGATCTAATTTCTGTAACCGCTTTATCATCCGATAACTTTTTATCAGGACTACTGACCCCTTGAAGGGACTTCTTAATAAGATTTTCTGAGAAAAGCCCTTCTTTTATCATAGATAGCTTTGAATCAGTATTTGGAACCTTAAAACCCTTTAAAAAAATACTTTCAAAAAAAGTATTATCAACAATGAACGTTGTAACAGCCTCATATTCAGCAGGGATGAAAAAACCACTCCATGTAAAGATTGAAAGGACAGAAAAAAAAATCAGAAGGAAAAGATTTCTTCTCCTTAGAATTTGCATCCAGTAATGTCTGATATTAGATGAAAGGTTGTTATTATAACTTTCCATCGTTCCTCCTAAAATATCCCTGTCTTAACAATAATTGTATCACCAGGCCTCAATGGTATATCCTGATTTAACTCTCCCTTGTTTAATATGTCTCCGGCTCTTACTGCAAGTCTCCTGACACCGTCTTCCTCTTTTCGTACAATAATTACATCATTTTGTTTTGCAAATTCTGTAAATCCACCGCACTGTAAAATTGCATCCATTACTGTTAGACCCTCTTTGTAAGATATAATGGATGGAGTTTTAATTGCCCCAATGACCTTAATTCTATTATGAAAATTATCAGCAAGAAAAACTATATCACCTGGTTTTAACAGGATATCCTGGGTTAAATCCCCATTAATAAGGCTTAATAGATTAATATTTAATCTTTCGCCATTTCTAATTATTAAAGAGTTACGGAAATCAATATTCTCCAATGAACCTATTTGAGAAAGTAATTGAAGCAGGGTAGTCTTTTTTCTTAATTGAATAACTCCCGTTACACCTCTTTCTGTATCTCTAGAAATCGTGCCTCCCTGGTTTATAACATAGACCTTATAACTATTTATAGCAATTACCATGACATTTACCACAGGTGCCTTGATGTATTTAGAAAGTTCAGTCTCAATTAATTTTTTGACTTCTATTGCCGTTCTGCCAGCCACCTTTATGTCTCCGATAAGATAAAAGGATATTTTCCCATCAGGCCTGACAGGAAGCTCAGCTGTCATTTCAGGATTTCCCCATACAGATATTCGGAGCACATCTTCCTCTCCAATAACATAATCTCCATCAGCGGCGCCATAACTAATTGAACCAGCAGTGACCATAAGGAAGATAAGGACCACTAAAAATAAAATTTTTTTCATCTTAATTTACCCCTCTTTTAAACAATGCTCCGCCTCTTCAGTCACAGGACTGATTTTTTTTAAAAATTAATTAAACTTTCTTGTTAAGATGCCTCTAAATCGCAACCGTAAAGTTTTACGCCTACGCTTCTGCCAAGGATATTTATGTTAACCAAAAATATAAAATGATCTTCTTTCCTCTGAATAATACCTTCCGCTCCTGTAAGAGGACCTCTCTTAATACTCACCCTTGCCCCTTCATGTAATTCCGGATATACTGTTATATTTCCATCACCATTCAATAAAATCTTAAGAGATTTAATCTCCTCAGAAGATACAATGGCTGGTTTTCCGTATTCATAATCAACAAACCTCACAACGCCTTTCGTCCTCAGTACTGAAAGAAAATATTGTGGGTCAGCGGGTAGATACACAAAAATATAACCAGGGAAAAGAGGGGCATCAATTATTTTTTTTCTATCCCGCCAGTATCTCAACATTTTTACTAAAGGTAAAAAGGTTTCAATATTTTTTTGAATTAGTTCATTATATGTGACAAATTCATGTCTTGACTTTACATACACAGCATACCAGTTATTATCTATCATAAATCACCTTCCTCCCCTGCCAAGAAGAACCACTTTGATTGTTTCAATAAGTATCAGTAGATCGAAAAATACAGACAGATGCTTTATATAAAAAAGGTCAAATCTCAGTTTTTCCAACGCATCTTCCACTGACGAACCATAAGGATATTTTATCTGCGCCCATCCAGTGATACCTGGCTTTACAAAATGCCTTTCACTATAATAGGGTATTTCCTGCTTGAGTTTTTCCACGAATTCCGGTCTTTCCGGACGGGGTCCAACAAAACTCATTTCACCCTTAATGACATTAAATATCTGAGGTAGCTCATCCAACCTCATCTTTCTTAATATCCTGCCAATCCTTGTAACCCTCGGATCCTTACGCTGACTCCAAACAGGACCTGTATTTTTTTCAGCATCAGAACGCATTGTTCGAAATTTAAGCATCACGAAATTTTTTTCTTTCTCTCCCACTCTCACCTGGCGGTAAAAAACAGGCCCTCTTGAATCAATCTTGATTAACAGAGCAATTATGAGCATCAATGGAAAAGTAAAAATTAAAATGATAAAAGCAAAAATAATATCAATTATTCTTTTTGAAACCCTTTTTAGAAAAGTTATCTTAAAACCATTAGAAAAAATAAACCAGCTCGGTGTGATATTTTCTATCAATAGCTTGCCTGTCAGGTGCTCATAAAAAGAAGGGGCATCAAGAACTTCTATGCCGCTGAATTTACAAACAAGCAGGTCCCTTAAAGGCAAAGAACCTCTCCGCTCGCTGATGGATACTATCACCTTGTGAGCCTTCTCTCTTATTGCTGTTTCACTGAGTTTCTCTTCATTGCATAAAACTTTATCTACGGGTACCGAGATCGCATCGGAGGAACAATGTATATATCCAGCCAAGGCATACTGGTGATTGGTGGAGGTAATGATATTACCAATTTTATGCGCAACAGGCCCGGTGCCAAGTATAAGTACTTTTTTTGCAAGGATAGGTATATCCAATAATAAGAGCCAGCTTGTATGCCACAAAAATTGATATATACCGAATGAAAATATTGCAATTCCTAAAAGGCCACGTCCCATCATAAAAAATGGTACTATGTAAAAAAGTGATGATAAAATAATCAAAGACAGGATGGCACATATAAATATTTTTAAAAAAATTATTTTCTTGGAATCATTACCTGAATTATAGAGTTCAGCGAAAAAAGATACTGTTATAACAATAAATGTAAACAATAAAATTTTTGCTACCGGCTTTTCCACAAATCCGGCAATGTTAAATGTGCCGAATCTCACCAGAAAGGCTGTCAAAAAACCAAGAATTGATAAGAAGACATCTCCCGCTATAAGAAGGATTACCTTATTCATATCCACTCATAATATGCTGTATCCATGGATATTTATATCTCCATCTAAAACCCTTTGAATAATGGATTTAAATTTCTGATAATCCAGGGGCTTTATCATACAATATGATGAATTAAAATCATTTAACCACTTTAATAAAGTCTGGTCAATATTATCTGTCAATACAAGAATCGGTATGCTCTTGTTTTTGATTTCATTAAAATAAACAGCTCCATAAGGATAACTCGTTATAATAAGACCAAATTCATATCCATTAAGTTTTGAAGCAATATTATCATTAATTATTGAAAATGTCTCAACCTCATATCCAATACTACCCAAAATTGCGGCGCATATTTTTGAAAATCCATATTCATCAATTATCAATATCTTTTTATGCATTGAAATATAAAGAAGCAAATATAATGCCAGTATTAATAACTATAGAAAAGTCTTGATAAAACAAATACAAATGGAATTTGATTTTTTAATTAACGTCAAGGTTTAAAACTAAAATTGTAGCTTTAAGATACAGGGCTGAAAAAATTTTGTAATCATGCGGAATTTAACTGTTTCCATTAGTTACAATAGAAGAAAGGGTTTATGCAGATAATAGTCAGTTTTAATATTATATGTTTCCTCTGGAAACACTTGCAAGTTCATTCAATCTTTTATAAAGGGTCTTGCGGGAAATACCGAGCATCCTTGCAGCCTTAGACTTATTTCCATTACACTTTATAAGTGTATCCTTTATAGCCAGAAGCTCCAGATCTTTTAAAGAAGAAATTTTTTTGGCCTTTTCATCATATTGAGTATTAACAATTTCAGGGGGAAGTTCCTTTGTCGTGATCTCTCTGCCCCTTGCAAGGACTACCGCCCTCTCAATAATATTTTTTAATTGTCTTACATTACCGGGCCAGCGGAACTTTTCAAATATATCTAACACTTCTTTTGAAAAAGAAAGTTTCTTCTTTTCCCTGCATGAGAATTGTTTTAAGAAAAAGTCTGCCAGCAAAGGAATATCCTCTTTTCTATCTCTTAAGGGCGGTAATTTTATCTGAAATACATTTATACGGTAATAGAGATCTTCTCTAAAATTTCCCTTTTTAACTTCCACTTCAAGATCACGATTTGTGGAGCATATAAGTCTGAAATCCACCTTTATTTTTTTATTACTCCCCAGTCTCTCTATTTCCTTTTCCTGCAATACCCTCAGCAATTTTGCCTGCAAGGGCAAATCAAGTTCACCTATTTCATCAAGCAATAAGGTACCAGATGATACCTCCTCAAAGCGACCTATCCTCCTTGAAACCGCACCGGTAAAAGCTCCTCTTTCATGTCCAAAGAGTTCTGACTCCAAAAGCTCCTTCGGGATTGCAGCACAATTTACAACAATAAAAGGCTTTATTTTTCTGCAACTTGTGTAATGCAACATCCTTGCAACTAATTCTTTACCCGTTCCCGTCTCTCCAGAAATTAAAACATTACAGGATGAATTCTTAATAGAATCAATTAGGCTTAATACCTTTTTAATTTCTTTGCTTTCACCAACAATACCATACTCTTCATATTTTATTGAAAATAAACTGCTTCTTAATCTTTTTTCCTCAATAGCCTTTGTTAATATCTGTTTAAGTTTTGTATAATCAGGGGGCTTTATAAAATAATAAAAGGCACCAAGCTGTAAGGCAGAAACTGCATGTTCAACAGTCCCGTAAGCAGTCAAAAAAATAACAGGGATGTGAGGATAGTGAAGGTTAATCTGCTCAAACAAGACCATCCCGTCCTTATCTGGCATTCTTAAATCAGTAATGATACAATCAAAATCCTTTTGTTTAAGAATCTCAAGGGCCCTTTCAACATTATATGCTCCCTCTACATAATATCCTTCTTCAGACAGGATAGCTGATAGAACCTTAATAGCATTGGGCTCATCATCCACAATTAATATTTCTCCTATCATATCATTGCCCTGATTTTAAATTTTTGATAGGAAGATATAATCTCACAGTGCTACCTGTACCCTTTGAACTCTTTATTTCAATATAGCCACCATAATACTTGATTATCTCTCTGGTGATAAACAGGCCGTATCCTCTACCTGTACCATTTGAATTGCAAGGCATTTTTTTACTTATCATACCCATCCCGGTATCAGATACTTCAATAACAGCATAATCATCATTTAATTCATGCATTATATAGGTCTTAATGCATAATTCACCACCCCCTGTCATGGCCTCAATGGCATTATTAACTATGTTTAATATTGCCTGCTCAATTTGAAAGGGGTTAAGCTTTAGAATCGGGATAGGTCTATATTCATAAATCGTCCTGATATTTTGCGAATGTGTCTGAAAGGAAATATAAAGTTCAATTTTTTTTAAAAGCCGGTTTATATCAAGGGGAACCACCTCAGTATTTGATAAAGAGGTACTCAGAAATCTTGATATAAAATTATCAAGACGGGATATCTCTTCATTCATGATCTTCAAAAATTCCATAAGCGATTGATCATCCTTATATTTCTCATATATATAGATAATAGCACCCTTTATGGCATTCAATGGATTTCTGACTCCATGGGCAAGGGATGATGCAACCTTTCCTATGTCTATAAATTTCTTGGATGTATTATATTGTTCTATAAAAGAACAGGGTCTAAAATTGCGAATGGTCATCTTTACGAATTCTGTCCTTCCACGGCTTATTGGTTCTAAAAAAATGTCAGCCTTTGTATTATCAAAAAAACAATTAAAGGTAATGTCCTTAAAACAAAGCTTCTTGCTATCCTTAAATATACTTAATACAGCATCTTTTTTATCAACATATATTTTGGGTATGACCTCAAAATATTTTTTTCCTTTCAGTTCCGTCTCATTGAGACATCTGAAATTAGTCTTATAGTTTGTAATCTTTAAATTTTTATCAATAATTAATGTAATCCTCTCTCCCCCTCTCATGAGTATAAGTTATAGAATTTTATTTAAAAAGTCAATACTTGTAACAATATGTAACAGGTGTAACCTGAACCTTATGTCTTAATAATATTTTCAGCTTCTCTATCTTTGAGTGGCTCAATGAGATAATTGATGGTATGCTATACTAATTTATGGACAGGCTTAAAAAGATCAAAAACTCACTTCATGTAGATGCAATACTACTTACGGATATTAAAAATATCAGATATTTTACAGGGTTCACGGGTTCATCAGCTATCTGCCTTTATACAGGGAAAGCAAATTTTTTTATAACTGATTTCAGATACAAGGAACAGGCTGGAAAAGAGGTTAAGTCCTGGGACATTGTTATTGAGAAAAAAAGGTTCAGCGGTCTGAAAAAGCTAATTACAAAGCTCAATCTTAAAAGGCTCGCCTTTGAGCCTGCTATAAGCTATGAAAATTTTCAAAGGCTGAAGAATTTCGGTTTAGGACTTATACCTCTAAAAAAACATCTTCAGAAGTTAAGGGAAATCAAAACTCAGGAGGAAATAGAAAAGATTAAGATAGCAATCAAGAGGGCTGAAGAGGGATTTTTAAGGATAAAAGAACTGATCAAGCCAGGTGTTAAGGAACGGGATATAGCCACAGAGCTTGAATACCAGATAAAAAAACTTGGCTCAGGGAATCTTCCTTTTGAAGTAATTGTTGCATCTGGAGAAAATTCAGCCATGCCTCATGCAAGGTCATCAATGAAAAAAATATCACCCGGTGATCTTGTTGTTATTGACTGGGGTGCTGAGGCTGATGGATATTTCTGTGATATGACAAGGACATTTTTGATTAAACCAGTTTCTGATGACCCATATTTAGAACAAAAAAAGCGGATATACAATATTGTTAAGAGGGCACAGGAAGAGGCCCTCTTGGTAGTAAAACCAGGTATTACCACCTTTAAGATTGATCAGAAGGCAAGGATGGCAATTGAGAAAGAGGGTTATGGGAAGGCCTTTGGTCATTCTACCGGTCATGGAGTTGGGCTTGATATACATGAACTACCTGTGATCAGTATGACAGGAAAGGAAAGGCTGAAACCGGGTATGGTCTTTACAGTGGAACCAGGGATATATCTGAGCAATATCGGAGGGGTGAGGATAGAAGATATGGTATCTGTAAAAAAAGATGGTTCAGAGATACTCACCAATCTATCAAAGGAACTTGAGGTAATATGAATGAATCTCTTAAAAGGCTGAAATCCACCCTTGACTCCATTATCCTCGGAAAGGAGGATGTTACAAAATTCTGCATCGTAACCCTCCTTGCAAAAGGTCATCTCCTTATTGAGGATATACCCGGTGTTGGAAAGACCACCCTTGCCTACGCCCTTGCAAAAGCTACAAGCTGCACATTCCAGAGGATACAGTTTACAAGTGACCTTCTTCCATCAGATATTATTGGAGTAAATGTCTACAACCCTGAAAAGAGAGACTTTGAATTTAAACCAGGACCTATATTTGCCAATATTGTCCTTGCTGATGAGATAAACAGGACAAATCCAAAGACCCAGTCAGCCCTTCTTGAGGCAATGAATGAAAGAAAGGTCTCTGTTGACAGGAAAACCTATGAAATTCCGGAACCATTCATGATTATTGCCACACAAAATCCAATTGAATATTACGGAACCTTCCCATTACCGGAAAGTCAGCTTGACAGGTTCATGATGCATCTCAGGATTGGCTATCCTGAACCTGACTTTGAGAAAAAAGCACTTCTCAAAGGTTCAAGATTTGAAGAGATAGAAAGGCTCTCTCCAGTAATAGGAGCTGATGAGATTATGAGGATGCAGACAGCTGTCTCAGAGGTAAAGGTCCATGATGATATACTTAAATATCTTCATGAGATTATACTTGCAACAAGAAGACATGATATGATAAGGCTTGGTGTCAGCCCCAGGGGTGGACAGTTTTGCCTTCAGGCAGCAAGGGCCCATGCCTTTTTTAGTGGAAGGAACTTTGTAACTCCTGATGATATAAAAATCGTGGCTCCACTTGTCTTTGGTCACAGGATAATACTCAAGACAAAGACATATATTACTGATGCCACAGAAATTATAAGAGAAATAATATCAAGAATAGCCGTGCCTGTATGAAGATTACCAGGGAAGGTTTCAGATTAGTCCTTGCCACATCCCTTATAGGCCTGGCATCATTAAATACAGGCAACAACCTTATGTATCTGATTCTCTCTGTAATGCTCTCCATCTTCTTTCTATCACTTTTGATTACTTATGTAAATCTGAGAGGAATCAGAATAGAGATAGAACCATCTGATGACCTCTTTGCTGGAAAAACCTCCAGAATAAAACTGAGATACTCAAAGAAAAAGTCCTTTCTAAGCTCAAGGTCATTTTCCATAAGTGCCCCTCCCAAAGGCCCGCTGAGGATTGTTGATTATGTAGATATACTTAAACCCGGTGGAAGTATCGAAAAAACAATAAATGTTACACCCTTAAAAAGGGGTATGCTCAGTCTGAAGGACACGCTCATCCTCAAAACAGGTTTCCCTTTTATATTTACAGAAAATTCCATAAGACAGGATGTTAAGGGAACACTTCTTATTTATCCTGCATTAAAAGATATAGACCTGTTGATGGACCCTTTCATAAGTGAAGGTAAAAGACCCTTTACAGGAGAAAGGGATTTTCAGAAGATCAGGCAGTATAGATATGGTGATGACAGGAGATTCATTCACTGGAAGGCAACAGCAAAGACAGGAGAACTTATGATAAAAGAATCAGCTACAGAAGAAACCATAAGGATAACAGTCTTTTTTGATAACTTCAGACCACCACAGGAGGAGGCTTTTGAGGAATCTATCTCCTTTGCAGCCTCTCTTTCAGCAAGATTTATAGAGGCTGGATATTATGTGAGGTTTATTACATGCCTCAAGACCATACCTTTTGGAACAGGAATGGAACACCTGAGGAAGATACTTGACCATCTTGCCATTATATCATACGCTGATGACTTCTCCTGTCTTATTGATGAAGGTGAATCAGCGGGAAGATCAATATTAATACTTCAGTCCGATGCTTCACCTCTTGTAAGATTCAGGGAATCTTCAGAGAGGGTCTTCTATGCCTCAGAGATATAAAGTCCTTACAGGCCTGATAGCCATTTCAGGTTCCTTAACATTAATATTCACAGGAGAGCTCAATCCTGTTTATTATCCCTTTTTATTTTTAATGATATATGGGTATATAAGACTTATTAAAAACAGACCTCAGGGGTCAAGGTTCGTAATAGGTCTCTCATCCATTGCAGGCCTTTTTATATTTTTTATAGATGTCTTTATTATAACAGGAGATTACCTTGTCTCTGTGGGTCATCTCAGCCTTGTTTTTCATGCAATAAAGTCTTTTGATATAAAGGAGCCCTATGACCCACTACAGGTCTATTTTATGTCTCTTTTACAGCTTGTGGTTGCATCGGAATTCACCACGCAGATGCTCTTTGGAGCGATAATAATCCTTTTTATATTCCTGTTTATATTCGTCATGATAATGGCACATTACATCAAGACCTCTCTTCAACTGGGTATTTCAATACCCCTTGAAGGAAGAGGTCTTAAGAATGCCCTCGTATTACTGGTGATAACAACAGTCATCCTCTCAACGATATTTTTTATAAGTCTTCCAAGGTTGAGATACGGCCTCTGGGGTAAAAGTCATATAAAGGGGATTAAAAATGCAGGTTTTTCTGAGAGGATGGATCTTTCTTCGGGTGAGCTCAAGCTTGACCCCACAGTGGTCATGAGGGTTGAGCTCAGACCCTTCAAAAAGGGCCCCTATTACTGGAGGGGCATGACACTTGATTATTTTGATGGACAGGCATGGTCAAACTCCTTTATAGAGACAAGATGGAGCCTCAAAAAAACAGGAGAGGAATTTCTACTGAGGACCCCGATCCCTGAAGATTCCGTAGAACAGGATATCCTTCTAGAACCTGTTGACTCAGATGTGCTTTTTTTAATGGACAGACCTGTCTCAATAAATATAACAGCTCACAGAATGGAAAGAGATTTCTCTGATACCCTTTATCTGCCAAGAAAGGGAGCAAGGAGGATACATTATGTTGTAAAGAGCTCCCCTCGCTTATTACCTGAGGTTAAATTTCATCCCCGGTACCTCCAGATACCTGCATCTCTTAAAAAAACTCTCCAGCCTTTTACAGAAAGACTTGTCTCCGGAATTAAAACTGATAAGGAAAAGGCGCTCTTTATAGAATCCTTTCTTAAAAAAAATTATACATATTCCCTTACAGTCACTGAGCCGCCTTCAGGTGTTGATCCTGTATCCTATTTTCTCTTTGAAGAAAAAAAAGGATACTGCGAGCATTATGCAAGCGCAATGGTGTTGATGTTACGGTCTATCGGGATACCTGCAAGGGTGATTACAGGGTTTTCAGGAGGTCAGATAAATAATATAGGAAACTATATTATTGTTCGGCAGAAGGATGCCCACTCATGGGTTGAGGCACTGATTGATGGAAGCTGGTCAAGATTTGATCCAACACCATTGGTGATAACTCCTGAACCAGAACCACCGGGGATATTTCTTTATCTTGATTACCTTAAACTACAATGGCAGAGATATGTGGTAAGCTTCAGCAGGGAAGACCAGATAAAAATTGTAAAGGGGCTCAAGACATCTACAGAAAAGATAAAGATAAAAATAGAAGATTCCATTATTTCTGCTACCAGAGCAATGAGAAATGCTATGGGCATTGTTTCTATTGCCTTTTTATTTATGATCATCATCTCTGCTGTTATACTGAGCTTTTTATTTTTTAAGATAATTATCTCAAAAAGGTCTTCCCATAGAGAAGTAAGTTTCTACTATGTGAAATTAAAAAGACTCCTTAAAGAAAGGGGCTTCTCCATCGGGGATTCATCAACCCCTCTGGATGTATTTAACTACGGACTCCGGTCAGGGCTTCCCGAGGAGGAGCTTGAAGAATTCATTGAACTTTATCTATCAGCAAGATTTGGTGAGAAAAAAACTGATTTAAAATACTATAAAGGGCTTTTCAGTAGATTAAAAAGGGCCCAGAGGTAAGGTTATTTTAAAGGTAGTTCCATTCTCAGAGGTATCAAATGCTATCTCTCCTCCATGGGCGGCAACAACCTTATGAACTATAGCAAGCCCCAGACCTGTTCCTCGCTCCTTTGTGGTAAAAAAGGGTATGAATATCTTTTCCCTTATCTCCGGTGAAATGCCCTTGCCTGTATCTGATATGGAAATCCTGTATGAGTTATGAATCTTTTGCCCTTTAATCTCAAGATTTCCACCCTCTGGCATGGCATCAATACTGTTTTGTATTAGATTCTTTATAGCCTGTTTAATGAGTGTCTCATCAGCCATAAGACCATCAGAAGGTTCAATCTCAATTTTAAGTTCAATCTCTTCTGGCATCTCAAAACCATTAAGGATATCTCTAACCATGCTTATCATATCTACAGGAACAAGATTTGGTTCCTCATATCTTGCAAAGCTCAGGAAATCCCTGATAATGCTGTCAATAAGATAGATCTCCTTCTGAATGGCCTCAACAAGCTCCTGAATTGAAGGGTCTGCCTTTTTCCTCAGGATATTTGCATAACCTGTAATAACTGCCATGGGGTTCCTCATCTCATGAGCAATACCAGCAGCCATCTCTCCAAGGCTCTCAAGTCTCTCCTTCAGCTTAATCCTTGACTGAAGATCTTTAAATTCTGTTATATCTGTAAATGTTATTATCTTCCCGATAATATTTTTATTCCTGTCTCTGAGAGGAGATATGCTGAAGCCGAGCCACACCTTTCTACCAGCTATCTCGCAGAGCACCTCATCTCTCTTTATTAATTCCTCCCTGAGGATATAATTAAGAAGTGACTCTCCAATTACCTCCGAGATAGGCCTTCCGATAATATCTGAGCTTTTAAGGATATTCATACCAGCCTCATTGATCTTTGTTACAATCCCTTCCCTGTTTATACTCAGGACACCACTTGGAACACTCTGAAGGATATTTTCATTAAATATATCAAGAGCCACCTGTTTATCCTTCATCTGTGAAATAAGCTCTCTCATGGTCTCCATCATAAATTCTCTTTCTTCTGTCTTTGTCCTCATTGCATTTCTCATGGATGAGATAAATACAATTATAAGTCCAATGCCTGTTATAATGGCCATAAATATAAGGACGGGATTTATGGATTTTTCTGAAAGAAAAATTACCATGGTTGAAATAAAGATACCTGTTAATATTGCACCAATCAATATACGCATATTATCTGAACAGCCAAAAATACCAATAAGAATATAATAGCCCTTTAAAATAAAAGGTGCCTGTTGCCGAAAAGGCTTTATGGCGACACATTAAATCCATGATACAAGATACACAATAATCCTAAAAGCCTGTATTCTGAATCCTGAATCTGGTATCTTAAATCCTGTATCCTGACTATCATAGCCTTGTAAATACTTTGAGACAGGCTGCACCTTTTTACTGGCAATTTTATAGCCACCTTAACCATACACCCATTATCTCCTGCCCATAAAAAATACTCACAACTGCACCAGCTGCAAGGTAGGGACCAAAGGGGATAACCGTATCCTGAGTTTTTTTTCTGAGGATTATAGCTATCCCGGCTATGGAACCAATCAGGCTGCCTGCAAATGTGGTAAGTATAACACCCTTCCACCCTGTAAAAGCTCCAACCATTGCCATGAGCTTTACATCTCCACCGCCCATTGCCTCTTTCCTGAATATCCATGAACCAAGGATAGCAATAATAAAAAATAATAAAAATCCTGTAATGGCACCGGTAAGGGAGTTCATCAGACCAAGCCTTTCCAGTCTGAAGAAGGGATCAGGGATAAACAGGCTCAGGGCAATACCAAGAAATGTCCCGGGTATTGTTATTATATCAGGTATAATCATATGCTCAAGATCAATAAATGTTATTACAATAAGAGAGGATATTAAAAAAAGAACAGGCATGACATCCAGGGATGCTCCGAACCTATTGAAGAGCAAAAACCAGAAGATACCATTCAACAATTCTACCAGAGGATACCTCCAGTGAATCTTTTCACCGCAGGTCCTGCATCTTCCTTTAAGGATAAAAAAACTTAAAAGGGGTATGTTATCAAAGGGCCTTATGGGGGTATCGCAATGGGGACATCTTGAAGCAGGTCTTATAATGGAAAGCCCCCTGGGTATCCTGTATATACAGACATTCATGAATGAACCGGCAGCAAGCCCGAAGAGAAAGATAAAAATACTGAGGATTGAAGGAGGAATATCTATCATGATTTTTCGGATTCTGGACATCTGACACAGGACAAGTGAGAATTGTTATCAAACATCCGATCTCTGCTCCCCGACCTCTGTTATCTCTGATGCCCTTTTAAGAAGGGTTTCCTTCTCCTTGAGAAGTCTCTGTATCTCCAAAAGGCAATTTGTTATCTCTTCATCTTTAAGGATATTCTTTTCCTGTATCTGTTTCAATTCAAAGAACCTCTTGCCAACTGTTTTGTAAATCTCTTCAATCCTCTCGTCTATCCTCTTTATCTCCTGTATTATTCCTATTACAGCTATCTCAACCCTCACCCTCTCAGAGATGAGACCTGACCATCCCAGAAACTTTGTCCAGGCCCTCTTTATATTATCTCTCACCATGTCAAGCATACAGTTTTACCTCAAAACCGCCAAAAGGATGCTTCAAATCACCTTGAAAATAAAATGTGCAGAATGCCGAAAAGGCTTTACTGCGACACCTTAATGTAATGTTATTAATTAGCTTACTATTCATAGCTAAGAGCATCTTTTCGGTGAAAACCTCTTGTTACATAATAAATAAAAATCGTCGCTTTGTAAAGACTTTGAGGCATCCTGCCTTTTTTCTATCGGCCACTACGTTTTACTATCCTGTCACAAATAATTCTATCTTACCTTGCCAGAATTCCTCAACCGAATTCTTCAAAAAGGGATATCTTTTCAATTCCGGGTCTCTCTTAATCAGGCTGGATGCAGCCTCTCTTGCAAATGGTATAAGCTCAGCATCTCTAACAATGTTTGCTATCTTCAGGTCCGGCATCCCTGACTGCCTTGTCCCGAAAAACTCTCCTGGCCCCCTTATAAGAAGGTCCTGCTCTGCAATGGAGAACCCATCACTGTACTTCACCATCGCCTGAAGCCTCTGCCTTGCCTCCTCTGAAAGGGGCTCATAAGCAAGGAGGATACAATAGGACTGGTCAGAACCCCTTCCCACCCTTCCCCTTAATTGATGAAGCTGACTCAAGCCAAACCTCTCAGCATGCACTATAACCATAAGTGTAGCATTCGGAACATCTATACCTACTTCTATAACAGTGGTGCTTACAAGCATGTCAATTTTGTGTGCCTTAAAGGCTGCCATTATCTCTTCCTTTTCAGAGGGCTTGAGCCTTCCATGAAGAAGCCCGATCCTGAATTCAGGAAAGAGTTTTTCAAAGGCCTCCTTACCCTGTATAGCAGACCTGAGATTGAGCTCCTCTGATTCCTCTATCACAGGATATACCACATAAACCTGTCTCCCCTTCCTGACCTCCTCTCTTATAAGCCTGTAAAGCTCTTGCTTCTCGGACTGATTCATCACCCTGGTAATGACTGGAGATCTTCCTGGTGGAAGTTCATCTATTATGGAATAATCAAGATCTCCATAAAGTGTAAGTGCAAGGGTCCTCGGAATAGGTGTAGCAGTCATTACAAGAACATCAGGTATCTCACCTTTTGCCCTCAGGGCAGACCTCTGCATTACGCCAAATCTATGCTGTTCATCAATAATCACAAGACCCAGTTTCTTAAATTTAACATCTTCCTCAATCAAGGCATGGGTCCCAACTACGATGTGGATTTCTCCCCTTTCTATAAGCTCCAGTGGTCTTTCATCCACTCCCCTTGAGAGAAGGGCGATCTTCAATCCAAGAGCCTCAATAAGCCTGTGGATATTGATATAATGCTGCTCCGCCAGTATCTCTGTTGGCGCCATCAACGCAGCCTGATAACCATCTTCCACTGCAAAGAGCATTGCCATAAGTGCGACTATTGTCTTTCCGCATCCCACATCACCCTGAATCAGTCTATTCATCTGATAGGGAGCCTTCATATCAGAGATTACCTCTTTTAAAACCCTTTCCTGTGCACCCGTGAGATTAAAAGGAAGAGATTCCTTTAATCTCCGAAGAAGCCTGCCTTCTCCTTTAAAGGCAACACCCCTTGAGAATGAATTATTCTTTCTAATAATTGAAAGCCCGATCTGGAATAGAAATATCTCGTCAAAGGCAAGCCTGCGCTGATAGGTTGTTTTGAAATCATTAAGGCTGTCAGGGTCAAGGGATTCTGAAGGGAAATGAGTATTCAATAAACTCTCCCTTAGAGGGGGAAGGGCAAATTCTTTTAATATTTCTTCAGGCATACAATCCTCAATAGAATCTGCATGCTCATTCACAACAGAAAACATTATCCTTCTCATCTGTCTCTGGGTTATACCCTTTGTAAGGCCATATACAGGAACTATTCTTGAAGTATGGATAAGTTCATCACCCTCTTCAATAAACTCATATTCAGGATTTTCCATCTCAAAACCAATTCCCCAGAAACTATTTCTTTTTACAATGCCACTCAGTATAAGCTCCTGATTCTGCTGAAAGACCTTTTTGAGATAAGGCTGATTGAACCATTTTGCCCTGAGCACCCCGCTTCCGTCACTCAGTGTCAGTTCCAGTATCTTAAGCCTTTTCCTTTCTATTAATTCTACAGAGACAATCCTTGCCTTTACAGTCTCTATCTTTCCGTATCTGAGCTGGGCGATAGATCTAAGGAATCTTCTATCCTCGTACCTCTTTGGAAGGTAATAAAAGGCGTCTTTCAGGGACTTGATTCCGAGTTTCTCCAGTAATTTTGCTCTCTCTCTACCTACTCCCTTAACATATTGAATGGAGTTCATCACTCCCTGCACCCTGCTTTCTACTCCTTAACCTCCTGCTCGGCCTTTGCCTTTGAATATTCGCTCTCACTCATTATATCTATATCCCAGCCAGTGAGTTTCATGGCAAGCCTGACATTGTGCCCCTTTTTACCAATGGCTATTGAAAGTTGCTCATCAGGCACTATGACCATAGCAGTCTTTTCCTCTTCATTTATTCCAATCCTTTCAACCTGAGCAGGACTTAATGCCCTTGCAATAAGAACCCGTGGATCATCATTCCAGGGGATGATGTCTATTCTTTCTCCTCTTAATTCCCTTACAATAGCCTGAACCCTCGTGCCCTTCATCCCGACACAGGAACCAACAGGGTCAATGGCAGGATTTGAAGAATAAACTGCCAGTTTTGTTCTTTCCCCTGGTTCCCTTACTATATTTTTTAGTATCACTGCTCCATCAGCTATCTCAGGGACCTCCATCTTAAAAAGCGCTGCAACAAATTCTGGTACTGTCCTTGAAAGTAAAATCACAGGGCCCTTTGATGTATCCTGCACATCTGTTATATATGCCTTTATGATATCGCCCCGCCTGAGGTTCTCATTTGGCAGCGTCTCCTTAACAGGAAGTATTGCCTCTGCCCTTCCAATACTGACATAGTAATTGCCCTTCTCCCTTCGCATCACAGTACCCGAGACAACAGTTCCTTTTTTATCCTTAAATTCATTATAAATTACATTCTTCTCAGCCTCTCTGACCCTCTGGAGTATCACCTGTTTGGCTGTCTGGGCTGCTATTCTTCCAAAATCCTCAAGGTGTATGGGTAGCTCCACTATATCATCAAGGGCTGCATCTGTCTTTATCTTTTTTGCCTCATCAAGGGAAATCTCCTGATCAGCATCAGAGACAGTTTCCACGACCTTCTTTGCCTCTGTGACTGTTATAGCACAGGTCTTAGGATCAATCCTGAGATTAATATTTGTCCTTCCACCAAATCTCTTCCTTGCTGCTGATTGAAGGGCAGACTGAAGGGCATTGAGCAATACCTCCTTTGGTATTGCCTTCTCCCTGCTTATCTGGTCAACTATGTAACAGAGTTCCTTTGTCATCTTATCTCCACCTCAAGATTAGCCCTTGATATATTATCATACATTATAAAGACTGTCCTTTTGCCAAGATTAATTGTAATACCCTCTTCATCAGCGCCTTCTATCCTTCCTATAAAAAAGTTCTGGTTCTCCACCTTCTCCCTGGTAATAACCCTTGCAAGCCTTCCCATATTCCTTATAAAATCATGTCTGCCTTTTAATGGCCTGTCAAGCCCTGGAGAGGATACCTCAAGGATATAGGATTCCTTGATCGGGTCCTCTACATCTAAGAGGGCCTCAAGTGCTCTGCTCATCCTCTCGCAATCCTCTATTGTTACTCCACCTTCCTTATCTATAAAGACCCTTAATACCACCCTCCTGCCACGAGTGAGTTCAATATCCACAAGCTCAAGGTCCTCCTGCTCTGCAACCTCTCTTGCAAGCCTCCATATCCTTTCTTTAATATCATTCATAGTAAATATCCTTAAAAACAAAAAAGTGGGTTTTCCCACTTTATAATTTAAGCCTTCAGCATCCTGCAGAACAGAGTCTCAATAAATGCTATTTCAGCATTACCTCATTTGCTTTTGAACCCTCGCTCATTACGCATAATCCTGAAGGCCAATAACCTTTATATAAGATAACAATTTTTATAAGAAAAATCAATAGGTTTAAAAGACCACATATTGCCTGCGACACCCTAATCCATGATACAAGATACACGATTTTTTAAAATCTTAAATCCTGAATTGTATCTTGAATCCTGTATCCTGCTCATAGTCGCTCTGTAAAGACTTTAAGCCAGTCTGCATATTTTATTTCGGCGATTTTTAGAAATAAAAAAAGGGCAGGAATTACATCCTGCCCCTTTTCAACAGTGCTCATTTTGACTAAGCTACTATTTGCCAGGCTGTGCTGGTGCTGGCTGTGCCGGTGCTGCAGGCTGCTGGGCTGGTGCCTGCTCTGGTGCTGCAGGTGCTGCTGGAGCTGGTGCCTCTGCTGGCTTCTGCTCCTCAGCCTTTTTGCAGCCGATTGCCATTGTAAAGGCAAGTGCGAGAACTAAGGAAAGAACTATTGCCAAAATCTTCTTCACCTCCGCTCACCTCCTTTCAAAAAACCTATTATAATACTCTATTAAGATATTATCAATATTTATTTTGGGTAAATATAAAGGATTTCAGACATCCCCTGCCCTTTTTCTTACTATTTAAGCTGTTTCCTACATTAAAGTATATTTTTTATAAATATCCTCATTCCCTGAGATAATCTCTTTTACCTTTTTAAGAAATGGCGCTGGAAACAGGGGTTTTGAGAGGAACTCAATAATATTCAGACAGTGGAAGGAGATTTGACCTGACCGTGATTTTCTGATACTATCTTTAATAGGAGCAACCTGTAGGTTATTTTATCGCCAGGAGGTGTTCCATGCTTAAAAGGATTCTTTATGCCACTGACCTGTCAGAGGCATCCCTGAAGGCACTTGATATGGCTGAAGATATCTCTCAAAGAAATAATGCCAGCGTGATTGTCCTTACTGTCATTCCTGAAGAAATTGCATGGGAAGGTTATTACGTGCCTGACCTCTCAAATATTGTCAAAAAGATAATATCTGATGCAGAGCAGAGGCTTGAGGAGTTTATAAAGGATAGATTTAAGGGGCTCCTGGTGGAAAAGATAATCGCCAGGGGAAGACCCTATGAAGAGATTGTAAGGATTGCCAATGAAAAGAATGTTGACCTGATCGTGATGGGAAGTCATGGAAGAACAGGTCTGGGCCGCGTGGTTGTTGGTTCTGTTGCCATGAGGGTCCTCAGACGGTCAACAAAACCTGTGCTTATTGTAAGGCCTAAATAATCTTTCCCCTTCTTGTAAAAAATTCACTGAGGGCAAGCCTGATAACTCCGCCTGTTGACCATCTCTTTCCTGTCTCGGCTGTTAGTTGCTCAGCCTTTTTCTTGAGGCTTTCAATGACCTCCTCCTCAAGATATACAGAGGTCTTTATAAGTCTTTCCTTTTCTTCTCTTTTACACCTCTTCATCTTAAGACCTTTCTGGCATGGTGGATTCTTTGCAGTGTTGTTATGAAAGATGCAATGAGTATAATCCAGAGACTGAGTTTTATATATCCTGTTATAAGTCCTCCTATGAGGAGAAGAATCCTCTCAGGCCTTTCTGCAAGGCCTATCCTGCATTCTCCGCCAAGACCCTCTATCCTTGCCCTTGTATAACTCACAAGAAAAGACGATATAAGGCATGATATAGAAAGAAGACTGTGGTTTATATCGCTCCTGAGATAAAAGAGGATAGAAACCGCTGTAAATAATAATGCATCAGAGATTCTATCAAGTGTTGAATCAAGGAAGGCTCCAAATCTTGACACAAGGTTTCTGTTCCTTGCTACGGCGCCATCAAGAAGATCAAAGGCTCCACCAGCGGAAAGGATCAGCCCTCCATAAAAGGGGAAGACAGGAATTATAAAGGCTGAAAAGGAGGTAATAATAAAGCCCGTTATGCTCAGGATATTCGGGTGTATCTTAATCTTTAAGGATATGACCCTCAGTGGTCTATCAAGGAAATGACCGAGTCTTCCACTGAGCAACTAATGAGTCCTCTTACCTGAGATAAATTCTTCCACCATCTTTCTTGCCTCTTCATCAGAATACTGTACCGGTGGATGTTTCATAAAATATGCAGAGGCAGAACTCAGTACACCACCAATTCCTCTGTCCCTTGCTATCTTTGCACACCTTATGGCATCTATTACAACTCCTGCACTATTAGGAGAATCCTCAACAGAGAGCCTGAGTTCAAGATTTATGGGTATATCACCAAATATCCTTGCCTCAATCCTTATGAAACAGACCTTGTTATCATTAAGCCAGGGGACATAATCAGAAGGACCGATATGGATATGTTCATCCCTGATATCAACATGAATCTGAGATTTAACAGCCTCTGTCTTTGATATCTTCTTTGACCTGAGCCTTGCACGATTCAACATATTCAGAAAATCTGTATTGCCACCAACATTTAATTGATAGGTGCTGTCAATCTTCACACCCCTGTCCTCACAGAGCTTTGTAAGCACCCTGTGTATGATGGTAGCTCCTATCTGACTCTTTATGTCATCACCTATAATTGGTATATTCTTTTCCCTGAATTTTTTTTCCCAGTCAGGATTTGATGCAATGAACACAGGAACACAGTTTATAAAGCTCACACCTGCCTGAAGACATGCCTCTGCATAAAAGGCTGTTGCCTTTTCTGAGCCTACAGGAAGATAGTTCAGTAATATCTCTGTGCCGCTTTTCTTAAGAACCTTTACAACATCACAGGGTTCTTTCTTTGACGGGACGAATCTCTTTTCAGGAGGATATTCTTCCATGTGTGGAGATATGCCATCAAGTATCTCTCCCATCTGGACAATTACACCATTGTCAGGCATATCCTTCCAGATGGTCTTTGTGCAGTTGGGCTTTGCAAATATCGCCTTATTGAGAGGTTGGCCTACTTTTCTTTCGTCAATATCAAAGGCTGCAACAAATTCAATATCCCCTGGCGTATAACCGCCAAGGTCATAATGCATGAGTCCAAGGCTTTTCTGAAATATCTTATAATACTCAACACCCTGAACAAGAGAGCTTGCACAGTTTCCCACACCTGCTATCGCAACCCTGATCTTTCCCATTATTCACCTTCTACCCTTATATGCCTTGTTATGAATTCTTTTTTCTTTGGTATTAAAATTGTAAGTATGCCATCTTTTAAAGATGCTCTGACTTTTTCAGTATCTATTTCAGAGCAAAGCATGAAACGTCTTGAAAAATATCCCTGCTGTCTTTCAAGTCTATGACATTTCACAAATCTATTCACAGGTGATCTCCTTATCCCTCTGATATGGAGAATATTATCCTCTATCTTTATGTCTATATCCTCTTCATTTACACCCGGGAGTTCCGCCTCTACAATAAAGCTTTCATTAGTTTCATAAATATCAACAGGAGGTGTCCAGAGAGGATAACAACCCATCTCCAGAGACCTGTCAAAAAAGTGGTTCAGGATTTCTTCTGCCATAAAAAAATTTTTTAACAAATTCATCTTAGCCATAAAGAAAATCCTTAGAAAAGTGAAATCAATGTTTTATTTTATAAAATAAACCAGGCGTAGATGTCAAGTAAACAGACATGAATTTCAATGTAAATAATAAGTTTAAGTTATAATAACTTATGGAGACCTTCAGGGAACTTTCACCTCTGAGTCAGGCCCTTATTGCCACCCTCTTCACATATCTACTTACAGCAATCGGTGCATCAGGTGTATTTTTTGTCAAGGAAATAAAGCAGAAACTACTTGATGGTTTGCTCGGCTTTGCTGCTGGTGTGATGATCGCTGCAAGCTACTGGTCTCTCCTTGAGCCAGCAATTGAAATGGCTGAAAAACTCGGGTATTCAAGATGGCTTCCGCCTCTTACTGGTTTTATCGCTGGAGCTATTTTTTTAAGGCTCCTTGATAAGGTCCTTCCACACCTTCATCTAGGTTTTCCTGCTGAAGAGACAGAGGGGATAAAGACAAGATGGAGAAGGACAACCCTCTTTGTCCTTGCTGTGACATTGCATAATATCCCTGAGGGTCTTGCTGTGGGAGTTGCCTTCGGTGCATTAAAGGAAGGCCTTGGCTCTGCAACCCTTTCAGGTGCGATAGCCCTTGCAATCGGCATAGGCATTCAGAATCTACCAGAAGGTCTTGCCATATCAATGCCTTTAAGGAGAGAGGGATTTTCAAGGCTCAAGGGCTTTTTTTATGGACAGCTTTCAGGTATAGTTGAGCCAGTTGCAGGGTTAATCGGTGTCCTTGCTGTGTCATGGTCGCAGGCAATCCTTCCCTATGCCCTGAGTTTTGCAGCAGGTGCCATGATATTTGTTGTTGTGGAAGAGCTTATACCTGAATCCCAGAGGAATGGAAACACAGATATTGCAACAATGGGAGCAATAACAGGATTTGCCATAATGATGGTCCTTGATGTGGGCCTGGGATAAGCTTAAAGGTTTAACCTTCTTTTCATCTCATCAACACTGTATACAGGACCATTTATGCATATATATTCTATTCCATAATAACACTGTCCGCATTTCCCGATTCCACACTTCATCCTCCTTTCAAGGGAGAGGATTATAAAGTTATCAGGCATTCCTCTCAGTAAAAGCTCCTTAATGGTATTTTCCATCATGATCTCAGGGCCACAGACATAGGCACAGGCCTTCTTAAAATCTGTATTTATTTTATCAATATGTTCTGTTACAAGACCGATATTACCCTTCCATGACGCATCACCTATATCCACTGTAAGAATCACCTCAAGGCCATTATGCTTCCATAGAGATATCTCATCAAGAAAGAGGAGTTCAGAAGGCCTCTTTGCACCATAGATAAGAAAGAGCTTCCCAAATTTAGAAATATCCCTGAGGGCAGAATTGATCAATGACCTTAGTGGCAGTATCCCTATGCCACCTGCTATAAAGATTATGTCCTTTTTCTCCGCCCTCCTGAGATCAAAGCTATTTCCAAAAGGTCCCCTGAGCCACAGGGTATCACCTGGCTTTAACTCATGAAGGGCTGATGTAACTTTGCCAGCCTTTCTTACACCAAATTCCAGATAGGGTTGTATGCCTTCTGTTGAACTTACTGATATGGGAGCCTCTCCAGCTCCCCAGACTGAAAGCATGAAAAACTGGCCTGGTAAATAATGGACCTCTTTCTCCGGCAAGACCTTAAAAAGCCTCACCCCTTCTGCGAGGTCTTTTATCTCAGAGACAGTTGCCTTAAAGGGTCTGTAGATATTGTCCTTTATCTCCATCTTTTAATCTTTTCAGAGACTGTGGCAATATCAATATTTCCTGGACATGCAATTGTGCATCTACCACAGCCCACACAGCCAAAGGACCTGAATTGCTCAGGGTAATAGAGTACCTTATGAAACCACCACCTCTTCAGTCTTGATTCCTTTTTTTCTGCAGGTATAATCCTGCCTGCCATCTCTGTAAAGCCTTTAAAAAGACATGTATCCCATATCCTGAATCTTGTCCATTTATGATCAGCTACAGGATGGTCTATGATATTAAAGCATGTACAGAGAGGGCATACATAAACACATCCTCCACATTCAAAACACCTCTCAGCTAACCATTGCCAGAAATCCTCCGGGATCCTCTTTTCAAGGACACTCTTTCTTACATCCTCAAGATCCACCCTCTTTTCAAACCTTGAGATACTCAGGAATAATGCCTCATAGCGATCATCAAGGTCATCCTTTTCTGCTTTTCTGAATAAATATCTCTGCCTGTTTATCAATTCCTCAGCCCTCTCAGAACCAATCTCCACAAGATACCTGTCCTCCAGGTCAATGAGCTGTATATCAAAACCCCTTTCAAGAAAAGGACCTGTCCCTATACTCTGGCAGAAACACACAGGCCCTGGCTCATTGCAACCAATGGATATAAATGTGGTATTTTGCCTTCTTGAAAAATAATAGGGATCCTTAAATTTCCTTTTCGGATGCCCGATATCATAGGCTGAGACTGTCTCACCTGAAAAGAATCTGTCAATAATATTTATGGCATATATATCGCATGACCTGGCACCAATTATGACCTTTCTATTCTCATCAAAGATATCCCTGATATTATCCCTGCTGTATTCAAACATAAATTCAAGCTGTGGGAAAATGAATTCTTT
>JBDOIG010000071.1:0-6439 GCA_041082235.1 Thermodesulfovibrionales bacterium | reverse complement strand
AATATCAGGCTGCAGGACATTAAAATTATCAAATACAACATCACAGGGAGAAATAAAGACCTGGCCAAGACCTTTTTTTCTTACATGTCCTGATATCTCCGAGGCAAGAAGCAATACTATACTCTGGTGCCTTGTAACAGGAGAAGGTGAGATAAGCAATTCTCCTTCAATTAATTCATATCTTCTATCATCAGGTGTTTTTAAATAATCTTCGTAGGTATATTTTTTCTCAGCTGTCAGGCCCATTGACATCCTCCTTTTATAGGCTATCAGATTACCCCCATTCTGTCAACAGCAATTAACTTCAAATATTATGTTTATTCATCTATGAAAGCCTCGCACACAGGCCATATCTTTTTAAAAATCTCCTCAGGCTCCTTTATGCCTGTTACATCAAACCACTTTATATCTGGCTCTTTTTTAAACCATGTGAACTGTCTTTTTGCATAGAGCTTTGTCCTCTTTTTGATTAATCTTACTGCCTCCTCCAGAGTTGTCTCTCCCTTTAAATAGCCAATTAATTCTTTATATCCTATTGCCTGAAGCGTTGTCCTTGAAGGGTTCTGCTTTAAAAGCCACTTTACCTCATCAATCAGCCCTGCCTGAAGCATCCTGTCCACCCTTCCTTCTATAAGTCTGTAAAGCTCCTTTCTCTGCCTGGTTAAGCCTATTTTTATAAAATTATAGGGCAGGGGATTTGTCAATTCTTTCTGGAGTTCTGATATCTTTCCTTTCATAAGGAGACAGACCTCAATAGCCCTTATAAGCCTTCTTCTGTCTTGAGGCATTATCCTTGATGCAGCATCAGGATCAAGGTTTTTAAGGTATTCATAGAGGTAACCTGGTTGTTCGTCCTCAAGCCTGTTAAGTTCCTCACGCAAAGTCCAGTCAGCTGAGACACCTGAAAAAAGTCCTCTTGTCATTGCCCTGATATAAAGGCCAGTACCTCCAACTACAAGAGGAACCCTTCCTTCACAATGAAGTCTGTCTATGAGTTTTTTAACCTCTTCTATGTATCTACCTGTGCTATATTCCTCAGAAGGCTCACAGATGTCTATCATGTGGTGAGTTATCATCTGCCTTAATTCTAAGGAAGGCTTTGCTGTTCCTATGTCCATGCCCCTGTATATCTGCATGGAATCTGCACTTATGATCTCTGTATTGAGCCTCTCAGCAAGGAGTATAGAGACCTCAGTCTTACCAACACAGGTAGGTCCAAGAAGGATAATAACTTCTTTGCTCATAAATAGATTTTAGCAGAAGGATAGAATATTGGGATTGATTTTAAAAAGAGAGAGTAAAAAATAGCTGGCACCCCAAAAAGGGAATCCCGAATAACGGGGTCCCAAAAAATCTGACGATTTTTTGGGGTGCCAGTTAGGTTGAGGCAGGCTTTTCAGCCTGAACCCCAACCCAGATTTAAAGAGGGGAGGATTATATGAAGAGGCTGCTCTGAGCCTCCAGGGCAAACTCTACGAATTTATCTGCATCAGCAACCTCTACTCCATCAATAAGGTCTTCTTTTTTATATCCGAGCATTTGCATTGTAGCAGAGCAGGCAATAAGCTTTACTCCTGCGTCCTTTGCCATCTGAAGCATCTCTGGAAGGCTTGCCCACTTTATATTTTTAATAAGCTCAGGAAGGACCTCCATTCCAGGCGGAGGTACAATCTTCTTGCTCATCTCTCTGTGGATGATATTCATACCGCCAAAGGCAAAGAATATCCTCACATCAGCATCAAGGGTAGCTGCTGTTGAGGCAATCACAAGGGCTGCATAGGCCTTATCAAGTGTTCCACTTGCAGCAACAATAGCCATCTTTTTCTTTTCCATGACCTATACCTCCATAAAGCATTTAATTCTCAAAGGCAAAGCCTGCTGGCAATTCAGCACTTAAGGAAACACGTGGTTTTAAATAGGTTAACACAAAAGAGGCCTTTTGTCAAGGAATTTCGCAACTACGCAATTAATTGAGCAGCGAGCATCTCCTCAATATCAATCTGTCAAGGTTCATACTTAGCGAGGCTTTGTCCTTTTCTTTTCTATATCAATGTCAAGACTCTTAAGGAGTTCCAGCTTCTTTTTTAATTCTTTGCCTTCCCTGTCAAGTCTTATAACCTCCCTGAGAAAGAACTGAAAACTCCTGAGTACTGCCTTGTCCTCATCCCTGGCACTTAAAAGATATAAATCAAGCTCCTTCAACGCTCGTTGATAATCAGGTCTTGGATTTTTATAATGACTTAAAAGAACCGCAAGCCGTAGATGCTGTAAAGTTCTATCATCTTCTGATAGGATCAGCCCTGAAAAGGACTCCTCTATCTCTTTTATTTTCCCTGCAAAATCTTCGGGCGCTACAGAAGAATATTCCTTAAAGATGGTTAAAAAATGCGGCTCCGCACAGGCAGGATACTCTATCCTTGATTGTTCATAGGAAGGTGTGCATCCAGATAAAATAAAAAATATTAAAAATAAAATACTCCTCTTATGCATCTTTCTCTTTTTGTGGAAATCTTATAATATTCTCTTCGCTTATCGCTTGACGTGAATCCTTTCTCCTCTTGTCCACAACATATATGCTTCCAGGGATAGACTTTGCATACTCCTTGAGCTCTGCCGCAATCTCACCAACCTGGACAGGATCAACTAATTCCCTGTGCTGATTTGTCACCACAGCAATTGAGACTGTCATAATAGGAAACTTCATCTCAACACCTTGCCTTGTTTTTCCCATAATATAGCCCAGCCTTCTATCCTCAGGATCATAAAAATTCACGATAGTCCTATCAAACTCAGAGATAATCTCACTGCAAATTCTCGGATACCTCTCCGGAACAGTTATAATCACAAAGTCATCTCCGCCTATATGACCTATGAAATCTTCTTCCCTGCCATATTTCTTGACAGTTTTTTCTATAATGTTTCCAAGTGCTTTTATAACCTCACTCCCTCTGGCATATCCATATCTGTCATTAAAGGCCTTAAAGTTATCCATATCAACAAGACAGAAAGCAAGAGGTGCTCTGGAATTAATCCTTTTCCTCAGGACATTCTCAATAGCAACACCACCTGGCAGTCTTGTAAGGGGGCTTGCATCAAGATACATCTCCTCAAGTTTCTTGAGTCTCTTTGCCATATCAGTAAAAGCCCTTGCAAGCTCTCCAAGCTCATCTTTATTTTTCAGATCAGGTACCGCATCAAACCTTCCCTCAGCTATCTCCTGTGTGGCCTTCTTCAGTTTATCTACTGATGATGAGATATTATGAGTAATCAAAACTACAGAGGCAAAACCAAGAATCAATCCAATTGCACAAAGCAAGCCAGCTATCCGGTATGCCCTTAAACTTATCACTGAACCTTCAAGTGTCTTTGTCCTCTGGGATTTCCGTGCACCTTCATTCAATCTTGTGAGGACCTCTGAGATCGCTTCATGCCTTTTTTTAATTAATTGATCATCCTTTTTTGCCTGAGGAGACAGGAGATCCTTTGAATGTTTGAAGTATTTAATAAAAAGTCCTGTAAATTCTTCATGAAGTCTTCCGAGTTCCGCTGCTGAGCTGTCCAGCTCAGAAAGGGCATTAATCAGACTTTTTGCCTCATCAGTACTCTTCCAGAATATCTCAAGCATTTCAGGGCTTCCAAGTATTGCATAGCGCCTTCCATAAACCTCCTCCCTTACAATGACCTCTGAGAGCCTTTCAGTCAATTCAATAATCTTCATGTGTCTGTTAATAATACCTTCCTGAATTGAATTAAGCCTCGCCAGACTGAAAATTGTAAAAAGAGAGGTTACTATTAATAGCAAAGCCATTATCATGTAACCAAGGAGGATCTTTCTTGAAATGGTAAGCCCGAGGTACAAATCCCTTAACCTTGCTGCCATAGATTTAGTTCTTTTTATGCCGCCTTTATCCTCTTCCATATCCTTAAGCATAGGTTATCAAAATCAACTACTATTATCAAGTTATTCTTTCCCTTGCCCTTATACTCTTCTTTAGGCTATCATAAAAAATGTATCCTGATTTAAAGACCTTCAAGGCACTATCAAAGGAATCAAATCTAATCCCTCTCTATGAAGAGGTCATAGCAGACCTTGAGACTCCTGTTAGCGCCTTTTTAAAACTCAGGACTTCACCCTCTTTTCTTCTTGAGAGTGTGGTTGGAGGTGAAAAATGGGCAAGGTATTCCTTTGCAGGCACAGAACCTTCTGCAATAATAACCTACAAGGATGGGAAAATAACCCTTGCCAAGAAAAATATTAAAAAAAGCCTCAGGACAGATGATCCCCTGGGTTATGTGAAGGACTTTCTTCATCAGTTCAGGAGTCCCCAGATTGAGGGGCTTCCAAGATTCTTTGGTGGTCTTGTTGGTTATATCGGCTATGATATGGTCAGATTCTTTGAAAGGATAAATATCTCTCCGAAACCTGCACTCAGTCTTCCTGAGATGTACCTCATGTTTACAGATACCCTTCTTATCTTTGATAACCTGAGGCAGAGCATCAAGATAGTAAACCTGGTTGAACCTGGAAATGCTCCTGAAAAGGCCTATGAGAAGGCAGCTGAGAAGATCAAATCAATTAAAAAGAGGCTTTCAAGAAGGATAACCTTCCCTGGCTTTATAAGTCCCTATGTTTCAAACTCAAAAGATAAAAGAAACTTCATCTCTAATTTTACAAAAGAGGAATTTCTGAGTTCAGTAGAACGGGCAAAGGAATATGTTATGTCAGGTGATGTGGTCCAGGTGGTCCTTTCCCAGAGATTTGAAAGAAGCGCAAGGGCAGAGGCCTTTGATATCTACAGGGCACTGAGGCTGATTAATCCCTCACCATATATGTATTTTCTTGATATCGGAGGAACCTGCCTTGTTGGTTCATCACCTGAGATACTTGTGAGACTTGAAGGAGACAGGATAACACTCAGACCCATAGCAGGGACAAGAAGACGGGGAAAGACAGAGGAAGAGGATATTGCACTTGAAAGAGAACTGCTCAATGACCCAAAGGAGAGGGCAGAGCATATAATGCTTGTTGACCTTGGAAGAAATGATGTTGGAAGGGTAGCAGAGGTTGGAAGCGTGAAGGTAAGTGAACTGATGACAGTGGAGAGATACAGCCATGTAATGCATATTGTCTCAAATGTGGAGGGAAGGCTGAAAAAGGGACTTGATTGTTTTGATGTCCTCAAGGCCTGCTTTCCTGCAGGAACTGTAACAGGTGCACCGAAGGTAAGGGCAATGGAGATCATAGATGAACTTGAGCCCACAAGAAGGGGCCCCTATGCTGGTGCTGTTGGATATTTAAGCCTGAACGGGAATATGGATACCTGTATAACTATAAGGACACTCATAGTGCACAGAGGAAAGGTCTATGTTCAGGCAGGAGCAGGGATTGTTGCAGACTCTATTCCTGAATTAGAATACAAAGAAACAGTAAATAAGGCACTTGCCATGATAAAGGCAGTGGAGCTTGCGGAGGCTTAAGATGCTCCTGATGATTGATAATTATGATTCTTTTACCTACAATCTCGTTCAATATTTTGGTGAACTTGGTGAAGAGGTAATTGTATTCAGAAACGATAAGATCACGATACCTGAAATAGAAAAAATTAAACCAGAGAGGATAGTGATATCCCCTGGTCCATGCACACCAAAAGAGGCAGGGATCTCTATAGAGGTTGTAAAATACTTCAAGGGAAAGCTTCCCATCCTTGGAGTCTGTCTGGGGCATCAGGCAATAGGTGCCGCCTTTGGTGGAAGGATTGTGAGGGCAAAGAATCTCATGCATGGAAAGACATCAATTATATTTCATGATGGAAAGACCATCTTTGAAGGCATACCCAGTCATTTTGAGGCAACAAGGTATCATTCCCTTGTGATAGAAAGAGAAACCCTGCCAGAAGAGCTGATCATCACTGCCTGGACAGAGTATGGAGAGATAATGGGTGTAAGACACAGAAGATATACCATAGAGGGCGTGCAGTTTCATCCTGAATCAATATTGACAAAACACGGGCATGATATTCTCAGAAATTTTTTAAAACTTAAAGGGGCGTAGCCCCTTTATAACCCCAAAATAATTTTTTAAATTAAAATTTTAAACTAAAAATTAAAATAAAGGGAGTTTGTGGGACAAAGTCCCTCAAAGGAGGTTTCTATGATCAAAGAGGCAATAGCAAAACTTATTGAAAAAATAGATCTCACCCCTTCTGAGATGGCTGAGTGCATGACAGAGATAATGGAAGGCAGATGCACAGACAGCCAGATAGGAGCCTTTCTGGTAGCCCTGAGGATGAAGGGAGAAACAGTTGATGAGATAACCCAGGCAGCCCTTATTATGAGAAAAAAGGCCATAACTATATCTTCACCGCCAGGGACGATTGATACCTGTGGAACTGGCGGAGACCTCAAGGGAACATTCAATATATCAACCACATCAGCCATA
>JBDOIG010000039.1:0-3198 GCA_041082235.1 Thermodesulfovibrionales bacterium | reverse complement strand
GCAATCCATTCATTAAACCCCAGGGGCTCTGTATAGAGGAATTCTATATCTGGATATAAACCTCTTGCCTTTCCTATTATCTCAGGGATATCCCTGCTAACATGCAGGCCTTTTGAGAGGAAAAAGGGATGGATAACTATCCTCTTTACTCCATCCTGAGCACAGCCTTTAATGGCCTCAAGAAGGTCTGGACTTCCAAACTGAAGATAGGCTATCCTCACGCATTCTTTCCTGCACCCAGGATGGAGCAAGATATGGACCATGGCTGCTATCTTATGAAGATTATTTGCCTCTTCTAAGGGACTACCGTGACCTATGAGTATTATGCCTTCCATATATCCTCCACAAGCCATTTAATTACTGGCATGATATTGTGAATATGCACATAGGTAGCTAGGGTTCTCTTAAAGAGAAAACCTTCATCTTTTAAGTAACTGCCCTCCTTGTTAAAGACCCTGAATCTCCTCTCTATGTATTCAAGATTTTCGCCTTCTATTTCTGAATAATGAAATTCATGACCACGGCAACATACACCAGAACCCTCAACCTCAACAAGCCTGTATCCCAGTACAGGTCTTTCTCTAAACCTTGTGCTGAAGGGGAATATACCTACCATGGGACAAAAGGCATTATCTATAGAAATACCTTTTGAAAGATACATAAGGCCACCGCATTCAGCATAAAGAGGCCTGCCTTCCTTTGCCCATCTTCTTATTGAGCTAATCATCGATTGATTCCCTGAAAGCCTCTCAGCATAAAGCTCTGGATAACCCCCTCCAATATAAACAAAATCAACACCTTCTGGTATCTCCCGATCCTCTAAAGGACTAAATTCTATAATCTCAGCACCGAAGCTTTTTAATCCCTCAAGCACATCCCTGTAATAAAAACTGAAGGCAATATCACGGGCGATAGCAATATGAAGCTTGAGGCCTGGCTCAGGAGGTTGATATTGCTGGTGAATGTAGCAGGTGCACTCAGTAATCTTCAATAATCTATCAATATCAATAAACTCTGTTACAGCTCTGGCAAGCTTCTTTATTGTCTCCTCTGAGAGAGGAGATTCCTCTGCCCTGAAAAGACCGAGATGTCTTGAGGGAATCATAAAGTCTTTATCTTTTGGCAGATGACCAAAGACCTCTATGCCAAGGTCTTTAATTGATTCCATCAGCTTAAGGTAATGTCCTTGACCGCCTGTCCTGTTAAATATAAGACCAATTAGCTCAACTCCCCTGTCTTTTGCCTCTGCCAAATATCCTCTAACAACTGGCCTCAGGCTCTCCTGCATCCCGTAGACATCTATTACAAGTATGACAGGAAGGCTGAGATACGATGCCAGACCTGCTGTTGATGGAGAGCCATCAAAAAGACCCATCACACCCTCCACTATAACTGCATCCATTCCTTCACTGTATTTGCTGAATAGCTCTTTTACATACTCCTCACCCATCATCCATAAATCAAGATTTATGGACTGTCTTGCTGTGATGAGGCTATGAAGCCCGGCGTCAATGAAATCAGGGCCTGCCTTAAAGGACTGTATCTTCAGGCCCCTCTCCTTCAATGCACTGAGAATACCTAATGTAAGAGTGGTCTTCCCTGAGCCACTATGAGTTCCAGCTATGAGAAATTTAGAGCACATCTCTTATCTCCCTGAACAATCTCTCATTTTCCTCTTCGCTTCTTACAGCTATCCTGAACCATCCCTTTTTAAGACCTCTAAGCTCCGAACAATCCCTGATAAGGATGCCCCTTCTCCTCATGGCCTCATAAAGTGAATCTCCTGCACTGTTACCTTTGCCACTAAAACGGAATAGATAAAAATTAGCTGAAGATGGTATGAAATAAATCTGCGCTCTTTTAAAAAGTCCCTCCATATGCTTCTTCCATTGCCTCATCCTGAGAAGGGTCATTTTTTTAAATTCTTTATCCCTTAGAGAGGTGATCCCGGCAATCTGTGCGATGGAATTCACTGTCCAGGGCTCTTTAATAGCTCTTATTTTTTCTATAATTACCGGATGAAAAATTCCGTATCCAAGCCTCAAACCAGCAAGGCTATAGAACTTTGTCATGGATCTGAGCACGATGAGATAGGGATTATCTTTTACATTTTCTATTATTGATTCTTCAGGTATAAAATCAATAAAGGCCTCGTCCACAACAAGATAGATCTTAAGATCGTGACATAGATCTGCAATCTTGAGGATCCCTTCTTTTTTAAGCAACCTTCCTGTCGGGTTATTCGGATTGCAGAGGAAGAGCATATCAATAGGTCGTGATGGGTGATGGGTGATGAGTGAAGAGATAAGGTCGTCAGGGTCTAAATCAAAATAATTTTCCTCCTTCAGGTCATAAGTTATAACTTCTGCACCCGAAACACTCGAGGCCCTTTCGTATTCTGAAAATGTGGGAGCAGGTATCAAGACCTTTTCTGGTCTCAATGCCCTTACAATAAGATAAATGAGCTCTGTGCTACCATTCCCAGGGATTATTGTATCAGGTTCAATATTATGTTCTTCTGCTATGGCCTTTCTTAAAAGTCTTGCATGAGGATCGGGATAATGCTTTATATCTTTCACTGCACCCCTCAGGGCCTCAAGGACAAATGGAGGAGGTCCGAGCGGATTTATTGATGCACTGAAGTCAATTATATCCTCATATTTAAAGCCTTCCATTAAAAGGCTGTAGATATCTCCACCATGAGTATACAGGGAGGGCCTGTCTTTTGGCAAAATTAAACTACCTTTGTGTATGTTCAAGGGTTCACTCCTTTTGTGAAGTTATAACCTGTTGTCAATCCGCAGTTGCCTTCAGGGCAACTGCTCCCTGCCAAGACCCGTGAATTTTGCCTCAATCCAGACCCTCCCTCTTTACAATTATGGACATGATCAAAACTATAGCTCATAATCTCACCAGAGTAGCGATAAACCCGGCCATAAGGGCTGAAAGTGTGATGAGGTTTATTGCCTCTCTTGCAACCTCTATCGTGAGTGGTCTTAGAGAAAGGCCTATATAGGGTTTTTCTACAAGCACTCCTTTATATGTGGAAGGACCTCCAAGTCTTACACCAAGGGCTCCGGCAAGGGCTGCCTCTGGATAGCCACTGTTTGGACTGGGATGGTTTTCCCCCTCCATGAATGTGACAAGGAAGGAACGTTTTGAGAATAGAAATCCTATTGCAAAGGCATCCTTTATGAG
>JBDOIG010000025.1:0-10464 GCA_041082235.1 Thermodesulfovibrionales bacterium | reverse complement strand
CATATTACGTAAATTTGGCGGAGTTACGGTTTAAATTTAAACTTTAAAAATTTATTTCTGGGGTTTCAAAGGGGCGAAAAGCCCCTTTGAGCTCTGCCCCTTTGAGCTTTATAAAGGCCTTGAGGCATACCCCGATAATCAGGAAATGTTTCTAATAGCAAATTTGGGAAAGTCAGTACCTGCTATTTCCTTTAAACAATACATAATTTGGTTCAACTATTTCAATCTCGGGAATCTTTGAAAGCTCCTCTAATGCCTCTTTTACTTCCATGTCTTCAGGAAGTCTCAGTCGGTAGAGCCCTGTCTTATCCATGTATTCAATAATGGTAACCTTATATTCTTTTAATATCTCACCTATCCTTTCCTCAGTTACTTCTTTTTTAAATTTTACAATTACCTCTCCCTCAGCATATCTCTGGTTTGCCTGAGAGAATTCCTTCTTTTTTTCAGAGGTGAGTTTTTGAAGGTCTTCCGCATCTTTAATAATATGGGGTGTTATAAAGACAAGTAAATTTGTCTTTGCCTTTTGAATACCTTTATATTTAAAAAGCCATCCAAGAAGGGGGATATCTCCAAGCAGGGGGACCTTCCTTTCCACCTCCTCTTCCTTTTCCTGCATCAGACCACTTATAACAACTGTCTGCCTGTCCTTTACAACAACAGAGGTCTTTGTAGAGCGTTTTGTTGTGGTTGGCCCTATATTTATCAGTATCTCAGTATTTGCCTCTTTTTTAACAGCGGATATCTCCTGATATATATCAAGCTTTACATAATCTCCCTCAGTGATGTGAGGGGTAATCTTCAGGGTGATACCAACATCCTTTCTTTCTATAGAACTGAGAAGGATATTCTGTGCAGTTGCATCTCTTTCTCGTTTTGATATGAATGGCACATTCTCACCAACTACAATCTCTGCCTCTTTGTTGTCAGATGTGAGTATCTTCGGGGTGGAAAGCACATTTACAGTATCCCTGAACATATCAAGGCTGAAAAGGGCTGCAAAGCCTGGCACTGTAAGTGTTGTCAACTCAGCAGTTCCATCAGGTTTTATAACTGATATTGGGATATCAAGGAAATTGCCCATACCACCTGCGCTTAAGCCACTCAAACCTGTTACTATATTGTAAAGTGTAGATGTATCAACAGTGCCAAATCCTCCAATGGCAACTGGTTCTCCATCCTTTCTTCCAATCACACGCCACCTTGAACCGAGCTCCTTCAGTTTATCAATAGAGGCCTCCACTATCATAGCCTCAACAAAGACCTGCCTTCTCTTTCTATCAAGCTGTTTTATAACATCAACAAGATTCTGATAATCAGCACTTGATGCAACTATAACAAGACTGTTTGTAGCCTTATCAGGAGATATGGTTATAGCCATAGGAGATTCAAATACAGGAGGAGGGGTCTGAGCCCCTGGTTGTTGTGGTCTCTGAACAGTACCCCTTATTATCCCCTCAAGGACCTTCGCAAGTTCCTCTGCATCTGCATTCTCAAGAAAATAAACATTTACCCTTCCCTTTGCTCCTTCTGGCTGAACATCAAGAAGTCCTATGAGTTTCTTTACAGCCTCCTTGGTGTCCCTTTCACCAAAGATTATCAGGGCATTGAGTCTTGGTTCAGAGGCAACCCAGAACTGCTGAACCTGTGAACCTCCAGGGGTACGGGTCTTCAATTTCCCGAAGCCCTCATTGATTATTTTTGCAACCTGATCAGAAGAGGCATATTTTAAAAAAACAATCTCAGGTTCAAGTTCCTTTGAAGGCTGGTCAATAAGCTCAAGAAGGGAAAGGATCTTCTCTATGTTTATTCCAGAGTCAACAACCATTATGAAATTCCCTGGTCCGAAGGAAGATATATATCCATCCCTTGATATCATTGGCTGAAGAAATCTCTGCGCCTCATCAGAGGTAATGTATTTAAGAGGTATGAGTCTGACAATATAACCTTCATTTACCTTCACGGGCTCTTTAATAATAGGTATGCCTCTCTGTTTTGCCTCTGAAAGAGGAATAATCTTGAAGACATCCACTCCTGATGGAACCACTGTAAATCCCTTAAGCTCCAGAACAGACAAAAACAGGTCATAGGCCTCATCTATGCTTATCTTTGAAGGAGCGATAATGGTAATTTTACCCTTAACCCTCTCATCAAATATAAAATTCTTCCCTGTGATCTCACTTATAAACTTTGTGATAACAGGAAGCTCTACATCTACAAAATTGAAGGTAACCATTTTTTTTGTAGATGTTTCCTGGGCATAAGCATCTGAAAAAAAATAGGATGATCCCGTAGAATACAGGCTGAAGATTGCAGGCTGAAGAAGCAGGCTGAAGATTAAGCTGAAGGCCACAGGCTTAAGGCTGAAAAATCTCCTCAGACTTGATAAATCTTTCTTTTCTGCCAAATAAACCTCCTCTTACCGCACATTATTACATAAAAATCCGCAAATTAACACTCAAAAATTACAATACACCTGAAGCCGCTTTCATTAGCCCAAGACATAAAAAACAAATCTTAAATAAAATGGACAGGCTGCCGAGAGGGCCTTACTGCGACACCTCAGTGTAAGGTTATTAATTAGCTTACTATACATAGCTAAGATTACCTTTTTGGTGAAGACCTTTTGATACATAATAAATAAAAATTGTCGCTTTGTAAAGTCCTTGAAGCAGACTGGCCCATTTTCCTAACAGTAATTTGGATGCCCTTTCTATTAACTCACCTGATCTGATAGGTCATGCTTATCCTCTGACCTCTTCTCATTATATCAAGCTCAATCCTGTCCATTCCCTTAAGGGCATTGAAGGCCTGAAGTGCACTCTCAGGTCCTGTTATAGGGAAATCATTTACCCTGAGAAGTATGTCACCATCTTCCAGTCCGAGGCTCTCATAAACTCCGCCTTTCTTTAATTCCCTTACTATAAAACCTTCCTGCCTTCCATCAACTATATTGGGAACAAACCTCGCATCTGTCAAGATTTCTCTCGGATTATCTATGGCCTGTCTCAATGCCTCTGAGTTGATTGTAAAGACATTCTGAGATAATCTTCCCACGCCTGCTGGTGGTCTAAATCCAGAATCCTTTCTGCCCTCTACCCTCTGCTCTCTCACCTCTCTTATTATCACATCAGCAATCTCATAGACCTTATCACCTGAAGGAGTCTTTATAATAATTCTATTTTTATATACAGCCCTGAGCCTTCCGATACCATAAACATCCTGACCTTTTCTGAATATCTCCTGTTTACCCGCTGAATCAGCAACTATTGCATAATTATAATCTCCACCTGCTACAGTCCCGATGAGTGTAATGGCATTATCAGTCTGTGAACCCTCTGAATTTGTTAAGAGTCTGAACTCACCCTTTATTCCAAAAGGATTTTCCTTAAGAAGACCTGCATAGTGATCAATGGAATAAATTCTTTGCGCAGAGGTTTTACCCTGCTGGACCTTTGTATCAAGCTTAATCTCAACAGGCAAGATAAAAACCCTTATTAAATAAAAAATAGAGAGGAAAAAACCTATAGCAAGAAGCGGATTTATCCATCTCAGCGCCTTTGAAAAGACAGAATAAAACATATAAGATTATATCATATCCTTATTATTTATTCTCCTTATTATACCTGCTGATATAAGGCCATTAACTGTGCCTGTGGTGGTGGAAAGAAGTATCAAAAATGGCGCAATCACAAGGACCGCCTCAGGTCTTTTGATAAATAAAAAATAGGCGACAATAAGCTGTCCAGAAATGTTAGAAAGTGCTGCCATAACACTCAATCCTGTTATTCCAAGAAACGGGATTATGCTTGAAAAACACAGACCTGCAAGTCCGGTGAACCCTCCAGACAGACTCAATATAAAGGCAGGACCCGGGAATGTCCCTATAAGCATGGATGAGACCGTGATCCTTATAAGTGTTATCAGCATGGCAATCCTTAATCCAAATAATAAGAAAGCAATTAATGTAATGATATTTGATAGCCCGAGTCTTAACCAGGGTACAGGCATAGGGATTAAGTTCTCTATGCTGTGAATTGCTATGGCAATAGCACTTAGAACCGCTATCTTCTGCTTATCCTGTAATTGCATCTACAGAGCTTACTCCAATGGTTATAACAACCCTGTTGGGAAGACATATTATGCTTCCCCTTTTTATAAATCCCTGATGGACACAGAGCTTATTTGGGCAGGCAGAGCTAACAACCCTAACACTTCTGTTTTTAATCTCTATCACTGTATCACCAATTGGACCGTGAACAGTAAGAAGTCTGTCCTCAAAAAGAGGATAAATTCCATGTAGCCTTCCATCAACCTCAACCCTTACAGAGTCACTATCAGGTAAAAATTTATCCATGAATATAAAACCTGAGATTGATATAACAAGCAAAGAGGTGATAAGAGCTCCATCAAGTAAAGAGAAGGCCTTTCTATTTAAACCTAATCCCATCAATATCACCTGTAGAGAATCTCTTTCCATCTTCTGTGATAAACAAACCTTTCAAGCCATGTTTTCTGAGGAGCTTTATCCCCTTTTCAGGACCCAGCAAAAAGACCGCTGTTGCGATACTGTCAGTGAGATACCCGGCACCTGCTATTACGGAAACCCCTCCTGTAGAATCCGCGGGATAACCTGTTGATGGATTAAGGATATGATGGTATCTTTTCCCAGCCTTTATAAAATATCTCTCATAGTCTCCTGATGTAGAGATGGCAGAGTCCTTTAAAGGTAATGTTGCTATCAGGTCATCATCTCCTCGTGCACGGGGGTCTTTAATACCTATCATCCAGGGACTCCCATTATTTTTAACTCCATAGGCCCTTATATCTCCTGCAATGGCCACAAGGGCTGCCTTCATACCCTCTGCCTTCAATACCTCAATTGCCCTGTCTGCACCATAGCCTTTTGCTATACCACCCAGATCTATGAGCATGCCCTTCTTCTTTAAAAAAACAGTAGAGTTCCTTTCATTAATAATAATATTTTTATAACCTACGAGCTTGAGCGCCTCTTTGATTTTCTGCCCATCAGGAATATTTTTTTTATTAAAATCCCAGAGCCTTGTAAGGGGACCTGTTGTTATATCAAAGGCACCTCCTGTAAGCTCAGATACATATATAGCCTTTTTTAAAATATCCATCATATCCTTTGAAACCTTAACAGGCCTGACACCAGCATTTCTATTAATCATAGATAGCTCACTTTCTTCTGAATAAAAATTAAAACTCTTCTCAAGCCTCCTTAATTCATTAAAGGCATGCTCAATTGCATCCTCAGCGGCCTTCTTTGAATCGCTCACAACTGTAATGGTAACAATGGTATCCATCATGATTGTGGTCTCTCTGTAAAGATGTTCTCTCTGGCAGGAAGTAAAAAATATAAAGCAGCACAGCAGCAACGTGGTAATGCCATAATTAAGATGCATACCTTTTCTCATGAATCTACCCTTATTAATTATCCTTTTAAACCTGACTATAGACGATTTTTTAAAACCTTGAATAAAATTATTAGTATGCCAAAAGGGCTTCACCAGCGACATCTTAAATTCATAACACAAGTTACACAATACATGATAACCTTAAAGGCCTGTATTCTGAATCCTGAATCTTGTATCTTGAATCCTGTATCCTTTAGTTGTCGCCTTGTTAAAAAACGTTGAGGCAGGCTGCAATTTTTCTAATGCCAATTTTGGTTTATCCTTGGAATCCCTCATCCTGCCTCGGCCTTCCGGCTTGTAATAATCTTTTCTCTCAAAAATCTACCTGTCCACGACATGGGATTAATTGCTACCTCTTCAGGACTACCTGTGGCAATAATCTCTCCTCCTCTGTCTCCACTTTCAGGACCCATGTCTATTATATAGTCTGCTGATTTTATCACATCAAGGTTATGTTCAATCACTATTACGGTATTACCATTGTCAACAAGTTTATTTATCACACTGAGCAGTTTCTCTATATCTCTAAAATGAAGACCTGTAGTGGGCTCATCAAGGATATAGAGGGTGTGACCCTTTGACCTTTTAACAAATTCCCTTGATAGCCTTATCCTCTGCGCCTCTCCACCTGAAAGGGATGTAACAGGCTGACCGAGTTTGATGTAGGCAAGACCCACATCTTCAAGTATCCTGAGCCTTGAACTTATATGAGGTATATTCTTGAAAAACTCAACTGCCTCTGATACTGTCATTTCAAGGACATCAGCTATATTTTTAGCCCTGAATCTGATCTCAAGGGTCTCCTTATTATATCTCCTGCCCTTGCAGTCATCGCAGGGAACATATACGGCTGGCAAAAAATGCATCTCCACCTTCTTAAGACCATCACCACCGCAGGTCTCGCATCTGCCTCCTGGTACATTGAAACTGAACCTTGAAGACCTGTATCCCCTCATGCGTGCTTCAGGCACCTGTGCAAAGAGTTCTCTGATTAATGTAAATATTCCCGTATATGTTGCGGGATTTGACCTTGGTGTCCTTCCAAGAGGTCTCTGGTCAACGCATAATACCCTTTTTATCTTTTCAAGTCCCCTGATCCTCTTAAATTTGCCTGTCTTAAGGCCCCTATTATAAAGGGCATTAACAGCTGCTCTATAGAGGATATCTATAAAAAGTGTGCTCTTGCCTGACCCAGAGACACCTGTAACACATAGAAATACACCCAGTGGAATCTTAACATTCAAATTCTTTAGATTAAACTCTGAAGCACCTATAATCTCAATATAATCAACAGGTTTTCTTCTTGAGGCTGGGACAGGTATTGAAAGCTCTCCTTTAAGATATCTCCCTGTAAGGGAAGCCGGGTTTTTTATTATCTCCTGTAAAGTTCCTGATGCAACAATCCGACCTCCATAGATTCCTCCTCCCGGGCCCATATCTATGATGTGGTCAGCCTGTCTAATGGTCTCCTCATCATGCTCAACTATTATGACTGTATTGCCAGCATCTCTGATAGAGGCTATTGTATCAAGAAGCTTTTTACAATCCCGTGGATGAAGACCTATACTCGGTTCATCCAGGACATAAAGAACACCGGTAAGTCTCGAACCAATCTGGGTGGCAAGCCTTATCCTCTGGGCCTCACCTCCTGAAAGGGTTAAAGATGGTCTGTCCAGTGTGAGATAATCCAGCCCTACTCTTTCAAGAAAACCAAGCCTGTCCTGAACCTCCTTTAAAGGCCTCGCCACAATGAAGGCCTCTCTTTTGGAGAGTTCAATTTCCTTTAAAAATTTAATAGCGTTCCTCACTGTAAGGCTGCTGAACTGGGCTATGTTGATACCATTGAAACGAATGCCAAGGGCTTCTTTTCTCAAACGGGTACCATTGCATTCGCTGCATCTTTCAAATCTCAGGGATTCAGCATCAATAAGAGGTTCTGAAATCATGTCCTCTTCAGTAATTTCTTCCTCGTAGGCCTCTCTCAGATCCTCAAATCCTATCCCCTTACACTTAGGACAGGCACCATAAGGACTGTTAAAGGAAAAAAGCCTTGGTGCTATCTCTGGATAGCTTATCCCACATTTAGGACAGGCAAGGGACTTGCTGAAAAGGATATCCCTTGCTTCATCCACAAGATTGACGATTATGATGTCAGAATATCTGAGGGCTATTTCTATTGAAGTGGCTATCTTTTTATCTATGCCTGGTTTTACTATAAACCTGTCTATCACAATCTCTACAGTATGTCTCTGTGTCTTCTTGAGCTTAAGACCTTCAACAAGGTCAACCATCTTTCCATCAATCCTTGCCCTCAGGAAACCCTCCCTTCTCATGGAATCAAGCTCTTTTTTATATTCACCTTTTCTTTCCCGGGCTATCTGGGATAATACCTGAAGCCTTGTCCCCTGTGGAAGGGCCTTAACAGCATCTATGATACCCTCTACCCTCTGACCACCGAGGAGGGCACCGCAATTATAACAGAAGGGTTTTCCGATTCTTGTATAGATTACCCTCATATAATCATATATCTCTGTAATGGTCCCAACTGTTGAGCGGGGGCTTCTTGTAACGGTCTTCTGATCTATGGCAATGGATGGAGAAAGCCCGGTTATAGATTGGACATCCGGTTTTTTGAGCTGCTCAACAAACTGCCTTGCATAGGATGAAAGGCTCTCCATATAACGCCTCTGGGCCTCTGCATAAATGGTATCCATTGCAAGGGAAGATTTTCCAGAGCCGGAGGGACCTGTAATAACAGTAATTCTATTTCTGGGAATAGTGACATCTATCCCCTTGAGGTTATGCTCTGATGCTCCCTTTACTATAATAAATTCCTGTACAGGCATGTCTTAAAACTCTTTAACCTTTAACTATAACTGGTATGAAGAGATTTTTTCAAATGAGGGGATTTCACTGTAATCTGCTGTTAGGAATAGGAGGGTATGCCGAAAAGACTTTATAGCGACACCTTAATGTAAGCTTTTTAATCAACATGACCGAACATATCCTCCTTCACCATCTGATGATAAACTTTTTGTTACATAATAAATAAAGTTTTGTCGCATTATAAAGGCTTTGAGGTAACTGCCTTTTTCTATCAGCAATTTTGAGATTTCAACAAATACTTCTAAATATAAAAATGGTTTAAGAAGAAAGAAATAAGCTGAGAGCGATTTGAAAGATTGAGTTTTTTGAAGATCCTGTTAAGATGGGCCTTTACGGTCTGATCACTCAGAGATAATCTTGAGGCTATCTCTTTATTAGTATATCCCTGACATACAAATTGAATAATCTCTTTTTCTTTTGGTGATAATGATATTATACCTTTTTTCGTTACTGTTATATTACTCATAAAGAGTTTGATAAGTGTATTGTCAAGCCATATCTGTCCCTCATTTATAACCTTCAATGCCTTCTTAAATAATTTAATATCTGTGTCAGTGGAAATAACCCCAGAAAGTTTATGAGAAACAAGGGCAGCAATTATATGCTCATGTTTCAACCCTGTATCTATAAGAACGAGCTTTGCTTCCGGGTATCGAATATTATATTCTGAATTCAATCCTCGGAAATCAGTTAATATGATATCAGGTCTTAATGGCCCCATTTCAATCCCATCAACAACAAATATTGATGCCTCTATCTTATTATTACTTAAATAATGATATAATGCCTCACGAAGAAGCCTGTTGCTTATATTAAGCAATATCTTCATACTGCCAAATTATATTTACGGGATTGATTTAAAATCAATATACAAAGGTTTATAATATGATAACTAATGGTTTTAATCCAAAGGTTTATAAAATAACTTTGAAAAATCCCTCACAGGAAGAATCAGGGAAGGTTTATTCTTAAGGATTATAAAGTAAAGGCAGCTTTTTAGCTGCCCTGTCTTTTCTATCAAAGGTTAATTAAAAAATTCTTGATTAAAGAAGGCCTCTCAATATTATGTTATAATTTATCATATGGATAAGGCTATTCTTATGCTATCTGATGGGTTATTCTTCACTGGAGAGGCCTTTGGTGCCCCTACAGAAAGGATTGGCGAGGTGGTCTTCAATACCTCCATCACAGGTTATCAGGAAATCCTTACGGATCCGTCATACAAAGGTCAGATAGTGGTAATGACATATCCCGAGATAGGAAACTACGGTATAAATCCTGAAGATATGGAATCAGCTGAAGGCCCAAAAGTAGAAGGATTCGTGGTAAAAGAACATTCAGGCACATTCAGCAACTGGAGGGCTAAAGGAGGTCTTGATGAATTCCTGAAAAAATATAATATCCCTGGTATTGCTGGAATTGATACAAGGGCACTTACAAAACATCTGAGGACAAAGGGTTGTCAGATGGGGATAATATCATCCGTAGACCTTGACCCGCAGAGACTGCTTAAAAAAGTTAGAAGTCATCCAGGGATATCAGCCATTGACTTTGTAAGAGAGGTTACATCTGCAAAAACATATAAATGGACGAAAGGTTGCTGGAAATGGCCCTGCCCTGCTGCAGAGTATACTGAACGAAGATCGAAGGTAGTGGTCTATGACTTTGGAGTAAAGTTCAATATCTTAAGGAATCTTTATGAGGCTGATTTTGATGTAACAGTAGTGAGTGCCATGACACCTGCTGAAAAGGTCTTAGAGATGGACCCTGATGGAATCCTTCTCAGCAACGGCCCAGGAGACCCTCAGACAGTCATATACGGAATAGAGAACGCAAAGAAATTAATTGGTAAAAAACCGATATTTGGCATATGTCTTGGTCATCAAATACTGGGCCTTGCAATGGGTGGAAGGACCTATAAATTGAAATTTGGCCATCATGGTGGTAACCATCCTGTCAAAGACCTGAAGACAGGAAGGGTTGAGATAACTGCTCAGAATCATAATTATTGTGTTGATATAAACAGCCTCAGGGGCCAGGTGAGACTCACGCACCAGAATCTCTTTGATGGCTCTGAAGAAGGAATGGAGCATGTGGAATACCCGATATTTTCTGTCCAGCACCATCCAGAGGCAGGGCC
>JBDOIG010000011.1:0-21275 GCA_041082235.1 Thermodesulfovibrionales bacterium | reverse complement strand
AGGCCATATGTCTTATCCTGGTTGATCTGGATGGTCTGTAGTGAACATTCCTGACAAGCCCCCTATCAATTACAAGCCTTACTGTATCAGAGGGTATGACCCATTGTCCGAATTCATCTGTCAGATTGACCTCCGGTCTGGCAGCCTCTAAAAGAAAAAGTAAATTATAAGAACAGTTTTCATCAAAGAAATAATAATAGGAATAAATATCCTTCAATTCCCAGATATGAAAAACCATCCTCCTCACTTCTTCCTCGGTGAGATTTAATTCATATTCCCACATATCTCTCATATCAAGGTCATTATATTCCTCTATCTTTTCGTAATAAGGAAGTATAGAAAAATATCCTTTAAAAAAACCGAAAAGACCTTTTATTAAATATGTTATTCCACCTTCATCACCAGTATTGGCAGCATAATTAATTGCATAGGACATTAATTTACTCTTATAGGTGCTGTCTATTCTTATAAGCGTATGACCGAACATAGAAGCAGGGCTGTTCATATAGGCAGAGGGGAATACCAGTGTTGCTGATTTTGGATTAATAGCCTTTAGAAATTTTCCAAACTCATTGCATTCCAGAGGAGGCATGCTATTTTCATCAATCTCAAGTATCTCTTTTAGCCAGTAATATCTACCAGGAAACTTGCATCTCGGGTTGCCCTCTTCACTATGATATTCCCTGAAAAATGACCTTAATGTTTCTATTAATTCTGCTTCGGGGTCTGTCTTACCATCCTGTGAAAGGAAGAATGCTGGGTCATCAATAAGACTCTCCACCCCAAAAAGACCTTTTTTATAATGAAGAAGCACACTCCAGTATCTTTCTTTATATAATTCTCTATCACGTGCTTTTTTTATTAAACTTATAAGATAGGGATTATCATTAGATGGCCATGAGATGGCAGGCACATAAAGTATGAAGAGGAGCATGAGCATTATCATACCCCTCTTCATTCTCATTTAATAAAATTAACTCTGTGATGTTATGGTTACGATATTGTCAAGGACCTCTGCTGCCTGAACATCTGCAGAGGTAAAGATACTGGAGAAGTTTACCTGAAGCTTTGAATAAAATTCAGCTCTTTGCTGAAGTGGTACTTCCATCAATTCTGCGAGTGTATCGAGGGTTTCACCATGACCCATTGCGATATCCTTTGCAAGGTTATCCATATTATCTGCCACAAACTGATTCAGTTTCTCATTGCTGGCAATCTTTGTTGCCCTTTCACATTCTGATGTCCCTGTTGTAACACCAAAGGTCTGATTGCCAAATGTGCCATTTGTTGTTGCCTGAAGTGCCTGAAGAAGCCACTTATCATCTGCACTATCTTTGAACAACATGGTTCCAAGACCGCAACCTACATTCCTTCTTGCCTGACCTGCTGCAAAGGCAGTGCTTGCAATAAATAAAGAAATAACCACTAAGATAAATATCCTCTTCATATTCTTCCTCCTTCTTGCTGTAACCTATCAGCAGATATACTGACGGCTTTAAAATATGATGGAGATTAAAAATCCCCTCCTCTTCTTTTCTTTTTATCACCCCCTTTCCTGATAAGGCTTACTTTAAAATATATAAAAATTTAACCCTCTTGTCAAGGAATAAATTTTTTAGCCTCTTACCTCTTTTATAATTCCACCACCAATCACCAGCTCTCCATCATAAAACACCGCTGACTGGCCAGGGGCAGGAGCCCACTGGGGAGAGTCAAAGACAATCTTTGCAAGCCCGCCGTTCGGGTAGATCGTTGCTGGTTCATCCTTCATGGTGGAGCGAATCTTTACAGTTGCCCTGAAGGAGGACTGAAGGCTGAGGGCTGAGGGCTCAAGGATATTTAAATCAGTGATAATAATCTCTCTTTTAAAGGCATCTTCTTTATTACTTACATATACAATTCTTTTTTCAGGATCTATCTTTACCACATAATAGGGTTCCCTTGAGGATATTCCAAGACCCCTTCTCTGTCCTATAGTGTAGTGGAATATGCCTCTGTGGGTCTTCAATATCTCCCCTGTTTTTATATCAATAACTGGTCCCTCCTCTGGCTCTGTAAAGGCATTTATGAACTCAGAATATCTCCTCTCTGCTATAAAGCATATCTCCTGACTTTCAGGTCTTCTGGCTGATATAAGGCCCAGGGACCTTGCAATCTCCCTAACCCTGTCTTTTGTTAGCCCTCCCAGAGGAAGTATGAGTCTCTTGAACTCTTCTTTCTGCAGTGCATAAAGCACATAGGACTGGTCTTTTTTTTGATCTATACCTTTAAAAAGCCTGCCATCCATTACCCTTGCATAATGGCCTGTTGATATGAAGAAGGCATCTCTTTCATCAGCTATCTCTAAAAGAACAGGGAATTTAATATATCTATTGCAGAGGATACAGGGATTTGGGGTGAGCCCCTTTCTATAGGAGGTAATAAAGGGATTTATTACCTTGTCAATAAATTTCTCCCTGAGATCAATAATACTGTGTGGAATTCCAATCTGGTCTGCTACAATGGCTGCTTCTTTTATTGCCTCAATGCTGCAGCAGGCTACATGTCTGTAGGAGGGCTCCCTCCTTAACCTTGCCTCATAGAGTATGAAACTTACACCCTCTACCTCGTATCCCTTTTTTTTAAGGAGATAGGCAGCAGTGGAGGAATCAACACCCCCACTCATGCCAACAATTACCTTATGCATCTTTATTCAGTTATTCTTGATCAGTGATGGTAATGAGTTAATTAAATATATTATCCATTCCAGATTAAAACTCATTACGGATAGCGCATCACTCATTACGGAATCTTATATACTGATCCCAGTATTCAAAAAGCTTCTTGGTTGCAATAAGATCCCTTGCACAGTATCTGGCTATCTCCATGTATTGTCCCTTCATAAACAGTTCCTTGACCTGAAGACCTGTAATACCTTCTTCCTTCGGACTTGTAATGCCAAAAAAGCGACACCATATATCCAGACTGTATTTTCTTGTAATACCATAAAAGGTAAGCTGATCAAGAAGGTCTGTATGGCTATTATTATAACGATTGGGCATGATGTCCTTTGACGGCCTTATCCTGTACAGTGCCGACCTTATGAGGATAAAGGGACAGTCAAAACCCCTGCCATTGAAGGTTATTATCTGATCATAATCCTTTATTTCATTCCAGAATTTATTGAGTATCTCTTCTTCTGTGCCTGTCTCATACCATATGCCATTTTCCTCAAAGGGCAGAAAAGGGTCTGACGCAGGTGCCTGAAAATATACCTTTCCCTTAGCTGTATCCGGGTCAAATAGACCTATGGCTACTATCTCACCCGTTACAGGATAAAGGCCAAGCCTCTCTTTTATCTCCTCTTCCTTCTCCTCTGTATCAGCCCATCTCAGGAGATAATCCTGAATATGTTGCTCAAGGCTTTCAAAATCCTTTCCAACAGTCTCTATGTCAAAGATTATCCTTTTGAAAGGCATAAAAGCACTATGTCTGGGGTAGCTTCTTAAATATATCCCAGGTCTTCAGGAGCTCAATTGCCCTCTGGAGCTGAAGGTCATCCTTTTCCTCAACCTCCACAGGTGCTGTTTCAAGAGGTACTTCATCGGTCTTTTCCTGCAGGTGTCTCTGGATATCCTTTTCCCTCAACACAGGTCTTTCCTTATCAGGTGCCTTTGCCTCGAGCTTGACAACAATATCAGGAGTGATGCCCTCTCCATGTATGGATACACCGCTCGGTGTATAGTATTTTGCAGTAGTGAGTCTCAGACCAGATCCATCACTGAGTGGCACTATGTTCTGCACAGAGCCTTTACCGAAGGTGGTGGTACCCAGGGTTATGGCCCTTCTGTGATCCTTAAGTGCACCAGCCACTATCTCTGAAGCACTGGCACTTCCATGATTAACAAGTACAACGACAGGTAATTTATAGTTTGGCCTAAGCCCCTCTGTAAAGTATTCTGTTTTTTCACCTGTCCTTCCCTTGATTGATACCACAAGTTTTCCTGGTTCAAGGAACTGATCAGTCACCTCCACTGCACTCTGGAGGAGCCCACCAGGATTGTTTCTCAGGTCAAGGACAAGAGAGTTTATCTTCTCCTTTTCAACCAGTTCCTTTAAGGCAATGGCAAGGTCATTGGCACTTTGTTCCTGAAAAGCTGATAATTTTATGTATCCAATGCCCTTTTCTATTACCTTTGATTTTACACTTTTTACATGGATTATATCCCTCACCATGGTGAAATCCTGGGGAGACTTCCATCCTTCTCTCATTATTGTAATGGTAACCTTTGTCCCTTTTGGCCCGCGCATCTTATTGACTGCATCCTGAAGACCCATATCCGCTGTAGATTCACCATTAATCTTTATAATCTTATCTCCTGCCTTAATACCAGCCTTCCAGGCAGGTGTATCCTCTATAGGTGCTATTACTGTAAGTGTATTGTCTTTTATCCCTATCTGTATTCCTATGCCACCAAATTCACCCTTTGTCTCTATCTGCATCTCCTTATAGGCCTCTGGTGTCATGAAACCAGAATGGGGATCAAGGCTGCCAACCATACCCTTTATGGCTGAATATATAAGGTCCTTTGTCTTTACCTCATCAACATAGTTTCTTTTTATTACAGAAAAGGCTTCTGTAAAGACTTTTAATTCCTCATAGCCCTCTGCCCCACTCTTTGTGGCTGTGCTTATCCTGCCGATGAATATGCCAGCGAGGATAAGTAAAAGCACTACAAAAATCTTGAAGATCCTTTTTCTCATCTTATCTCTCCTCCTACTTTTTCTTTAACCATTGCAATGGGTCAAGCGGCTTTCCTTTATAGCGAATCTCAAAATAAAGTCCTGTACCCTCTATTATCTGAGATTCGCCCACCCTGCCAATGGCCTGCCTTTCTAATATTATATCTCCTGGCTTAAAAAAAATCTCTGAGAGGTTTGCATAGACACTGTGATAATTACCACCATGGGCTATTATCATAACCCTTCCATAACCCTTAAGCTCACCAGTATAGGCTACCTTGCCAGAATATACTGCTGAAACTGTAGAATCCTCATCGGTCAGTATATATATGCCACTCCTGAAGACAGGCACCCCTGTTAAGGGATCCCTTTGATAACCAAAGGGTATCTTTACCTTTCCATTCACAGGCCAGGCAAGCCTTCCTCTCTTTAAAAGGAATCCCCTGTCTTCCCCGGCACTCCCCTGTATACGAGATTCATCTATAATCTTTACAAGTCTCTTCTGAGCCTCATTCAACTCCCTGATCATCTTCTCATATTGTTCTTTTTTTTGCCTCACACTCAAAAGGAGAATCTTCTTTTCCTCCCTCAGCTTTAAAAGGACAAGCTGTTCATGTTCCATCTCAGCAAGGGCCTTTTTTATTTCCTTCCTCAGTGAAGAAAGTTCATTCTCCTTTCCCCTCAGCTCTTCAATGTCTCTCCTCATCTGTTCCATTGCCTTCCTGTCATATTTCATCAGCAATGTGAGGTACCTCCAGTTCCTTAGAAATTCACCTCCGCTTCTTGAGCCAAAAAGAAACTCCATCTCCCTTACATAGCCATAAGTCCACAGTGCTCTTAATTTTTTCTTCAACCATTGCAACCTCTTCTGAAGTCTACCTTCAAGCGTGGCTATCTCACGCTGTATTGCTGATAGTTTCTGTTCTGTCTGCCTTAGTTTCTTTTTGTGTTCTCTTATCCTGTCCTTTACCTCTGCAAGCTCAGAGCTAATCCTTCCCAGTTCATTTATCACAGAAAACTCTTTTTCCTGCTCTTTCTTGAGACGCTCCTCATATCTTTTTATCTCATCTTCTATGGACTTAAGCCTCTCCTGAAGATCCTGAGCAAAAACAGACAGTGATATCAGTATCAGAAATAAAGTAAAAAGACAGAGGCTAAAAAGCCTTCGGGATAATAAAAATCTTTCAGACTTCTTGTTTCTTACTCCTGGCTTGCCTTTCATCTCAATATCTGATTCTTCCAATACTCAAGAAGGCACCTGCTACTCCAAGAAGAGCTCCGGCGAGGGGTAATATTATTAAAAAACTAAGTAAATAGGGTTGAATATTAAATGAAGCAATAAAGGGCAGCCTCGTGGAAAGGAAGGCAAAGACCTGAGTAAGTCCAAAGACCATCAGTGAAGCTACCAGACCACCTGCAATACCAATAGCTGCACCTTCAATAAGAAAAGGAGCCCGTATAAAACCACCAGACGCACCGAGCAGTTTAAAGGTCTCCACCTCTTCTTTTCTTCTATAAAAGAGTATCCTGATGGTTGTATAAAAATTAAATAAAATCCCTGTTAAAATAACTGCTATAAAGGCTATGCCGGAGGTCTCAACAGCCTTTTTTATCATTACAATGGATTCCATTACATCTTCTCCATAATCTATGTCATCAACCGAAGGTACGGACCTCAGCTCCTTAATAAAGTCTTTTAAAAGGGCTTTCTCAACGGCATCTGATCTTAGCCTTATCTCAACAGAATCAGGCAAAGGATTTTCATCAAGCCCCTCAATCAAGAAACTTGAATCCTTCAATCTCTTTTTTAGCTCATTGAGGGCCGAATCCTTTGTAATAAGTCTTGCAGACCTTACCATTGAATTATTCTTCAGGTTCAGGAGTAGCTTATTTATTTCATCTGCTGGTGTGTTATCCTTCATATAAAGTATGATTGTAAACCTTTCCGGGAGTTTTTTTGCAACGGAGTTAATGCTGTAAAATGTAATGCTGAGTATTGCAATAATAAAGAGCCCCACGCCTGCAGAAAGTGCTGCTATGACATTTATCCAGAATTCCTTTTTTAGACTCTCAAAGGCAAATCTAAAGGAATAACCAGTAATCATAGGACCTCCACCCCCGTAAGTGAACCTTCCTGTAGCTTGAAGACCCTTCTTCCACTGTGGGTATAAAGGTCAGGATTGTGAGTAGCAATCACCACTGTAGTTCCCTTTGCATTTATCTCCTTGAATATGTCCATTATAGCCTTTGTGTTTTCAGGGTCAAGATTGCCTGTTGGCTCGTCTGCAAGTAATATCTGTGGCTCAGCAACTATAGCCCTTGCAATAGCAATCCTCTGCTGTTCACCACCTGAAAGTGTAGGAGGATAGGCCTCTATCTTATGCCTCAGGTTAACAAGCCTCAGGCTATCAAAGACAAAATCCTTTAAATCTCTGTCACTGAGTCCTCGAATTCTCAAGGGCATTGCCACATTCTCAAAGACCGTCTTTGTATCAATGAGTCTGAAGTCCTGAAAGACTATTCCGACCATTCTTCTTAAGAGGGGTATCTCTTTCTGAGTGATAACAGAGAGGTCATAGTCGCCCACAACGAGCCTTCCCTTCTCAGGCCTTTCATGGGCATAAATGAGCTTCAACAGTGTTGTTTTCCCGGCACCTGAGGGTCCTGTAATATAAACAAGTTCTCCCTTTTCTATTGAGAGGGTGATCTCCTTAAGGGCGAGTTGTTTTTCATATATCTTTGAAACACCTTCAAAGTGGATCATCTGCTATCTTATCGTGATCCGTGATGGGTGATCCGTGACGAGAACAATACTCATCACTCATCACGCATTACGCATCACGAATGGATTGAATAATCTCCTCTGCTATCTGTTCAGCCGTAAGACCAAAATATTTCATGAGCTCCTTTGAAGAGCCAGACGTTCCGAATGTATCTTTTATTCCTATCCTTAATAAAGGCCTTGGTTTTATAGAGGATAAAGATTCTGATACCGCTCCTCCAAGACCGCCTATCACTGAATGCTCCTCTGCTGTTACAATGAGAGAGGCATCTGCTGCTCTGAGGAGGATTTCCTCATCAAGAGGTTTTATGGTTGACATATTTATAACACCAGAATCAATACCTTTTTCTTTTAAAATCTTTGCTGCACCAAGTGCCTCTGATACCATCACACCACAGGCAATAATATTCACATCCTTACCAAAACTGAAGGCATAGGCCTTGCCTATTGAGAATCTGTAATCCTCTGGCATCACAGCCTTAACCTTTGATCTGCCAAGCCTCACATATACAGGACCCTTATATTTAATAATCTCCTTTATAACAAGCTCTGTCTCATAGGCATCAGCGGGAACAATAACAGTCATGCCAGGTATCACCCTCATCAGGGCAATATCCTCAATCGCCTGATGGGATGCGCCATCTTCTCCAACTGTAATTCCACCATGAGTGGCAACAATCTTTACATTAAGACCGCTATAGGAAATACTCTGCCTTATCTGTTCCCAGGCCCTTCCAGTAGCAAATATGGCAAAGGTGGAGGCAAAGGGAATCTTTCCTGTAAGTGACAGACCTGCTGCTGTGGCCATCATGTCCTGTTCAGAGACACCCATATTGAAAAATCTCTCAGGAAAGGCCTTTGCAAATTTCTGGGTCTTTGTGGAAGAGCTAAGGTCTGCATCAAGGACCACTATGTCAGGATTTTCAAGTCCCAGTTTATAAAGAACCTCTCCATAGGCATCACGGGTTGCTGCCTCCACACCTGAGAATGATTTAATTTCTGTCTTCACTTCAGAAACCTGTCCCATCACTTATACCCCGAAAAATCTTGTGATTTTTCGGGGACCCCATCACCAAGCTCCCTTAAGGCAATCTCAAGCTCCTCCTTTGTTGGAGCTACTCCATGATATTTGACCTTGTTTTCAAATATTGATACACCTTTTCCTTTAATAGTCCTTGCAAGAATCACGGTAGGTGCACCCTTTAATGTCTCTGCCCTGTCGAGGCTATCAACTATCTGAGCCATATCATGACCATTTATCTCAAAGGTATTCCATCCAAAGGCCTGCCATTTACTCTGGACAGGCTCTATATTCTTTACCTGTGAGATAGGTCCATCAATCTGAAGGCCATTGAGATCAATAATTGCGCAGAGGTTATCAAGTTTATAATGAGCTGCTGTCATGGCAGCCTCCCATACCTGACCCTCCTGGAGTTCACCATCTCCAAGAAGACAATAAACCCTTGCCTCAATTTTACTCAGCCTCAAACCCATAGCCATTCCATTTGCCACACTCAAACCCTGTCCAAGAGAACCTGTTGAGACCTCAACACCTGGAAGGCTCTTTGAAGAAGGATGGCCCTGAAGAGGACTACCAAGTTTTCTGAGGGTTTTAAGAAGGGATTTATCAAAATATCCGGCCATGGCAAGCACAGCATAAAGGAGTGGAGCAGCATGGCCTTTTGAAAGCACAAACCTGTCCCTCTCTCTCCAGAGAGGGTCATCTGGCCTGTGTCTGAGTTTATAAAAATAAAGGGCAGTAACAATATCAGCAGCAGAAAGGCTACCACCAGTATGACCTGAGCCAGCCTCAGCAAGCATCTTCAGGATCTCAATCCTCAAAAGCCTTGCCTGATTCCTTAGATAATCAATATCACTTTGAGGGGCAGAGCCCCTCAAACTCCCTGAATTCTCTATCATCATAATTCCTTATTCTGGGGTTTCAGAGCTTTGAGGGGCAAAGCCCTCAAACTCCCCTTTTAAATAAATTTTAATAACTCCTTATTCGGGGTTTCAAAGGGGCAAAGCCCCTTTGTGAACAGTATTTTTCATTATAGTATATTTAAAGACAGGGATACAATAGTAATGTGTAATGAGTGAACATGATTCTGATGAGTTTATTAACTCATCACTCATCACGCATGACGCATTACGATTTTATGTTGAATTCTTTTTCTTCTTCATTATATGTTCAAGAAGGATGTCATCAAGGGAGCGCATTGTCTGACTCTTAGTTGATGGGGTCTGTTTTTCAGGCCCTGAGCTTATCCCGACATCTTCTCTTTTAGACCCCTCCGAGAGGGAAAGATCGGGGGTACAGTCGGGTATGGATTTACCTGATTCTTTCGCAAGACTGATATTTCCATTCCCTGAATCCTGAGTCCTTGCAGTCTGATCTGTTCCGAAACCCTCTGCTGCTGATATGCTATGACTTTCCTGAAAGGCTGGCTTCTGGCCTGTTATTATACCGTCAAATCTCCCTGAGAAAAGGTCTGAGATCATTGACCTGTGCTGTTCTGTCATAAGCTGTTTTATCTTCTCTCGGAGGAACGTGGATATTGACCCTGTATCTTCAGGAATAAGCTCTTTATAGTTGGTCTTCTTTGAGGCAAGTATTACCCCGCCTCTGTAGAGGAGTGTGGTTATGACCGGATTTCTAAGACCGCTGTCCTCTGTCTGAACGTGAAAAACCTCTCCCCTGTATTTAATATTTGTATTAAAACCTGTAAGCATATTATAGAATATCATAAAAAGGCAAAAGCCTGCTAACCAAGAAGCCTTAATGCATTTTCTCTGAGGATCGCCCTTTCAATTTCTTCCGGTAGCTCAAGACCTTTTAGAAGTGCAAGGGTCTTACCCTGGTCTGTCCACGGAGAATCTGTCCCGAAGAGGATAAACCCTGAGGGATGTTTCAATATCAATTGCCTTGCCCTTTCTTTGTTCAGGAAATCAAGCGAGAAGGATATCTCCATATAAATCTCTTTTCCAATAATGTACTTCTCCACATTATCCCAGTCATCCCATGAACCAAGATGGGTTGTGACAAGTTTAAGTTCAGGGAACCTCTCTTTCACCTTCAATATCTTTTCAGGATCTGCCATAGGTATCCTTGGGAAGGCAAAATCATAACCAGTATGCATTACAACGATGAGATCGTTTTTTATTATCTCTTCATATAGAGGGAAAAGAAATGAATCATCTATATAAAAATTCTGATAATAGGGGTGGAGCTTGATGCCCTTTAAGCCTTCATCCTTTATAATCTTTAATCTTTTTCTGGAATCCCCATCAGCGGGATGGATTGACGGGAAAGGTATAATCCTATCTGATCTTATGTTTCTTGACCATTCAAGGATGGAATTAAATTGAGTGGGCTTTGTTGCTATAGAGCAGACTATGCTCTTTTGTATTCCACTTCTATCCATTGATTCAAGTAAGGAGCTTACCCTTCCATCAAGATATGCCTTTACATTACCCTCTTTCTGGAGATGAGACATGGCCCTCTCCGCAAGCTCATCAGGAAAGGCATGAGTATGAAAATCTATTATCCCATCAGAAAATGACATGAAATATTATACTAAAAATACAGAGCCTGCAAAAAACAGCAGAAGGATGACAATTATTATAGTTGCACTAACTCTACCAAGCCTTTTATCTATCCAGGGGATCAAAAAAAGACTCACCATTGCCAGAAGGGGTATAATAACCCCACCCACCACCGCGAACCCTCCGTAAAAATATCTAAGAAGACCGAAGAGCCAGAGATAATACCATTCTGGCCTGGGTTGATAAGGAGATATAAAATTAATCTCCCTTCCGATGGATGGAGGGAAAAGAAGTGCAAGGACAACATTAAGCTCTATTATTATAAATACAAAGAATAAAATCTCAAGCAGATAATCAGGATAAAATCTCTTCGGCGTCCTTCCAGAATCTACAGATTTCTCAGGATGCCCCTCACTGTTAACCTGCCACCTCTGCTGTTTCATAATGACCTCGCTATTCCAAGTTTTCTGATCATGTGAAAATGTATCCATAGAAGTAATATCATCAGAAGAGGTACGCAGAGTGTATGAAGGCTATAAAATCTTGTGAGGGTTGCACCTGATATATCAGGTCCACCTCTTATGAGCATTAAAAATTCCTTGCCCAGAAAAGGTATTAGTGAGATTATATTTGTTCCAACTACAGTTGCCCAGTAAGCCTTCTGATCCCAGGGAAGCAAATAACCAGTGAATCCCTCCACCATCGCAGAGACAAACAGGCAGACACCTGATATCCAGTTAAGCTCCCTTGGTGCCCTGTAGGCCTTTGTTATAAAGACCCTGAGTCCATGAAGGAGCAGGGATATTATAAGCAATGTGGCTGACCATCTATGAAGTCCTCTCATAAATCTACCGAAAAGAACCTCATTATGAAGTCTAACTATACTCTGAAAGGCCTCTTTCTCAGAGGGTGTATAAAAGAATGTAAGGAACAGTCCTGAAAAGGCTGAAAGCAAGAAGGCAGTAAAGGCTATTCCTCCGAGACAGTATAAATAACTTAATCCCGGGGGTACAGGTCTTTCCAAGAAATTTCTGTGGGGGTCCTTAAGGCCGAATCTCTCAATAAACCAGTCAAAGGGGCGCATCAAGCTGTTACCTCGCCACCTCAGCTACACCTTTAAACCTACAAATACCCTTTCGCCCTCTATCTTTAGAGAAAGTTTCATCAGAGGCAGAGGTGGTGGCCCACCTATCACCTCTCCATCCATGCTGTATCTTCCACCGTGACAGGGACAGATAAACTCTTTTTTTGTCCTGTTCCATTTCACCACACATCCGAGGTGTGTACAAACAGGTGAAAGGGCAATCCACCCATCAGGTCTTTTAACTATATAAATATTCATATTTTTTAACCTCTGTTCTGCTGTCCTGCTGTCCTGTTGTTCTAAATTAAGTTCAAATATCTTGATCTCTCTTCTTGGAAGTTCATCAAGGTATGCGAGGAAAAAATATTGAAGTTTTTTTCTCTGAAATCTGAAAGGCCTGAGAGAGAAAATAAAAGGTACCACCAGCAGGCCTGCTACTCCCATAAATAACTTTACAGCAAGCTTCAAAAAATCCCTTCTTCCCAATATCCTGCACCTTACTGCTCTTTACCGGACTCCGTCGTTTGCTCCCTGAGGGAGATATTCATCATTTCTATCAGCTCCTTGCCAACCTTAAAATGAACCGCCCTTTTCATCGGGACTTCCACAGATTCACCTGTCTTTGGATTCCTCGCTATCCTCGGATTTCTGGTCTTCACCGTGAAATTACCAAAACCCCTTATCTCAACCCTTTCACCTTTTTTCAATGCATCCTTAATACTGTCAATAACAGTATCAAACATTATCTCCACCTGTCTCTTTGTAAAATCTGTACACTTCTCTGCAATTTTTTCTACCAGCTCTGACCTTGTCATAGAGACCTCCTTATAATGAATAATTCATTAATATATAATGCGTAGTGAATTATGAATGGACTCTTCATAACTCACGCATTATGAATTGCTGATTGAAAATTCCCTACAAACTGCAGGGAATCTTATTTACGGGACAAACATATATTTTATTTTGACAGATGAATACTCATTTATGAGCTGATGAGGAAGTCTATTGTTAAGCAGGGTTTTAAGGGAAAATCCTTCCTCCCTTGTAACTATCTCTGGCTTTCCCTTAATACCTGCAAGTTCTGATGCCTTCTTAATAGCATCCTCTATATTGCCAAGCTCATCAACAAGTCTCAGAGCCAGGGCCTGCGAACCGGTAAATATACGACCATCAGCAATTTTTCTTATCTCATCAACAGGTATGTTTCTTCCCTCTGATACCGCCTTTATGAATTGTTCATGAACCTCATCAAGCACAGACTGCAGTATTCTCCTCTGTTCAGGGTCCATTTCCTTAAAGATAGAGGCAAGGTCTTTGTACCTTCCGCTTTTTATGACCTCTGTTTTTATCCCTATCTTGTCCATAAGACCCTTTATATTAGGTATCTCCATTATCACCCCGATGGAGCCTGTAAGGGTGCCGGGATTTGCTATTATCTTTGATGCAGGTGATGAGATATAATAGCCACCTGATGCAGCTACCGCACCCATTGACACAACAACTGGTTTTTCCTTTACAGTCTTTTTTATTTCTTCATAAATCTCCTGCGAGGGAGCCACCGCTCCACCTGGACTATCAACCCTGAGCACTATCGCCTTTATGACTTTATTATCCCTGAAGTCCTTAATTTCTTCTATAGTCTCCTTTGAACTGAAGATAGGACCCTCAACCCTTACAAGACCAATCTTCTCACCTGATACTCCTTCCCTTTGAAGAAGCGTCATCAGGAGACTGATGGCTATCAATGAACTTATCAATATAATGATTATGATACATGCCTTCTTCATTATTCTACTCCTTTGAAGGGCTTCGCCCTTCAACACTCAAAGGGGTGTTACCCCTTTGAAACTTCCAAAAAATAAAATTTAAATTAATATAACGGGAAGCTTGAGGGGTCTTGCCCCTCAGAGCTCTGCTGATTTTTAATCTCTGGCCCCGGGCCTTTATCTTCTGGCCTCCGTAAACTGAGGCCAATCTTCCTCTCTTCTGTGTCAATCTTTATTATCCATGCTGTAAGTTTATCACCAGCCTTAAGGGTGCTTTTATCCATATCCTTTGGTATCTCCGATGAAAATATAAGACCTTCAACAATATTATCAATATCCACAAATATCCCGTGTTCTGTAACCTTAATAACCTTTGTTTCTACCTCATCACCGATCTTATATCTCTCCGGTATTATCTTTATCCATGGGTCCTCGGTAAGCTGTTTAAAACCGAGTGACAGTTTTTCTTTTTCCGGCTGGATATTAAGAATAACAGCCTCAATCTTCTGCCCTCTCTTAAGGATCTCTGAGGGGTGGGATATATGCCGCGTCCAGGCGAGGTCTGAGATATGGATAAGCCCGTCTATCCCCTCAGGCAGCTCAACAAAGACACCAAAATCTGTAATGCTTGAGACCTTCCCTTCTATCCTGTCTCCTGTATGATATTTCCTTGCTATAATCTGCCAGGGATTTGGTTTTGCCTTTTTTAAACTTAGTGATAACCTTCTCTGTGCTTTATCAATATTCAAGATAACTACATCAATAACATCTCCCACTGATACATATCTTGAAGGATGTTTTGGTCTATTTGACCAATCCATCTCAGAGATGTGAATAAGACCATCAATTCCGTCTTCAATCCTTATAAAGGCTCCATAATCAGTGATGCTGTGCACCTTCCCCCTGACCTTCTGCCCTATCTGATATTTCTGGTCAATATTCAGCCATGGATCCGGTTTTTTCTGTTTATATCCAAGTGTAATCTTTTGCGAATCAGGATCAAATTTTAAAACCATCACCTCCACAGTCTCGCCCTGCCTGAAATACTCTGAAGGATGATTGATCTTGCTCCATGATATATCAGATATATGTAGAAGTCCATCAATCCCACCTAAATCAATAAAAACACCATAATCAGTTATATTTTTTACCGTCCCCTTTACAATGGCCCCTGGTTTTAATCTCTCAAGAAGTAATTCCCTCGCCCTCTTTTTTTCCTCCTCAAGCACTTCCCTTCTTGAAAGGACTATATTATTTTTTTTCCTGTTTAGATTCAAAATCTTGAACCTGCTGGTGACGCCAATAAATTCATCAGGGTTTTTAGGGAAACGGAGATCAACATGTGATAAAGGTAAAAATGCCCTGATGCCTGATATATCAACAGAATATCCACCTCTTGTCTTTTCTATAATCTTTCCTTCAATGTATCCGCCTGTCCTCTGGGCCTCATCAATCATTTGCCATGCCCTGAGTCTCTTTGCCCTTTGCCTGGAAAGAAGGACTATCCCATCCACATCAAGTATTTCCTGAATAAAGACCTCTATTTCATCTCCCTCTTTTATTTCACCAAACTCAGCGGGACCTATTTCCTCCTGGGGAATAAAGCCCTCTGATTTATAGCCTATGTCAATAATAATACCGTCCTGCCTTTTAGCTATAACCTTGCCTTTAACTACTTCACCCTCCTGAATAGTATGAAAATCTCCTTCAAGGAGTTCCTCAAAGGGTGGCGAAGTAACAGCAGCGGGGTCCCCCAAAAATCCTTGATTTTTTTGGGTGCCCTCAGCCTCATTGTTTTCTCTGATGGCGGCGTTGTTGAGATTTCCCTCAGCCTTTGTCATCTTCTTCCTTCACCCCTGTTAATTTATTTATTATACCCTCAATTATCCAGTCAGGTGTTGAAGCCCCGGCTGTTACACCAACAGATTGAATGCCCTTAAACCATTCATCCTTGAGTTCCTCCGCAGTCTCTATGTGATAGGTTCTTACACCGAGTGATTCACAGAGCCGCGCCAGCTGAGTTGTATTTGCACTGTTGCGACCACCGATAACAAGCATTATGTCAACACTCCCTGCCAACTCCGCTGTCTCTTTTAACCTCTGGGCTGTTGAATTACAGATTGTATTATAAACCTTCAGTTCTTTGCAAAGGGTGATTGCCTTTTCAAGCAACCTCTGCAACTTCTCCACTGGCTGTGTTGTCTGAACAACTACTCCAACCCTCTTTTTTAGTTTTACTATCTCTTCTGGCTCTGCCACAACTATTGCATCAGGGCCTGCATAACTCTTTATACCCACAACCTCTGGATGATTTGCATCTCCGAGGATCAAAACCTGATAACCCTCCTCATGTAAAAGTTTAGCATATTGTTGAGCCTTTTTTACAAAAGGACAGGTTGCATCTATGACCTTGATACCAAGAGAGTTAAGATATTCATTTGTTTCCCTGTCCACCCCGTGAGTTCTTATAATCACTGTCTTTATATCAGAAGGCAGATGGGATATCTCAAAGGGATTAATTCTCTCCGCCTTTAATCTTTCAATTACCTGGGGATTGTGAATAAGTGGACCCAGTGTATAAACTCCAGAATCCATCTGAGCTGCCTTCAGCGCAAGCTCAATGGCCCTCTTTACACCAAAGCAAAATCCAGCCATTTCAGCCCTTTTTATCTTCATGCTTGATGAGAGAGCCTCCTCAGCTCTTCATAAACCTCCTCAGTAACTCTCTTTTCGTAATGCTCCTCAGTCTCATGGTGCATTTTTATTATAGGTTTACCAAAGATTATTTTTATCTTATAAGGTCTGGGAAACCTTGCTCCCACAGGAAGGGCCTTATGGGCACCCCTGATATAGGCAGGCACAACTGCCACCCCGGTAAGTGCAGCCATGAGACCTACACCTCTTTTTAAAGCCATAAGTCTTCCATCCTGACTCCTCCCTCCCTCCGGAAATATCACAAGGAGTCCATCTTTTTTAAGGATTCTTACTGACCTTTTAAGAGTAGAGGGAGTAGGCCCTTCCCTGTTTACACCTATGGAATAGGCATTGATTATAGGACCAAAAACAGGGATCTGAAAAAGACTTGCCTTGGCAATAAAAGTGGGCCTTCTTTTCAAGGCTGCTGCAATAAGAGGTGGATCAAGATAGCTTGTATGATTTGCTGCTACGATGACACCTCCTCTTTCAGGGATGTTATGAATGTTCTTAACCTCCAGCCTGAATAGAAGTCTAAAGAAAAGGAAGACTATGTATCTTATGATTCTATCTATCATTACCTCTTTGAGGGCAAAGCCCCTCAAACTCCTTTTTATATTAATTTAAATTTTAAAAATTTATTTTCTGGGTTTCAAATGGGCATAGCCCCCTGGTGGACTGTGCTTTATCAAGTAATTCTTTTTAAAATTTCTTCCACAACCTCTAAGGGGCTGTAATCTGTGGTATCAATTATTATAGCATCTCCTGCGGGTTTAAGAGGAGCAAAGTTTCGTGAAGAATCTCTCTCGTCTCTCTTTATGATTGATTCCTTTATCTCTTCAAAACTGACCTCCAATCCCTTATCTCTTAATTCCCTCCATCTCCTCCTTGCCCGCTCATCAATAGAGGCTGTAAGAAAAAACTTCTTTCCGTGGGGGAAAACCACTGTTCCGCTGTCCCTTCCCTCAGCCACCACATCTCTATTAGAGGCTATCTTTCTCTGAAGTCCTGTAAGAAATTCCCTCACCACTCTTTTTGTTGAACAGATGGATGAGAGCTCGCTCATCTCAGGTGTCCTTATCTCAGAGCTAACTACCCTTCCATTTAAAAATACATCTTTGCCATCATAGGATATCTCGCATCCCTGAAGAAGCCTCTCAATGGTCTTATCATCTGCCTCGATAGCATTCTTTTCCTTAAGATAAAGTGCCACAGTCCTGTAAAGGGCACCTGTATCAAGAAAGAGATAACCAAGTCTCTTTGCAAGCATTCTTGCAACTGTGCTTTTCCCGGCACCAGCAGGCCCATCTATGGTAATCACTACTGACATAATATATAATACTCGTATGGAGAAAATAGAGCAAATATGTAAGGCCTATAGTATAGCCCTCTGTTATATCTTTGGCTCAAAGGCTAATGAGGGACTCAGGCTCATTAAAGGAGAAAGGGTTGAGCCAGATGATCCAGAAAGTGATATTGATTTTGGTGTTTTATTTATAAAGCCACCAGAAGACCCGTTGAAGACCTATGCACTTTTGAGCCTTGAGCTTGAGGAGCTTGTCTCACCCTTCAGGCCGGACCTGTTATTTTTACACGAGGTTGACCACCTGATCCAGCTTGAGGCTATTAAGGGGCTTAATATATATGCAATTGATGAAAAAAGAAAAGAAGAATATGAAGAAAAGGTCCTCATGTTCGCCTCTGATGAGCTTGAGATAATGAGGCTTAATGAAAAGGATATGTTTGAGGCTATAGAGGATGGTTATTTCCAGTTTGAATATAAAGCTGATTGAGGACAGGCTCGGTCTAATAAACCAGTGCCTTTTTAAATTAAAAAAGCTATCCACTCTTCCAAAAGATAATTTCCTCAATTCCGAGGCACCTGCGATCGCTGAAAGTTATCTGAGGCGCAGCCTTGAGGCAATCTTTGATACAGGAAGACACATCATCGCAAAGACTGCCCAAAAGCCTGTTGTAGAGTATAAGGAGATACCTGTAAAACTTGCAGAACTCGGGATAATACCAGTAGAATTTGCCAACAGACTCAGGCTTATGGCTGGATACAGAAACAGACTCGTCCATTTCTACCATGAGGTCACCGAGGAGGAGAGCTACAGGATTATACAGGAGAATCTTGGAGATATAGAGGAGTTTTTGAGGCTGGTCAAGAATTTTATAGAAAAATACAGACTCAGAACCTGAGGACAGTTATCTTCTCATAAGTTTTTCAAGCACAGAGAAGAATCCCGGGAAGGATATATCAACACATTCAGGCTCCTTTATCATGGTCTCGCCTTCTGCGATAAGGCCTGCTATTGCAAGGGACATGGCAATCCTGTGGTCATTGTAACTATCCACCTGAGCACCCTTTAATAAGGCCCTTCCTTTAATGGCTATGCCATCAGGATATTCCTCAAGCTCAACTCCCAGTTTTCTCAGTTCTGTTGCCATTGCCTTTATCCTGTCTGACTCCTTTACCCTGAGCTCCTCAGCACCCCTTATCTCAGAAACCCCCTCTGCCTGAGTGGCAAGGACACAGAGTATGGGAAATTCATCTATCATTGAAGGCATGAGCTCTTTGCCCACCTTTACAGCCCCAAGACCTGAGGCACTCCTCACATAAATATCTCCAACAGGCTCTCCTGAGACATCCCTCATGTTTTCAATCCTGACCTCTCCACCCATCTTAGCTATAACCTCAAGGAGGCCTGTCCTTGTGGGATTCAAGATAACATTTTTAATCAATATCTCAGAATCAGGCATTATCAATGCTGCTACTATTAAAAAAGCAGCAGAGGAAAAATCTCCAGGTACTGTTATATCAAGAGGCTGAAGACTTAAGGCTGAAGGCTGAAGACCATGAATTAATATAGACTGCTGCTCTGCTGCACTTCTGCTCTTCTGCTCTATCTTTGCTCCCATTGACCTGAGCATCCTCTCTGTATGGTCACGGGACCTCTGCGGCTCTATGATCTCTGTAACTCCCTCTGCATAAAGACCGGCAAGTATCAGGCAGGACTTCACCTGTGCAGAGGCAACAGGCATCTCATATCTGATTGCCTTAAGCCCACCACCCCTGATTGCCATGGGAAGGTATTTATCACCCTGTCTTGCTGATATAACTGCACCCATCTGTCTTAATGGATTGATGACCCTTGCCATTGGTCTCTGTTTTAAGGAGCTATCACCTGTAAGCACAGAAAAAAAGGGATTCCCGGCAAGTATCCCTGAGATAAGCCTTGCAGTAGTTCCTGAGTTCCCACAGTTTATAACATCAAATGGCTCACTCAGGCCATGAAGACCCCTGCCATGAATAATCAGTTCGGAAGCTCGGAAGCTCGGAAGCTCGGAGGTCTTCTGCTCTTCAGCCCTTCCGCTTTGCAACTCTATCTCCACCCCGAGAGCTCTCATGGCATTCATGGTGCTTATCGGATCTTCTGCCATAAGGGGATTCCTTATAATGCTTTTCCCCTTTGCAAGGGATGCAAACATAATCGCCCTGTGGGTGATGGACTTGTCAGGTGGAGGTGTGAGTTCACCTTTTATGGAACTTGACTTATGTATCAAGGCCATATTCATCCTAAAAATATTTTCTTCCTTAAAAATCTTAACAAGGAGTTCTTTGCAAAATTAAAACTATTTATGTTCTTTACAACCTTCACAGTGATACCCAACCCTACCTTAATGGGTTCAAGGATTTTTAAAAGCTCGGGGTCTTTAATGTGTATCTCCCTTGGAATAAAGCCACATGTCTCAAAAGATTTGACCAGATTATCAAAAGAGTCTTGATAAAACCTCTGAGGTGTAGCAAGGGCACTTCCAAAGATAAACCTGCTTTCCTTATCAACTATAAGGAGATGGATAGGTATGCAGGGCCTTTCTTTGTCAGGGTCATTTACTATTAAATCAGTTGTGTATAAAGAACCCATCTCCCATATCATGGGCACTGATTTGCATTTCTTTTTTACCCTCCTTAAAGCAACTTCATCGACGACAAAGGTAAGCCCTTTCTCCGCAGGTATATCCTCTGGAGAAATCCATCTGTCTTCCCACTCAATCTCCGTAGTTGTTTTTACAGGCATTCTTACAAGGAGCTGTCCTTTCTTAGGTGGCTTGAAAGTTGTTTTATTATCCTTGAATCTTGAGCACATATTAATAGCCTCATCTAATATCTGGAGCAAGAAAGAGGCATCTTTCTCGGTCAAAAACCAAGGTAAATAAAAAGGAATGTGATCCCTGAACTTAGGATACATATCAAAGCTCTTTGTATCTATCCCTATCCTTTCCATAACTTCAATGTCTTGTGGTTCAAGCAGATCATTTTCTACAAAAATAATACTAAGGCAGTCCTGGATATCTATTATTTCATCAATCTTCCTGCTTCTCCTTAGCTTCATGTAACTCTCAAGTCCTGCTTTACCCCTGTAAATTATTAATCCCAGTGCCTCTCCAAGGGCACCTATAACACAGCAAAATCCTATAACCCCTGATTCGGGGCCACAGACTCCAAAGATATCTGTCTCCTCCATATATGTCCATGGCTGGAGTTCCCAAAGGGCTTTGGCAACCTCATATAACCTTTTCCATTCCTTTAAAGATGGTTCTTTATTCATCCTGTAACCCTTACTTTCTAAAGATTAATATCTCCTCAACACCTATTTTACCCTTGTCAGCCTTC
>JBDOIG010000191.1:0-25473 GCA_041082235.1 Thermodesulfovibrionales bacterium | reverse complement strand
AAAACTCGTGCATGTTCCACTTTGAGGAGAGAAGGTTCCATCTGCGGGGCCATTTGTGATACTCCATGTTAATTGGGCTGTCTCTCCATATCTGACGATGCCAGGGCTTGCAGAGAGGGTGCAGGTTGGAGCAAGTCCGCTTATATTCACTGTATATGTGCCACTTATAGTCTGAGGCCCTGGATTTGTGCAGCTATCCTGCCAGGATACATTAAATGTGCATGTGCCAGCAGTTGTTGGTGTGCCAGAAATGGTTGCACCAGTGGAAGTACAACTCAGGTTTAATCCATTGCAGCTTGCAGGTGCGCACTGTGTATTTGTATAAGGTGTCTGCCCTCCAGAAACTGTTATTGACTGATTGAAAGGAGTTCCTGCTGTTGCAGACCAGCTCGTTCCAGAAGGAGGAGTGAGGCTCAGGGCAGGGCAACTACCACCGCCACCACCTGAAGGATTGATGGTAAGAGAAAGGGCCTTGGAGGCTGTCCTTGCTCTACTATCTGTGATATTAATATTTAGTCCGAATGTTGCTGTAGTGGTAGGGGTTCCGCAAATGCAGGGAGTGGTGGAATTACAGTTGAGGGTAACTGCTCCTGCAGTGCATGTCCCTGCAGTTAATAATGATAAACCAGCAGGGAGCCCTGTTACATTCCATGTGTATGGTGATAAACCTCCTGTAGCACTTAGATTTGCTGCATAGGCCTGATTCTGAGTTCCATAGTTTAAAAATTCTGTAGTTATCCTTGGTTTATTTGGATAAATAGTGATTGCAAGGCTTTTTGTGGCAATCCTCTGGGGATTATCACTATCAAGAACCTGCACTGTGAAATTATAACTTCCATCTTGGGTAGGTGTTCCGGATATCATACCTGTTCCTGGATTAATGGTAAGCCCCGGCGGTAAAGCTCCTGAAATTATAGACCATGCATAGGGAGTGGTACCGTCTGTTGCTTCAAGTGTAGTTGAGGGATAAGCAAATTCTTCAGTCCCTGATGGAAGGCTTTCAGTTGTTATAGCAAAGGATGTGCAGGCCTGTTTTCTCAGGGTATCAATATCAGTAAACTGGGCAATATCATCATAGTCACTTGCACCATATTCATTAATGGTAAAAGGCCCAGTTCCAGTATTGTTTGCTCCATTTTCTCCTTTGCTGAACACAATAAAGGCAACATTGCTCTTGGTTGAAGGTGGAGATACCGTATTATCAGTTACGGTTAAATATGTGCCGAGGGTAACACACAGATTATTTGCAACCAGTTCATTTACCCTGTAATATTCAAGGACATTCATATATGGGTCAGTTGTCTTTACACTGAGGTCTGATAGACTATCAGGTAATTTTTTATTTGTTGCCACATAACCAAGGATTGATTCATGGACAGCCTTTACAATCTCCCTTGACTCCCTCAGCTTTGCCTGTTTTGTAAGTATTCCAACCAGCCCTGCACCAAGGGCAATAAGTATTCCTATTACAACAAGTATGATTGCAAGTTCAATGAGGGTGAAGCCTTTTTTTAGTGAATGGGTGAATGAGTGAATGGGTATTTCGTAAGGCAGGGAATTTCTTTTTAAGATTGCCTTTATCATGGCACATAATATAATGAAATCAGGTGCACTGTCAATAAAAAACCAAAAAGGGGAGGCAAATGCCTCCCCTTTATAATAAAATCCTCAGTTACGGAATCCTGTCAAAGAAATATGTTGCCACTGTATTTCCACTTGCAGGCCAGGCCGCTGATGCAGTGGTACCAGCATTTCCACAATATCTCACCCTTCCAGCAGTGCCATCCACCTGGCCATCTATATCCTCATCAAGCCTCTGGGCAAGTGTGGTATCAAGGGTGGCATTCGTGCCATCAACATAACCAATAAGCATAACATTTCTTGTAACAGTGGCTCCTGCATTGCAGGGATTTGTAAGTTCATTTATTGTTATTGATACACCCTCTATGCTATCAGGTGGATAGGCTATAGACTGGCCTCCAAGGTCAGTTTTTAAAGCGTTAAATGTATCAATTAAACCATCTTTTATAGCATCTGTATCCCCTGGGAAGTATCCTTTCTTATCATAAAAAGTCCAGATAGGCACCTCCCATTTTCTCGGAATATCCCTTACCTTTTTCTGTTTTGCACCTTCTATCAGGTCAGAGCCCCTCAGGACAAGACCCATAAGAATCCCGATAATCACCAGCACAATAGCCAGTTCAATCAGGGTAAAACCCTTACTTTCCTTAAGCCCTTTTAGTTCTCTCATAGTGACCTCCTTATGAAAAATTTCCCTGATAATCAGGGTTCATTTTAAGCATACTTAATGAGAAGTACATCAGCAAATTCCATACCTGCAATAGAGTTTTAAAAATCCTTTTTTTATCAGGGACTTTCATTATCCTAACTTTACCATACATGACATTTTTTGTCAAGAATTGACAAAAATTTAAGTAGAAAGGTGATAAGTTCTTCAGTAAGGATAATCCCTCTAAGCTCCTCGAGCCAGCCAGACCCTTCCCTCAGGGCCTTGAGGATATCTTCGTAGGTCTCTAATTTATAGGTGCTTAGCATATCTTAGTTGATCATAATTTTGAATACAATGTAACAAGAGAGATCATGGGGTTATTATAATCTCCATCTGCCTGTATGGTGCCTGTATTGTATATTCCATCATCATTCTGGATATCTATTGTCCTTGCCACATCCCTTGGAATATTATTAAAGGCTATCCAGTTTACAGAGATCCCATTTACAGTGCCATAGGCAACACTCACAGAGCCTCCATAGGGATGTGCAGGGTTTATCCTTCCAGAGCCAGTAATGATACCGGCAAGCCTGAGATGACTCCAGGCATTGCAGGACTCCTGGTTTATAACCTCTCCCCCACTACAGTTGAATACAAAATTTCCCTCAAGGAGTCCATTTGCATTGCCATCAACAGAGCCTGTCCATCTGCCGGATACTGTATTGTCATCACCAGGGAATCTGTTACTGTACCTGTCATAGTAGGTGTAAAAGGCTGCTGTTATCTCCCTTGTAAGGGTGCCGAGCCTTTTTATCTTTGCATTTTCTATTAAGGAGGCTCCTTTAAGGATTATGAGTAAGAGTATCCCGATAATTACGAGGACAATGGCAAGCTCTACAAGGGTAAAGCCCTTTTTGGTTGATGCCTTCATCTCTTTACCTCCTCAAAAAGTATTTATAAAATGCTAAACCTATTTAGATTAAATGTCAAGATATCTGTTGAGCCATGACGTGATTTGCCAATAGGAAAAGGGCAGTCTGCCTCAATGCCTTTACAATGCGACGATGGTCAGGATACAGGATTTTAAGATTATCATGTATCTTGTATCTTGCATCACGATTTAAGGTCTCGCAATAAAGTCTTTTTAACACCCCCATTTTTATCGGCAGGTCACAAGCTATGCACACCAGGTCTTTAAACAAATATTTTGTGGTATAATGAAAATAGCCTTTTAAGGGCTAAAAAAGAAGGGAGGATGGGCTATGAAAACAGCGAGGTTAGTATCAATTTTAGTTATCATGATAGCCTTTGTTTTTGCTATCACCATGGTGGCCAGTTCAGAGGATACAGAGCTTATTAAGGGCAAGCTGGTGAGTGTGGATAAGGTAAAGAAATCCATTATTATTCAGGATAAAAAAGGTGTGGAGACAACCATATTTTTTGAGGATGATGCTGTGTTTTCAAGGATTGAGAGACTCAAGATTGAGATAGGAGAAAAGATCTCTGTTCGGTATATCATTAAAAATGGTAAAAAGATCGGAACTTACATAAGGAGTCTCAGGGGCTGCTGAGGATGGGGCTTGCGGAGATAATAAAGCTCTATGTTACAAAGGCAGAGAGTGGTGTTTTATCAGTTAAACTCAAGGATGAACCACATCTTCTAAAAGTTTACTTAGACAAGGGTGAGGTTGTATATGTAACCCTTGGAACTTTAAAGAATGAAGAATGTTTTTTAAGATTGAAAAACACTGTTCCTGTTGAATATTTTTTCCTCAAAGGTGTAACACCACCTCATAAAGTTGAGGGAGGTTGTACAGAGAAACTGATAGAGGCCCTTGGTTTACCTTCAGCAGAGGCATTAAAAGCAAGCACCGGTGTTACAATGCCCCCTCAAAATGTGCAGAGGTTAGAGGCAGAGTTTATTGAGCTCATAGGTCCTATTGGGAAACTTATAATAGATGAGCTTTTTTCAAAGATTGCCTATTCCAGAGGGAATCCCATGCCTCAGGAGAATTATATAATGCTTGTGGATGCCCTTGCAAAGGAGTTACCAGCTTCTGAACAGGGAAGGTTCAGCTCAAAATACAAAATCTGAGGAGAGGTGAATATGTTTAGGAATCTAAGATTAAGAAAGAGTTTTACACTGATAATGGTTATAGTCTACATTGTTTCACTTCCATTTATAATTGCTATAAGTTATCAGGTTCTTTTAAAGAATGCTGAAAAGGAGAGTATTGAAAGGGCACAGATGATGCTCAGGGCAATGGATGCTATTAAGGAGTATGTAGGTGGAACAATCAGACCTGTGCTTGAGGAACTTACAGATAAAGAACCAGTTGAACTAACATCTGGTTTTTATGTTATCAGGGAGATATCAGATATAATCACAGAATCGGACAGGCAGTATTCATTTAAATTCGCATCCATAAATCCGCTTAATTCTTTGAATAAGGCAAACCAGTTTGAGACTGAAAAGATTAATGAGTTCAGAAGTGGCAGGCTCTCGGGCCAGTGGCGTGGTTTTATAGAAACTGCACAGGGGAGCTCATATGTTATTATGACACCTATTGTGGTTGATAGCCATTGCCTCAGGTGCCATGGAAATCCTGAGATGGCTACAGAGGAACAGAAAAAGAGATATGGCACCACATCTGGATATAACTGGAAGGATGGAGAGATAATAGGTGCAAATACAGTATATGTTCCGGCAGATGTACCAATCCAGAATGCTAAAAGGGCGCTCCTGATATTTTCAATTGTTTACAGTTTATTCTTCCTGCTTATTATCTTTGTGATTGACAGGTTAATTAAGGGAAGCATTATAAAACCTATTGAGGAGCTGGTTGAGACTGCTGATGAGATAAGCAGGGGCAATTTTGAGCGGGACTTTGAGGTGAAGGGACGTAATGAGATAAAGACCCTTGCAGATGCCTTTACAAGGATGAAGGTCAGTCTTATGAAGGCAATGGATATTTTGAGGAAGAAATAAACCATGCCAAGAGGCAATGTAGTTGTTATTGATGACAGTGCGACTGTAAGGAAACTTGCAGAGGTTGTGCTGAAGGAAAATGGCTACAATGTTTACACTGCTGAGGATGGGGAGAGAGGCCTTGATATTGCCCAGAAGGTCTCTCCATCTCTGATACTTGTTGATTTTGTAATGCCAAAGATGAATGGCTATCAGTTTTGTAAGCTTGCAAGGAAGAATCCGTCTCTTAAAGATGTGCCGATTATACTCATTACTGCTAAGGGTGAGGCTGTAGGTGAGAAGTTTACAGAAGAATTTGGTGTGGTTGATTATTTCATAAAACCTTTTCAGCCGGAAGAACTTGTTGAGAAGGTAAATTCTATATTGAGCCCAGAGGAAGAACTTGAAGGCGTTGCAGAGGTAGTTGAAGAAGCAGAGGTGCTTACAGAAAGTGCTGTTGAGGAGACCATAGACAGACTCCTGAGCAGGTATCTTTACAAAGAGCTTCCCGTGTTAATCCAGAGGACTCTCTCGGATATCCTCAAGCATTCAGGTGTTGTAAAGACCTCAAGTATAGTACTCAGCGGAGATATTAGTGATTTCAGCCTTTCAGACCTTTTACAGCTCCTTGACGCCACGAAGGCTACAGGGAAGCTATCCCTCTATTCACCTCTTATGACAGCAGAGCTATACTTTGATAAAGGAAATATCTACTATGGTTCAACAAGTAAGCAGGGCAAGAGCCTTCTTTCAGGTGAGATCATAGAGAAAAAATTAAATGTATCAAGGGAGGCCTTTTACAGGGCTTACAGGACCGCAAAGAAATCAGGGGTTCCGATACTCAGGGCCTTTGTTGATGAGAAGATACTCACAGAGGATGAGATCATGAAGATACTCGAGGAGCGCACAAGGGAGGCTGTTTATTCTTCAATGGAGCTTGATAGTGGGAATTTCTTTTTTGAAAAGATGCAGATACCAGGTCATCTCGCTGATGTGAAGGTGAGAATACCTGCTTCTCATCTTATCCTTGAAGGAGCGAGGAGGGTAGATGAGAGAAAGTATGCTGCCAGGATGTTCCAGGATCCTGATATGGTCTTTATAAGGCTGATGACTGATGTTGCTATGGAGGATATAAATCTTGATGACAATGAGTTAAGGATATTTTCCCTTATTGACGGGAAAAGAACACTTGGTGATATAATTAAAATGAGCGGGATGGAGGAAAACGAGGTGAAGCGAATTATATATACCCTCACGAGGGCAGGAATCCTTAAGAAAAAGACAAAATAAGGAGGTATAGATGTCAAGGATTCTTATAGCAGAGGATAGTCCTACTGATATACAATTTATAAAATCTGTGCTATCGCAGACAGGTCATGAGCTTGTTGTTGCAACCGATGGTGAAGAGGCAGAAAAACTGGTAAGGACTGAACCGTTTGACCTTATTATTCTTGATGTGGTTATGCCGAAGAAGAATGGTTTCCAGGTATGCAGGGACATAAAGCGTGATGAAAAACTGAAGAATATTCCCGTGATACTTCTTACTTCAAAGGACCAACCGAGTGATAAACTCTGGGGTACAAAGCAGGGTGCTGATGAGTATCTTACAAAACCCTGTGAACCTCTTGAACTTCTCCTTACAGTTAAAAGACATCTCGGTGGATGAGATAATAAAGATAGAAAATTCTCCTGAACAGGAAGTTGAAAGGCCTTCATATTGTTTTTTCAGAAGGGGAGGGAGGAGTTATTATCTTCCACTGGATAACCTCAGAGAGGTTGTGGAAATTAAAGAGGTATTTCCACTTCCTCTTGCGCCCGATTATATATTAGGTGCCATTCCCTTAAGAGGAACGGTTGTCCCCGTGATTGACCTTGCAAAGATTTATAATACTGACGCATCAGTTGAAGAACCGCACATGCTTATAGTGGTGGAGGCAATGAAGGAAGCAATAGGATTTCTTTCTGAAGGGCTGCCGGGTTTTGCTGGTCCACAGGAGACAGTACCTGAGGAAAATCTTATTGACATCAATAAATTTTTTGAGACCTACATGATCAGGGAGAATATCTGATGCCTTACGATACCTCAGGACTACTTGAATTCTTTCTTCAGGAAGCGGAGGAGCACATTCATAACCTTGAAGAAGGGATTTCCAATCTTGAGCAAATTGTTGATGCCTCAAATATAGAGTCTCTTTTTAGGTCTGCCCATACACTCAAAGGAGCAGCCGCACTTGTTAAACTCAATGCTATAAGCAGGATTGCTCACAGAATGGAGGATATCCTTGAGGAACTAAAGGAAGGTCAGAGAAAGGCGGATAACACTATCAAGAAACTACTCCTTCACGGTCTTGATGCAATTAAGGAACAGATAAGAAAGGTAGCCTCAGGAGAAAAGGAAACTCCTGGAGTAGATGAAGAGGTTATAGGAGTTATAGAAGAAGGATTGAAGAAGCAGACTGCCGAACCACCGGAGACCTCGGAGGTAGAGCCAGAGATAAAGTTTGTCCAGGAATCGGTTCAACAGGAAGGCTTAGAATCACCTGTTACCGAGACAAAACCTACTTTACCTGCACCTGAAAAGAGGGTAAGCATTGGTAGAAGGAAAGAGGATATCGAACTCTTTACCGGGAATTTTGTAAGGATAAACATTGCTAAGATAGAAAATATCCTTAATCTTATAGGTGAGATAACAATAAAGAAAAATTATCTCTTGCAGAGAATCAAAAAAACAATTGATATATCTGACGAGGTAACGGGCTCGGGTGCGAGACTTCTCAAGGAGGTCAGCTCCTTTGCAGACCGCTATTCTTATTCACTTCCTGGAAGCGTTAAATATGTGGATCCTCTCCTTGCTGAATTTGGTGAGCTTGAATTTGATAGATATGATGACCTGAACCTTTTTTCAAGAAAACTACAGGAGATGACAGCAGATATAACCGAGGCACTTAAAGGTCTCTCAGAGTTTTTTGATACATTTTCCGATGACCTTAAATCAATTGATAACCTGATCAAACTTCTCAGATCTGAGATATCCGAAATGAGGATGATAGAAATAGGAAGGCTTTTCCAGAGATTCTCAAGACCTATAAAGGAAATGGCGGAGCAATATGGAAAGGAAGTGGAGCTTCTCATCTCAGGTGGTGATACAAAGATTGATAAGGTTATCTTTGAGAGGCTTTTTGATCCATTGATGCACCTTGTGAGAAATGCGATTATTCATGGGATTGAAAAGCCTGAAGAAAGAAAACAGAAGGGTAAAAAAACCTCTGGTGTCATAATGCTGAACGCCAGGAGGGAAGGCCCTTTTGTTTTTATAGAGGTCCATGATAATGGAAGGGGTATCACCACATACAGGATATTTGAGGAGGCTGTAAAACTTGGTCTTATGAAACCCAATTACAAGCCATCAAAACAGGAACTTCTGAGTCTTATATTCATGCCAGGTTTTACAACAAGCACTACTGCTGATATGGGTTCAGGAAGGGGTATGGGACTTGATGCAGTAAGAAATCTTATAGCCCAGATTAATGGTTCTATAGAGGTCGATTCTGAGGTGGGTATGGGAACTACCTTTACAATAAAGGTTCCAAGCTCCCTCGCAATAACAAATGTTATAGTGGTAAGGATAGAGAATGCAGAGTTTGTTATACCCATGAATTTTGTTGATGAGGTAACAGAGATTGATATGACGGGAGCAGTGGATAGATTTGTCCACAGGGGTTCAGAGATAGAGATAAAGAGGCTTTCTGATGTCTTAGGATATGGTCATAACGGTGGTGTCAGGGAATCAAGGAGACCTCTTATTATCTGTAATCTTACTGATAGAAGGGCAGGTCTTGTGGTGGATGAGATAGCAGGTCAGGAAGAAACCATTGTAAAACCACTCAACAAATTTCTCTCGGGGCTTGCGATCTATTCAGGTTCAACAATCTCTGGAGATGGAAAGTTGAGATTTGTCCTTAATCCTTTGAGTATATTTAAGACCGAGGTAAAATCTGCTGAATCGGGGTTTAAAGAGGGGAAGAAAGAGGAAAGAAAATCTGTTCTTGTGGTAGATGATTCATTAAGTGTGAGGAAGTATCTCACGCTTTTCCTTGAGGCAAGAAAGTTCAAGGTATTGAGTGCTACGAATGGAGCAGAGGCTATTAATATGCTTGAAGAAAATGATATTGACCTTGTTATAACTGACCTTGAGATGCCAGTTATGCATGGTTATGAGCTGATTCATAGACTCAAGACTTCACAAAGATGGAAAGATATACCCATTATTGTCCTTACCTCAAGGAGTGCAGAAAAACATAAACTCAAGGCACTTCAGAGTGGAATTAAGGATTATCTTGTCAAACCTTTTGAAGAAAGGGCAATGCTTGAGGTTTTGAGGAAATATCTGCCTGTCCGGATTTAAAGGATTAAAAAGGCACAGGCATATCCGTTAAGTATCTTTTTAAAATCCTCCTCCGATATATTAATAAATGAGAGGTTATTTTTTGAAACAGAAAGGCTACCTGTAAGCATATTCCTTGTCCCGATCAGCACGGGATGGGTAAAAAGGGGGCCCTTACTTATCCTTGCCAGTAGTTCCTCTCTAATGACCTGATGTACTATGCAGAAGGGATGTATGACCCCTTCATTCTTAAATACCTTTATGTATTCATTAAGAAAGGCCTCTTCTGTAATAGTATTAAAGAAATTTACAAAGGGACAGGCTGTGCTTATCAACAATTCCCCTCTGGAAGATTCATATCTCAAGAGTGTCCCATCAAGTTTTTTTAAGAAGAGATTGTCTTTAATATCTTCTGAGCCAGTTATATTATTAAGTTCATCAATGTCAATGGTGGATACAAGGTCCTGAATGAAATTTCTTATAAAAACCCTTGCAAATTTCCTCAGGGAGGAGACAGTGAGAGTAATATCTCCTCTCCCTCTGATTATAGATTTTACCTCATCAATATGTGGAATGAATCGGGCTGTGAGCTCAGTTTTTTCTAAATTGAATTGTTCCATTATTTCACCACAAAGGCACAGGCCCTGCCATTAATAATAAGATTAATGGCCTCCTTTCCCATATCCGCCATCTGAAGGCCAAATTCTGAATATACAATCTTTCCTGAGGTGGTAGACCTGCAGGCAACTGCTACAGAGTGAACAACTGAATTACCCTTTTTAATCCTTGATGCAAGCTCATCCCTGAACTTCTGATGGATTATGCAGAGGGGATGAAGGATCGCCTCATTTTTAAATTTTGTCATGTATTCCTCAGGAATCCTTTTCCAGTATTCAGGGAAATCAGTTCCTTTTTTAAAAATTTTAAATACTGGCACCATAGGGCAGTCCTTAAGGACAATTACCTTACCGTATCTGACACCTTCCCCTTCAAGTTTTATAATTGGTGAGGTACCCTTATCATATTCCTCAAAGAACTCATTAATTGAGTGATAACCATTATCTCTCGCAAGCCCATCAGCAATCTGCCTTGCAAGGAGTCTTAACATTGCTGTCTTTAAGGCGATGTCAAGGTCATGCCTTGACAGGATTTCTTCAATTTTTTCCTTCTGCTTTTTTACTATGTCTGTAATAAGGGGATAGATAATACCATCCATGCCCGTTACCTCCTTTTTTTAATTTTTTTTGAGCCCCCTTCAGTACTATGCAGACTAACATACAGACTTTATGAAAAGAGTTTAAACTCCTGAATTATTCCCTTTTAAACTATTCCAATCTTCCTATGCCTCTATCCTGAATTTCTGGACAGAGCCCATCAGCTTATCAGATGTTCCTGAGAGTGTCCGTGCCACATCTCTGAAGTCATGGACAAGTTTGAGCATCTGGAGAGATATCCTCTGGACCTCTTCCATTGATAGAACGACCCTGGAGCTCAGCCCTTTCTGACCTTCTGAGGACTCATGTATCTCTGCAATTATGGTGCTGATCTTTTTGATTATATCATCAATCTCTGTAAAGACCTTTCCTGTCTCCTGTGCTATCTTTGTCTCCTTCTCAACAAATCCTGTTGCCTCTTCAAGATGTCTTGTGACCTCACCTGATTCTGTCTGGATTGCTCCAATTATATCACCTATCTGTTTTGTGGATTTTGCTGCCCTTTCAGCAAGCCCCCTGATCTCCTCTGCTATGACAATAAATCCCTTGCCCTGTTCACCTGCCCTTGATGCCTCTATAGAGGCGTTTATTGCAAGGAGGTTTGTCCTGTTGGCTATTTCTGTAATAAGGCCTGAGATCGTTCCTATCTCCATGAGTTTTTCAGAAAGGAATTTCATCCTCTTATTGATTGCCTGTATGGTAACCCTTATGAGCTGTATTCCGTCTATTGCCTCAAGAACTGTCTTTGAACCCCTTCCTGTTGCCTGGGTTGCATTACCAGCTATCTTTTGTGCTTCTGCTGTTTTTTCACTTATTGCCATTGCTGAGTGGGCTGCCTCATCTGTTGCCTCTGTTGCTTTTTTTACCTCTGCCATCTGGGTCTCTGCACCCTTTTCCATTTCTTTAAGTATATTCAGTATCCTTGTTGCCTCCTTAGAGACTCCCTCAACAGAGTTTTTAACATCATTTACAAGTCCTGTAAGACCCTCTATCATGAGATTAAAGGCATCTCCAAGAGAACCAAATACATCTGGTGTAACCTCTGCGCGCTGGGAAAGGTCTCCTTCTGAGGCGGCACTCAGGAGGTTGAGGAAGTTCACTATATTTTCCTGCATCTTCTGTCTTTCTTCTTCTGTGAGAACAAGACCTTTTAACTTTTGCTGGGTCTCATTGAATATCCTTGCTATCTCTCCAAATTCATCCCTTGATCTGACCTTTATCTCTACAGTTTCACCCTTTCCGAATCTTTCTATACCAGCCATCAGGTCTTTGAGAGGATTCAGTATCCTTGAGGACATGAAGAATGAAAGGATAATTCCAACTGATATGGCTATTCCATAGACAATAAGGAAATCCCCGATCTCCTCTTTTACAAGCTCAAAGGTTGAGGGTTTTTTAAAGCCGATGGTCAGAAAACCGTAATCTCCCACAGGTGAGATTATATTATAATGTTCTCCCAGACCCTGTAGATTGAATTCCTCTGCCTTTTGTTTTCCCTCTCTTATTATTGCTAAAAGTTCCTGCGGGACATCACTTCCAAAGGTATGGGTTATGACCTTTCCATCAGCATCAGTAAATACTGCATAGAGCACATCCTTTGATGATTTTATCTCATCCGTGAGGGTTTTCAAGACATTAATATCCTCGGTTATAAGGAGGTCAAAGGCCCTTGATGCCTGAGATGTGCCGAGGAGTTTATATTTTTCAAGGGATGTTGCTTCTATTTCTTCAGCCATCTCAATGGCATGATAGATAAATACTCCTGTTGTTGCAAGGAGTATGAGACCTATAAGGGTCAGCAAAATCTTTACTCTGACAGAAAGTCCTTTCATGGCAATCTCCTATTTTATTGGAATATAATCAAGGTTTTTAACTATGTTCTGTCCCTGTGGTGAGAGAAGGAATTCTATGAAGCCTTCTACATCACCTGTTGGCTTTCCTTTTGTTATCAGATTCAGAGATCTTATAATAGGATACGATTTATTCTTCACATTTTCCCTTGACGCCTCTATACCATCAATCCTGACCCTTTTTATCTTGCCGAGCTTTCTCTCTGCCCTTTCCGCTGAGCCTATTGAGACATATCCAATTGCCCCTGGATCAGCTGAGACAGCAACAATTGCCTCACTGTTCTGACCCACCACCACAGCACCTGTTTCTGAATATTCTTTGTCTCCTTTGAGTCTATAATACATGAGATTGTCCTTTTTTGTTACCTCCATCTTGAAGTGTTCAATAAAGAGGTCAAGGGTGGAGCGGCCAAAGTCCTTGCTTACAAGTTTTATTGGTCTGTCAGGACCACCGAGCTCCTTCCAGTTTTTATATTTGCCTGTATAGATATCTATTATCTGTTTGGAACTCAGGTTATCAATGGAGTTTTCTTTATTTAAGATAATCGCTATGCCATCATAGGCGATGGTGTGGGCAATGAGATTAGGATATTTCTTTTTTTCCTCAGGATAGATATTTCTTGAGGCAGTCCCAATATCAACAAGGCCCTCACCAGCACCATCAACACCCTTTGTAGAGCCACCCCCCTCAACAGTTATCCTGATATTATGCTTTTTCCCGTATATCCTTGCAGCAATAGTGGCTATGGGCTGGACCGTGCTTGAGCCCCTGATTTTTATTATTTTCTGGGCATTGAGAATACCATCTGCAAGGATGGAGAATGATAAAAGACCTATGATCAGAATAGAGAGCTTTTTATAATTCATTTATGCTCCTTTTTTTATTGATACTATAGCAAAAATTATGAAAGTATTCAATAGGTTTTAGGTTTCCCAATCTGCCGACAGGGATACATTTTCTCGGCAAGTTCGGGTAGAGTTATGCACCTTGTATTTTCCTGCACCTCGTAGGTGAAAGTTTCTGGTGGACTGAGTGAGGCAAATAAAAAGGCTGAGGCCTTAAGGCCTCAGCCTCATGCTCTTACCCCAATCCCAGAACCGAGCCTATAGCCTTCCCTTTACAAGGGTATCCACAACTGATGGATCAGCAAGTGTGGAGGTATCTCCAAGGTCCTCTATGTCTCCACGGGCTATTTTCCTCAGTATCCTTCTCATGATCTTACCACTTCGTGTCTTTGGAAGACCTGGTGCAAACTGGAGTTTATCAGGTGTGGCTATTGGACCGATAACCGTTCTCACATGGCCTATGAGAATCTTCTTTAGTTCTTCTGATGGCTGATATCCTTCTTTAAGTGTTACATAGCAATAAATACCCTCACCTTTAATCTCATGGGGAAAACCAACAACTGCTGCCTCTGCTACTGCCTCATGACTCACAAGGGCTGATTCTATCTCAGCAGTACCAAGCCTGTGGCCTGAGACATTAATGACATCATCAATCCTTCCCATGAGCCAGTAATCACCATCCTCATCTACCCTTGCACCATCACCGGTAAAGTACTTTCCAGGAAATCTGGTGAAATAGACCTCTTTTATTCTTTTATTTTCAGGATCTCCATATGTTCCCCTGAGCATTCCCGGCCATGGCTTTTCAATAACAAGATAGCCACCCTCATTAACACCTGCAGGTGAGCCATCCTCCTTAAGAACTTTTGGAACCACCCCAAAGAAAGGCCTGTTTGCAGAGCCTGGCTTTAAGGTCATTGCACCTGGAAGGGGTGTTATAAGTATTCCACCTGTCTCTGTCTGCCACCAGGTATCAACTATTGGAAGTTTCCCTTTACCAACATGGGTATGATACCAGATCCATGCCTCAGGATTTATTGGCTCTCCAACTGTGCCAAGTACCCTCAGTGATGAGAGGTCATGCTTGTGAACCCACTGCTCTCCTTCTCTCATTAACGCCCTTATAGCTGTTGGTGCTGTGTAAAAGATTGTTACCTTGTGTTTATCACATATCTGCCAGAACCTTCCAGGGTCAGGATATGTTGGTATACCTTCAAACATCAGACTTGTGGCTCCAGCGCTTAATGGACCATATACGATATAGCTGTGTCCTGTGACCCATCCAATGTCTGCTGTGCAGAAATGGATGTCTTCATCATGATAATCAAATATGTATTTGAATGAGAGGTTCGTGTATAGCATGTATCCACCTGTTGTGTGAAGCACTCCCTTTGGCTTTCCTGTTGAGCCTGAGGTATATAGGATAAATAGTGGGTCTTCTGCATCCATCCACTCCGGCTCACAATAGTTCTTAATGTCAGGTGCATTTATCTCATCATGCCACCAGAGGTCCCTGCCAGGCTCCATATCAACTCCATCTGTCCTCTTTACCACAATAACCTTCTCCACAGTCGGGCATTCCTGCAGTGCCTCATCAGCATTTGCCTTAAGAGGAACAAGCCTCCCACCCCTTACGCCTCTGTCTGCTGTAATGAGGAGTTTTGCTTTGCAGTCCTGTATTCTGTCCCTTAATGCCTGTGCGCTGAATCCACCAAATACCACGCTGTGAATTGCTCCTATCCTTGCACAGGCAAGCATGGCAATTGGAAGCTCAGGAATCATGGGAAGGTATATGGTTACCCTGTCGCCCTTTTTTACACCATGCTTCTTAAGGACATTAGCAAATCTATTTACCTCACAGTAGAGTTGCTGATATGTGAAGGTCTTATAGGAGCCATCATCAGCCTCCCAGATAAGGGCTGCCTTATTCCTTGTGGGTGTGTTTATGAACCTGTCAAGGCAGTTATAGGAGGCATTGAGCTTACCTCCTATGAACCATTTGATATAGGGTTTATGAAAGTCATAATCAAGCACCTTATCCCATTTCTTAAACCATGTGATATTCTTCTCTGCTATCTCTGCCCAGAAGCCTTCAGGGTCCTCTATGGATCTCTTATACATCTCCTCATACTGCTTCATACTCTTAATATGGGCTCTTTTACTGAATTCCTTTGATGGTGGAAATATGCGTTTTTCAGCAAGTAATACATCAATTTTTTCTGCCATATTTACCTCCTTATTCTGCGCCTATGCCAACATAGGTCCTTAATTTTTCTTCCTCAAATTTTGCCTCTGCCTGTGTTTCTCTTGTGGCAAGAGACACTATTATACCAACAATAAAGGCAGCTGCCATGGAGATCAGGCCAGGATTTTTAAGCGGAAATACTGGAGCAGGATTCTTGAATACATCAACCCAGACAGTTGGACTCAGTATAATCAATACAGTTGCAAGGACCAGTCCTGTTATTATGCTTGCCACAGCACCCTTTGTTGTGAACCTCTTCCAAACTATGGACATGAAAAGTGCAGGGAAGTTCGCACTTGCTGCAACTGCAAAGGCAAGTCCAACCATGAATGCCACATTCTGTCCCTTGAATATTATCCCGAGGAATATGGCAGTAACACCAAGTATAAGGGTTGCTATCTTTGCCACCTTCACCTCTTCCTTTTCAGCAGATACCCCTTTTCTTATAACACCAACATATAGGTCATGTGAAAGGGCTGATGCACCAGCCAGTGTAAGTCCTGCAACAACAGCAAGTATTGTAGCAAAGGCAACTGCAGCAAGAAAACCAAGGAATATATTTCCACCAAGTACCTCTGCAAGGAGTGGTGCTGCCATGTTTCCACCCTTGTCTATACCTTTAATAATATCCTGTCCAACAAGAATTGCTGCACCGAATCCTATGGTGAAGGTGAGGATGTAAAAGTATCCAATGAACCCTGTTGCATAAAAGACTGACTTCCTTGCCTCCTTTGCATTGGGAACGGTATAAAATCTCATGAGTATATGGGGAAGTCCTGCTGTTCCGAACATGAGGGCAAGTCCGAGTGAGAAGGCATCAACAGGATTGGTTACAAGTCCACCTGGTTCAAGGAATTTATCTCCATACTTCTGTGCAGCCTGATTGAAGAGTTCACCATAGCTGAAGCCAAACTGGGCAAGTGTGAGGATAACAAGAAGTGTAGCACCTCCGAGCAAGAGCACTGCCTTTATGATCTGAACCCATGTAGTAGCAAGCATACCTCCAAAGAGCACATAGGCAATCATAAGACAGCCAACTATAACAACAGCAACCTCATAGGGAAGCCCGAACATGAGTTTTACAAGGGTTCCTGCACCAACCATCTGTGCAGTCAGATATGTGAGGACTGTTATTATTGAGCCAAGTGCTGCCGCACTCCTTATTGGCCTCTGGCTGAGCCTGTAGGCAACAACATCTGCAAAGGTGTATTTACCGAGATTTCTCAGGGGCTCTGCAATAAGGAACATTATTATGGGCCATCCTACAAGCCACCCCACTGAATAGATCAGGCCATCATATCCCTTTGTGGAGACAAGACCCGCTATTCCAAGGAATGAGGCAGCACTCATGTAATCACCTGCAAGGGCAAGACCGTTCTGGAATCCTGTTATGTTTCTGCCAGCAGCATAGAACTCCTTTGTTGTCCTGGTCCTCTTTGCTGCCCAATAGGTTATAGCAAGGGTTACGGCTACAAAGAGAAGGAAGAAGAATATAGCAACAGGATTTGTCTGTCCGATAACTGTCTGCATCTTATCCTCCTATTTTATTTTTTACATTTTCGACCATGCGGTCATATTTTTTATTTGCCCAGTTCACATAGATACCTGTCAGTATCCAGGAAAATACTATCACACCTATTCCTATGGGTATACCAACTGTCATGGACCCCGAGAGTTTTGATGCAAGAAAAGGCTTATTAAAGGCAATAAGTGAGATGAACCCGAAGTATATTACGAGTTCAAGAATTGTGAGAATCAGGGAAATTAAATTTTTCTGCTGTGCAAGTGCTTTGAATTCTTCATCTTCCAGTATCTCATGAGCACTCTTTTTGGTCATTCTTTAACCTCCTGATAAGATTAACCTTGAAAATCAAGGTTGTTAAAGACTTTGAATCTCCGAAGTTTTGAACCTATCACCTCCCCTTAATGGATCTCCAATGCGTAAAAGCTCGGTTGTTTTTTCTACGCCTGACCTCTGTAGAAGAGGAAGGAGTCTCTGAAAAAACTGGGCTGTAATAAAGGCATCTATAAGGGCATTATGGGCATTTTCTACCGCGATACCAAAACACCTTGAGGCGTCATAGAGATTGTGAGTCATCTGAGAAAGACATCTTTCTGATGGAAACCTTTTCTTTAAGTTTTCATAGAGGAGCCAGGTATCAATAAGGGGATTCTTTAAGGTCTTACTGAATAATTTCTTTAACTGTCTGTTGAGAAAGGCCATGTCAATGGATACACAGTGTCCGACGAGTATATGATCTTCTATAAAATCTTCAAACTCAAGGAGTGCCTGTTCAATATCTATACCTGAATCAAGCTCCTGCGGTGTGAGTCCATGAATGATGATACTTTCTTTTGTTAGATTGTTTTCTGGCTTAATTATCCTGTAAAAATAATCGCCTGGATAGATTCTGCCGCCCTTCATCATTATAGCGCCAATTGATATAATGGAGTCCTTTTTCTCGTCAAGACCTGTAAGCTCTGTATCAATAACCACATAGGATGCCTCAAGTATCGAGGTATCCTTTATCTTTGGCCTTTCTCCAAATATCCTCAGGCTTGCTATCATCTCCTTTACCATATAAGTGCCTTATACCTTTCTATCAAAGTATCCTGAAGCCTTGAGATAAGATGAAATGCTTCCTTCAGAGTTCTCCGTTCAAGGTTGCTCAGTTTATTGGGGTTAATAAAATTGTCAGGGCTCTTCCCTGATTCCATCTGTTCAAACTGATGATGAATCCTCAGGAGCATCATGAATTCAAAGGCATGCATAAGTTCATCAGCATGATCTTTTACTATGCTGTGTTTTGTCTTGAGTATATTTATCCTGTCAATGGTTGAGGTTTCCTTAAGGGTTTTTTCAAGGCTGAAGAGCCTTACAATATCAACAAGGGGTGCTATACCTTTAACCTTCAGATTAAGCTCATCTTTGTGTTCTCCAGACTTTTCAACAACAAAGGCCTTGAGGAATCCTATGGGAGGTCTGTTTTTTATGATGGCATTTGCCATATAACCAAGAAATACTTTATTCCCCTCAAGAAGTGTGTTGAGGTGAGACCTTAATTCATCTGCAAGGTTGAGGTCACCATGTAGCCCTCTGAAGTCAAAGAATATTAAAGACTTAAGCACTGACTCAGAGACAGGTTCAGATATCCAGTTTGTAAAATATCTCTTCCATGTCTTAAGGGGCTGACACCACTGGGAATTAGAGGCCATATATCCAGCAGGGCAGGCACTGTAGCCACATTCAATAAGGCCATTCTTTACAAAATCAGCAAAGACCGTGAAATAATCACGCGCTCTTTTTTCCTCTTCAGGACTGACTGGATCAGCATAGATTATTGCATTGTCCTGGTCTGTCTTGAAGGTCTGTTCTCTTCTTCCTTCACTTCCAAAGACTATCCAGCAATAGGGTAGAGGAGGTCTGCCAAATCTTTTCTCAGCAAGGTCAAGTATTTTTCTCTGAAGCCGATCATTGAGCTCTGTTATGATCCGTGTTATGCCTGTTGCCTTTGCACCATCCCTAAGAAGCAGGCCAATGATATGGTTTATCTTTTTTGCGACAGGGATAAGACCATCTATGGACTGCTGTGTCTCTATTTCCTTTGCAATTGATATGGGCGATACACCCTGAAGCATCATGAGGTCGTGGTTTGTGATAATGCCTTTGAGTGTACCATCTTCCACCACTATTAGGTGATGGATGTTGTATCTCACCATCCTGAGGAGTGCCTCAAAACAATACTCCTTAGAGTCTATCTTCACAAGAGATACACTCATTATTGAGCTTACAGGTTCATTTATATCCTTACCCTTTGCTACTACCTTATCCCTGAGGTCTCTGTCAGTGATGATGCCCACAGGTGCGTTCCCATCCATTAACACAAGGGAGCTGATCCTGTTACGGGACATTATCTCTGCTGCTTCTTTGATGGATATTTCATGGAAAGCCGTAACGGGTTCCCTTGCAATAAGCTCCTTTACAGTGGTGGTAAAGAGGAGTTTATCGCCTCCACCATAAAGGAGGCTCCTTCCCCTCATCTCTTTGTAGGTCTTGTCAATGTATTTATTCAGAAAGGATTTAAGGAAGAACTCTGTGAGGGATGGGTTTTTCTCAAGAAGGCTGAGTATTACATCCTTTTCAATAAGGTAACACAGGGTATCCTCTGCAGCCACTACATTTGCCCTTGACCTGTCTCCACTTACAAGGGACAGGAAGCCAAAGGAATCACCTTCACTTCTGTAATCTATCAGGACCTCTTCATTGTCCTTTGTCCTTACAAAGACCTTTACGCTGCCTTTTTTAATTATCCTTAGATACTCACTTGGCTGGCCATCCTGTCTGAGGATTACCGTGTCCTTTGGATAATATTCCACCGTGATTCTGGAGGCAATGCTTCTCAGAATCTCCTCATCAAGAAACTGGAAAGGTGGCACCTTTTTCAAGAAGTTTAAGACCTCTTCAAGCACCATAGCAGGACAGTGATAGCAAAAAAGATGCCAGATTAAAAATGGAGCAATTTGTTAAATAAAATCAATATGTTAATGTGAGGATTTAATGGGAGGAGATATCTTTATTAATGTAACAATAAGTAAATTCAGCTACTTATTGTTACAATGGAAGTCCTGTTGGGTGGTGCTGAGAATACATTCCTTTTACTTAATTCTTGCTTATGCCCCATCTCTTTCTCTTTTCCCAGAGGGATTTCCTGGTGATACCGAGCATATCAGCAAGCTGTTGTTCTGTGTATTGTCCTTGATATCTCAGTATAAAGGCCTTGGTGTAATCTTCAATAGAAAGCTTATTATTAATTGCCTTCTCAGTAAAGGAGTCTTTTGCCTCGGTTAACCCTTCTGGAAGGTGTTCACTTTTTATAATACCATCCTCTGTTATAAGCACTGCCCTTTCTATTACATTCTGCAGTTCCCTTATATTCCCTGGCCAATGATATTTTTTTAATAATCTTAAAGCATTCTCATCAATCCCTTTTACTTCCTTTCCGTGCTCTCTTGAATACCTTTCAATAAAATATCTTAACAGAAGTTCAATATCCTCTCCTCTTTCTCTCAGGGGCGGCAGGACAATGCTAATTACATTCAGTCTATAAAATAGATCCTCTCTGAATTTACCTTCCCTGACAATCTGAGAGAGGTCTTTGTTTGTTGCCGAGATGAATCTTATATCTACCTTTACTGATTGATTGCTTCCAATGGGTCTTATCTCCTGGTCTTCAAGCACCCTCAGGAGCTTTGCCTGAAGTGATAAAGGCAGGTCACCTATCTCATCAAGAAATACCGTTCCACCATTTGCCTCTTCAAAGAGACCTCTTTTGGAGCTGACTGCACCAGTGAACGCACCCCTTACATGACCGAAGAGCTCTGATTCAAGAAGGTTTTCTGGTATGGCACTGCAGTTGATGGGTATAAAGGGCTTTTCTGCCCGGTTGCTGCTGTAATGTATAGCCCTCGCTATGAGTTCCTTTCCTGTTCCTGTTTCTCCAAGGAGAAGGACATTGCTTTTTGCATTTGCTATCTTTTTGACCTCTTCTATGATCTTCTTGATAGCTGGACTTTCACCTATTATATGGCTGAAGTCATAATGTCTTTCAAGTTCTTTCTTAAGAAGGATATTTTCTCTCTGTAATGCCCTCTGTCTCAGGGCATTCCTTACTATCTGTTTTATCTCCTCATGAATTATAGGTTTTATCACATAATCATGGGCACCCGCCCTCAGGGCTTCTACTGCTGTCTCAAGGGATGCATAGGCAGTAATTATAATAACAATCTGGTCAGAATACCTTTCCTTTACCTTTTTAAGTAATTCTATTCCATTCATACCAGGCAGTATTATATCTGTGATTATGAGGTCATAAAGTGTCCTGTCTATAAGCTCAAGCCCTGATTCTGCATCTGTTGCAAGGTCAATGGAATAACCTTCTTTGCTTAGCACTCTTTTAATCGATGCTGCTAAGGTTTCTTCATCTTCAACTATAAGAATCCTTTCAGACATATTTATTATTATAACCTTTCAGATACCTGATTGACAGGGTGTATTGGTAGACTTATTATGAATGTTGTGCCCCTGTCTTTCCTGCTTTTTACTGTTATTGAACCATCATGATCTTTTATTATCCCGTAGCAGATACTCAATCCAAGTCCTGTGCCCTTTCCCGAGGGTTTTGTAGTGAAGAATGGATCAAATATCCTATCAATTATTTTCTCATCTATGCCTGAACCTGTGTCACTGAATATTATCTCCACAGAGGAATCCTTTTTCTTCATAGAAATATTTATTATACCACCTTCTGGCATGGCATCCATTGAATTGAGGAATAGATTCAGAAAGACTTGCTGAATCTGATCAGGATTAAGAAATAGTTCTGGTAGTTTCTCTATATCTACATTCAGCCTAATATTTTTAAATCTCTTATCATACTTCACAAGATTCACTGTCCTCTGGAGGATCTCTTCAAGATTGGAGGCCTTCTTTTCTGAACTTGATATCCTTGCAAAATCACTGAGGCTCCTGACAATCTTAGCTATCCTCTCTATGTGATAGTTTATTGTCTTAAGAGAATCTCCTATGAATATCCCATCAGCTTTATCCTCTGCCAACAATTCCTGAACAAGGGATGATATGGAGGCGAGGGGATTTCCTATCTCATGGGATATGCCTGCTGTGAGTTTACCGATACTGGCAAGCTTTGATGTCTGAAGGAGCTGTTCCTCCATCCTTTTCTTTTCTGTTATATCTTCAAAGATTATGACATGACCTCCTGAGGGGTCTTTAAAGGGACTTATATTTATCCTGAAGATCTGATGGGATGGGCTTTCTATAGTCCTTTCTGAGTCCACATGTTTATCTATTGTGGAAAGGTCAAGCCATGGAATCAGTGAAGTAAGGTGACTGTTTATAGCCCTTTTCCTGTTTATCCCTGTAAGTGCCTCCATCTGTCTGTTCCAGTACTTTACATAAAAGGAATTATCAATAGTGATGATACCCACTGGCGCACTTTCTATAATATTTTCACTGAATTCTTTTAGATAGGACAATTCATCCAGTGCCCTTGCGAGTTCCTGTCTTGAGAGTCTCAGGTTCTCTGTGATATTCCTGATGGATTCTGATAACTCGGCCCTCTCCCTTTCAGTCAGTATATGCTTGTTCTCAAATATAATTGCTGCTATTGATGGGCCTATGGCACCTGAAAGGACCCTTTCTGCATGATTTCTTAAATCTATGAGCTCTTTCTGGTTAAGCTCCTCTTTCTTTTTGTTCCTTTCAGAAAGAAACTCTTCTATTGCCCTTGAGGCGCTGTCTTTACCTATGTATCTTGCAAGGATATTCTCTATGGATTCAACTGAGTAGAGACCGCCATATCCAAGCTCACCTGCCTTTTCATAGGACTCCACGAATACAAGGGCCTGTATCTCCTCATCCCTTGATTGTTTGCTGAAGACAGAGATACCAATAAAGAGAAAGAGATTTATGAGCATGCTCCATAAAAGGGAATGTCCCCATTTACCAAGCCCTTCTATGCCAAAAAGTGCCTGAGGATTAAATATGTCTGAGGTTATGAGTTTGCCCATCAGCCCCTCTGGTTTTATCAGTCCTGCCTTCAGCATTGCAGGCACAATCAGGGTATAAAACCAGATAAGGAATCCAGCAGAAAGTCCTGCAATAGCCCCTGCCTTTGTTGCCCTTTTCCAGTATAGTCCGAGAAAGAAGGCTGGTGCAAAGAGTGTAACAGCCTCAAAGGACTTGAGCCCTATATCAACAAGGCTATAGAATTCACCAATGGATATGGCAAAGAGATAACCTAAAAACACGATGGTCATAATCACCATCCTCTTAATATTAAGGACCAGGCCTGCAAAACCCTTTGTCTTATGAAATCTTATAACTGCTGGCATGACAAGGCTGTTCATGACCATGGTACTCAATGCAAGGGCCTCAACTATGACCATACCTGTTGCCGCTGAAAAACCTCCAAGGAAGGCAAAGAGTGAGAGATATTTATTGCCCTGTCCAAGGGGGATGGTGAGTACAAAATAATCCGCACCTCTTGGATCACCTCCGAGGAGAAGTCCTCCAAGGGCTATGGGCATGACAAAGATATTTATTAAAAACAGATAAAGCGGAAAGAGCCATGAGGCTGTTTTTATATGGGTCTCACTGAAATTCTCAACAACTGTCATCTGAAACTGTCTTGGAAGGAACATTATTGCCATCATGGAAAGGAATGTTAAGGCAAACCATTCAGAATAATCAGTGCCTGTGCCCTGGCCAAGATAAAGGAGGATGGAGTGCTCGGTTTCTTCAATCTTGTTCAGGATATCTCCAAATCCATTAAAGAGACCATAGGTTACAAAGATTCCCACAAGGACAAAGGCTATGAGCTTTATGATTGATTCAAAGGCAATGGCAAAGACAAGACCTCCATGCCTTTCAGATGAATCAAGCCTTCTTGCACCGAATATAATGGCAAATACACCGAGCATTACTGTAAAGAAAAGGCCTGCAAAGGCACTTGCCTTTGTCTCACCAGAGATTATGCTGAAGGTACTTATAATAGCCTTTATCTGAAGGCCAAGATATGGTGTGATACCTGCAACTGCCACTACAGTAACAAGTCCTGAAAGGAAAAGTGATTTTCCATATCTTGAGCTTATGAAATCAGATATGGTTGTTATCCTGTGGGTCTTTGCAAGCCTTATGACCTTCAGAAGCACCACAGGCCAGAGAGCAGCCATGAGTGTTGGACCTATATATGTGGTTATAAAAGAAAGCCCTGATGTGGCTGCCTTTCCAACGCTTCCATAGAATGTCCAGGAGGTGCAGTAAACAGCAAGGGAAAGGGAATAGATATAGGGATTATTTACAAGGCTTTTACCCTCTTTTTCTTTTTTCTCAGCATAGTAGGCAAGGGCAAAGAGGAGAAGGAGATAGGCAAAGACTATCAGGAATAGGTTTGCAGATGAAAACATTTATTTTTCTCCTGAAAGATGCGAAAAAAAAGCAATACCACCTATGAACACTGCCCATAGCACAGTAAGGTAAAGCCAGGCCTTTTTATAGGCAATGGCAAGAAAGGGCCAGTTGAAGACAAGAAGACCTGTAAAGAATAGAAAGAACCAGAGTTCAGGATTCAGGACCTTTTTCATTTTTTTTAGGGTATCACAAATTAGCAAAGGAGGGCAATACATCCGTAGATTGCCATTAGAAAATTGGCAGCCTGCCTCAACGGCTTTACAATGCGACATTTTTATTTATTATGTAGCAAGAGGTCTTCACTCAAAAGGTGAACTTAGTTATGTATAGGAAGCTTATTGATAGTATTTCACTAAGGTTGTCTCAGGTAAAGCCTTTTCGGCATCATGCCAATTTTATTGAAGGTTTATTATATATTTCTATAGGCAGATTGCGATTTATATTAGTGCTTAAAGGCTCTTTAAAAGCCCGGTTAGTTCCTTTATGCTGTCAATAATGTAATCTGCTTCAAGGAGTAGTTCCCTTGATCTGTAGCCATAGCTGACAGCAATTGTCAGGACGGCTGCAGACTTTCCTGCCTTTATGTCAAGGTCACTGTCTCCGACAATGACTGCCTCACTGGCAGGGATATTCAATTTCTCAAGAACCATCCTTACAGGCAGGGGTGATGGTTTTTTCTCAGGTGTGCTATCACTTCCAAGGACAATCTCAAAGTATCTTAACAACCCGAGGCCTTCAAGGGTCTTT
>JBDOIG010000316.1:0-3958 GCA_041082235.1 Thermodesulfovibrionales bacterium | reverse complement strand
AATACTGAGAATCGCCTTTGCATGGCCAAAACTGAGGCTACCTTCATGAAGCATCCTCTTAATCTCTTCGGGTAGAAGGAGAAGTCTCAGGTAATTCGCAACAGATGCCCTGTCTTTACCAACCTTCTTTGCAATCTCCTCTTGCGTCAGATTAAATTCATTCTTAAGCCTTTCAAAGGCAAGCGCCGTCTCCAAGGGGTCAAGGTCTTCTCTCTGTATATTCTCTATGAGGGCTATCTCAAGGGCATCCCTTGAGGCAAGGTCTTTGATTATCGCGGGTATCTTTTTAAGTCCAGCTATCTTTGCAGCCCTAAGCCTTCTCTCACCTGCTATTAATTTAAATGTGCCATCTCCTAATCTCGTGACAATAACAGGCTGTATCACACCCTTTTCTTTTATTGATTCAGCAAGCTCCTTTAAGGACTCGTCCCTGAAGACCTTCCTGGGCTGGTGCTCTCCAGGGATGATCCTGTCTATGTCAAGTTTTATGACCTCTTCAGCCTTCTCAGGCAGAAGGGCTTCAATTCCTCTTCCCAACGCTGTCTTCATTTAATATCTCCTTTGCCAGTTCTATATAGCTCTGGGCACCCTTTGATTTTATATCATAAAGCATTACAGGTTTTCCATGGCTTGGTGCCTCAGCAAGGGCCACATTCCTTGGAATAACACTCTCATAAACAAGGTCTCTAAAATGTTTTCTCACCTCTGCCTCTACCTGATGGGAGAGGGCATTCCTTGGGTCAAACATGGTGAGCAATATACCCTCTATCTCAAGTGTCGGATTGAAGGAACTTCTTACCATACTCAATGTCTGCATAAGCAGACTCAGGCCTTCAAGGGCATAATACTCACACTGCACAGGGATAATCACTCCATGGGCTGCTACAAGGGCATTCAAGGTAAGCAGTCCAAGGGATGGAGGGCAATCTATAAGAATATACTGATAATGGTCTTTTATTAAAGAAATTGCCTCCCTGAGCAGAAATTCCCTGCCATTTTTTCCAACAAGCTCAACCTCTACTCCGAGGAGGTCAACTGTTGAGGGAGCAATAAAAAGGTGATTGATCTGGGTGGGCAGGATTATATCCTTTAAAAATGCCCTTTCAATATAGATATCATAAAGGCTTCCTTTAAGGGACTGTCTGTCAATGCCAAGGCCACTTGTGAGATTTCCCTGAGGGTCTGTATCAATTACAAGTATGTCCTTTTCTGCCAGTGCAAGAGAGGCACCAAGATTTATGGCAGTGGTGGTCTTTCCAACACCACCTTTTTGATTAACAATGGTAAGAATTCTTGCCACAATGGATTATAACATAAGGCTATAGAAGGGCTGAAGACCAAGTGTTCCACGTGGAACAATTTTCATGTGCTGTGAAGGCTATTCTCACTCAGGTTTTTTCTTATTATTCTTTTTATCTCGGCAACAAAAAACTGTTCCAGTTCTAATGGTTTAAAATTAACCCTCAGAGGAATATCCTTTATGCCCCGTGGTATCTGGATTAATCTCGCCTGAAGGATGTGCTTTATACCTCTTATTTCGCACTTCTTTTCTGCAAGTATTATTAAATCTTCTAAAAGAAGGCTACCAACCTTTATGGCAAAATAAAGGTCAATATAGTCCTTAGGGTCAATTCGATCTGCTATGGCACAGAGCTTATTTACAACAATATCAATAAAACTATCAATAAGAATTCCATTACATGTTGAGGGTTTCTCTATATCTTTAAGGGGATAATAAGTAAATTCAACCTTCAGAAGAGAGCCATCTTCAAGTTTCAGTGTAAAGATATTCCTGTCAAAAAGTTTTGTGTAAGTAGCATCCTTTACAAATGTTAGAGATTTTATGAATTCTTCTGGTATGTAAAAGGGGATTTTTTCTGGGGAGAAAAAATCAAGGTCTTCTGAAAGGCGATGCTCAAGATAAAAGGCACTGAGGGCAGTTCCACCTGTTAGTTTAAAGACCTCCTTGAGAGATGAGTTCCCGAATTCCTTAAGAAAGGCCTTCTGGTATTCGGTGAGTATCAGGTTATCTTCAATCCCTTTTGCTGGTCTTTTCATCCCATGCCTCTTTATAAAGTCCAATTAATTTGTATTTTCCTTTTTCAAGCCTTAATCTATCCCTGTACTTAAAAAGAAGCATAACAGTTTCTCTGTCTGTGCCATGGGCAGGGAAAAAATCCGCTATCCTCTGGAGTCTCCAGAGGAGGTCTTCCGGTGGCTCTCTGTAATCCCACAGTAGCTCTCTGGGCACAGTGATTTTCATAATGAGATTATAGCATGATGCCCTGTTCCACGTGGAACAGTTTTAACCTTTGAGGGACGAAGTCCTTCAAAAATTGATGGAAAAAATTTTAATGCAGAGCGCCTTTGAAACCCCAGAAAAAAGAGCAGTTGAGCAACAGATCAGTGGTGCAGCAGTTAAATTTAAAAAATTTAAAGATGAATCTATTCAATGCTAAGAAATACTGCTCTGATAGGGAGTTTGAGGACAGAGTCCAGCAGAGGAGCAAAGGCTCCTTTCTACTTTTTAGCCTCTTTGCCTATAATAAAAGGAATGTCTTATAAACATTTTATTGGAATTATAGGAGCTGGCAGGGCTGATGAATCCCTCATAGGGATTGCTGAGACCTGCGGTTCACTTATTGCAAAAAGAGGTGCAGTTCTTCTTTGCGGTGGCCTTTGTGGAGTGATGGAGGCAGCAGCAAAGGGTGCAAGCTCTGCAGGCGGAATCACTGTTGGGATACTGCCAGGTGACTCAAGGGAATCAGCCAATCCCTATATTGATATTCCAATTGTTACTGGATTTGGTGAGGGAAGGAATATAATCATTGTCAGGAGCGCTGATGGCTTTATAGCAATAGGTGGTGAATATGGCACCCTTTCTGAGATAGCCTTTGCATTGAAGGCAGGCAAGCCTGTTATAGGCATTAATACATGGGATATAAAGGGAGTAATAAAGGCAGGCAGCCCTGAAGAGGCAGTAGAAAAACTATTTCAGATATTAGGAGGCAAATAAATGGCAGAGATTGGAATGGACCTTAACAGATTTATCCTTGAAGAAGAAAGAAAACACCCCAATGCAACAGGCTCGCTGAGCCTTGCACTCATGGCAATAGAGTCTGCTGCAAAGATTATTGCAGCCCATGTAAGGATGGCTGGACTTGCTGATATACTTGGTAAAAGCGGAAATATTAATGTTCATGGCGAAGAGGTTCAGAGGCTTGATGTATTTTCAAATGACCTTATGGTAAGGCATCTTTCTGACAGTGGCCTGTTCTTTGCCTTAGCATCAGAGGAGATGGAAGAGGTCATATTTCCTGAAAAAGGCAGGGATGGAAAATATATAATTGCCTTTGACCCCCTTGACGGCTCATCAAATATAGATGTAAATGTAAATGTAGGAACGATATTTTCTATTCACAAAAAAGTCAAAGGCACAGTAGAGGATTTTCTTGTTGAAGGCGGTGCTCAGGTTGCTGCAGGCTATGTCCTTTATGGCACATCAACCATGCTTGTTTATACAACAGGAAATGGAGTGAATGGATTTACCCTTGATCCCTCTGTTGGTTTATTCCTCCTTTCCCATCCTGATATAAAGATACCGTCAAGTGGCAAGATTTATTCAATCAATGAATCAAATTATCATAACTGGGACCATAGATTACAGGGATATGTGGATGTTCTAAAGGCAAAGGGTTATACATCAAGATACGCTGGTGCTATGGTTGCAGATGTCCACAGGGTACTGATAAAGGGTGGAGTCTTTGCCTATCCTGCAGATACAAAAAACAAAAAGGGTAAACTCAGATTAATATACGAGGCAACTCCGATGTCATTCATAATAGAGCAGGCAGGAGGAAAGGCAACAACAGGAAAGGAAGACATCCTTAAGATAAAGCCAGCTCACATACATGAAAGGACACCTGTATTTCTTGGAAGCAGGGATGATATAGAAGAA
>JBDOIG010000297.1:0-1188 GCA_041082235.1 Thermodesulfovibrionales bacterium | reverse complement strand
AGGTTCAAGATTGGCATATTTTCATAAATATGATATAATTCATAAAAATGATTAATTTTAGTTTAAATTTTAGTTCATTATAATATTCTGGATTAAATAACTCTTATTTTAATTTTAGATAGCCTAAAAACACAGGTTTAAAGAAGTGACATAAAGGGGCAAAGGGGATAACTTATTCAACAAGATGAAGAAGGTTATTCTGACAGCGATTCTTGGTTTCCTGCTTATAGACATAGTAGGTCTGCTCATTATAATTGTAAATCTCAATATAATAAGCCGGCATTTCAGAGAAGTTCTCATTATCAATGAAAGCCTTAATGAAAGGCTTGCGTTATATGAAAGGTCGCTCAAACTCATTGAGGCTGAAAGGCCTGAGGAAAGGGCTATCTTTGTAAATAGTATAAAAGAGAGCCTTTCTTCCTGTCATAGATGTCATGAAGTATCCGACCCTGTAGTGAAGAACTCTGAAGAATTAAAGAAAGGACTTGAGCTTTCTTTAAAAAAGGGTAAAGCTCCTGAGCTTGCCTCTTTTATTGAGAATCTTAAAGATTCCAGCAGAATGGCCTTTGAGAAGGCAAGGGCCTCTTTTATGTACAGGGCTGGTGAATTCAGGGCATCCCTTAAGACAGTAAATATAAGCCTTTTAATCAGTGCCTTTATTGGAGCTGGTATTATACTTTCCCTTTCCCTCTTTTCCCTTAGAAAGGTTACTTCCCTTGAGAAGGATATAAAGGAAAAACAGGAGATTATTACAGACTGGGCACTTGATTGGCAGGAGACCTTTGATAGTGTAAAGGACATGATAATAATCCTTGATAAAAATGGAAGACCAAAGCAGTTTAATACCTCATCTGCTGAGTTTTTTAAAGATGGACTCATAAGAGAGGATTTCTGCAAGGTCTTTTTTAATATCAATCATGCCTGTCCTTATTCAGGAACGGTCATTATAAAGGACAGGATATTTGATATGATATGCAACAAGATGAAAGATTCAAGATGCATAATAGTCATGAGGGATATCACAGAAAAGAAGGAGATGGAGGAGAGGCTGCAGAGGGTAGAAAGGCTTATCTCCCTCGGGATAATGGCAGGTGGTATTGCCCATGAGATAAATAATCCACTTACAGCAGTAATAGGTTTTTCAGAGCTACTGTTAATGCAGGAGACTGATGAGAAAAGGAAGAACTT
>JBDOIG010000278.1:0-1142 GCA_041082235.1 Thermodesulfovibrionales bacterium | reverse complement strand
GATATGTCATCAAAATAATCAAGGGATATCTCCTTTACCTCACTTAGCAGTCTCCTTAACTCCCTTATAAGATGAAATCTATTTTCAATGTCCTTTCTCTCCCTGAAAGGCCTGATAGAAAGGATAAGCTCCCTTGAGGCAGGGCTCTTTGCATAAAAGGCAATCTCCTCAAGGACCCTCTGGAATTCAAGAAGCCTTAAAGAATCCTGCTCCATAGAAGGTATTATACTATAGGTGTAATTGTAAAAAATCTGGATGGTTTACCAGTCTCATCAAGGGAAGGATAAAGCACTATCTCTCAATAATTGCAATCTCACATCTGTCAGGCCATAAAGTTTATAAACCAGATTGTCAATCTGGCGTTCATATTCCTTGATGGTATCACAAGCATCTTGCTTGTGTTCTTTATCACTCAACCAAGACAGTGGAGTTACTTTTGTGATTGCAAGGATTTTATCTATAAGGTAAATAAAGGGCTGCTGGGCTGATTCATCTATAAACCTCTTTTCTATGAGCAATAGATAGAACCTTTACAATTTTGCTGTTATCATTAATGCTGTAAATCACTCTATAGTTGCCACTCCTCAATCTGTAATATTCTGTCTCTTTTAGTTTTTTACAGCCAAACGGTCGTGGATTATTTTCAAGAGACAATATCTTTTTGCGGAGGCTCATCCTTACAGAATCTGGTATTCTGCCTTTGAAACTATCTCGAGAGAATACTTATTCATTTAACTTCCATATTCTTTTAAGAAATCCCTAAAAGGTCTGCTTTTGTCCTTTACACGACTTTCAGCAATAGCTATATCTATAAGGTCTTTACGAAGTCTTTTGTCTTTTAAAATCTCAGACAGAAAAATATCTTGCTCTTTTCTTGTTAATGTCTTAAAGGCTGTTAAAAAAACCTCTGCTGTTGCTCCTTTTGAACTCATAGCTCCCCTCCTTTAATTTTAGTCAATATATTTTACCCTTACCCCTCCACAATCGCAATCTCTTCCTCTGTCAAACCGTAGAGTGCGTAAACCATCTCGTCAATCTGGTGGTCAAGATAAATTGATAAAGTCTGTTTGAACAGTTCTGCTCTAAGAATTTGGTCAATTAATACTTGAATTTTTTTGGAGATATAGAGCGCCCATATATTC
>JBDOIG010000256.1:0-1887 GCA_041082235.1 Thermodesulfovibrionales bacterium | reverse complement strand
ATCGTTTGATTCATCATCCTTAGACTTATCAAGGCATTCAAAAAGCCCGCCGTTTAAGAAGGGAATATCGCTGAAGAGTTCTTTTATCTTTTCAGGGTCTTTGAAGAGCCTATGGTGCCTGAAATATGTATGGTTCATATAGTCTTTGTTCAGATAGCCCTTGTATCTCTCTTCTCTGCGGAATTTTCTCTGCTCAATGGGTGTGTTTAGGGTGGCAAAGAAGAGGTTCTGAAGTATGGCAAGATAATAGGTGCCTTTGTCAGGTAAAAGGTCTTTCAAAATGTCTTTAAGGAACCTTAAATCAAAGAGCTCTCTTTTGACTATCCCTTTCTGCCTCATAAACCATATAAATATAAGTCTTGTGATGAGCCTTATAAGGCTAATGTTCCTTCCATTTGGCTCTGTCTCTGCATCATAAGGGAATCTCACCTCTTTTAATGCCCAGAAATACCAGTTTGCAATCTCCTGATAGAATTCCTTTGTTACCTTCTCAACAGAGAATGCCTCTTTTATCGTCTCAAGGGAAGAGAAATCTCCATCTCCAATCCTCTGAAGGAATGTCTTGTTATGCTCATCAGGGCTTACAAAGTAGGTGAATCTCTTGAAACTACTCCACTGCCTGCGAGTGCCGATGTAATTTGTATGTATGAGAGAGAATCTAAATCTTCCATCCCTGTCATAAAAGATAAAAATCCCAGCATCTGCCTGTTGTTCTTTTAATATTCTCTTACCCTTTTCATACTGTGCCTTTTTGCCTGAACGCTCTGTGAGGTCTTTATTTACCTTGAAGGCATAGATGATGAGCCTTTCTATAGAATCAAAGGGTATCTCTCCAATGTAAAGTGCATCTGTGAAATTCTCATCGTTATATTGCTTTGCATCTTCACCAAAAGGTTTAAAGGAGCGGTTTTTAACTCTGAAGAAGTGGATGAATTCTTCAGGAGAAAAGTCAGAAATAATACCTCTTAAAGTCTCTGTACTCATATCTCTTATTATTTAAATAGCATCTCAAAATCTCGTGGAGATATTATTTTTACATTCTTATATTGCTTTAGCCCAAGTAATTCAGCATCACCTGTCACTAAATAATGTGCTTTAGCTGCTACTGCACAGGCAATAATTTTGTTGTTATCTCTGTCTTTACAGATTGATACAGTAGGTATATCAGAGCTAATTATATCAGCAAGTGCCTCATTAATTATGTCTATTGAGGTTGATATTTCATGCTGTGGTAATTTGAATTTACCAGAAAGGACTTTTCTGATCTCATAGATAATGCAAGGACAGGCAATAAGAGAAAAATCTCTCAATCTTGCCCTTCTTAATAATCTTGCACACAAACCCTCTGTTAGGATTGCTGCTACAAAGACATTGGTATCAAATACCACTTTCACGAAATTTCTCTGAAAACATCCTCTTCAGTTACAATGCCAAGCCTTTTGGCGCGCGGGCCGAGTCTCCTCTGTAAATTCTTAAGCTTCATATCCCATAAAAACAGGCTTATCGCCTCTTTTACAATGTCGCTCTTGTTCCTGCCTGTCTTCTCTGCAAGCCCGTTTAGTTGTCTTGAGATGTCTTCAGGTAAACTGATTGAAAGAACAGTCCTCATATCACGCCTCCTGTATTACAATACACTACACAAGAAAAATTTTTCAATGCGATTTATTCTCTACTGCTATGATTATCTCCTTGGCAAGGTCTTTGAGTCTCTCCTTTTCTTTATAGAGATAGTCCTCGCCGAGTTCTTTTTTAAGCCTTTTTATCTCATCCAGACTATCTCTTTCTAAATCTATGTTTGCAATCCTTCTCAGGGTATAATCTGAGAGTGTGCCATAGTCAAGGATGTCTTCAAGGAGTGTCCTTATAAAATCTTTATGCGGTAATATC
>JBDOIG010000245.1:0-10379 GCA_041082235.1 Thermodesulfovibrionales bacterium | reverse complement strand
TAGATAATGAGAAATGCCATGATGCTGCCCCCTCTCACATCTACACCCCTTCTTACCGCACCGAGCTTTAATCCTTACAATACTTCCCTGTAACATATCACTACAGGCAAGTATCTCCTTAAGTATCCTCTCCTTCTTTGACATCCCATCCTCCTTAATTGCTTTATTGCAATTAAGATAACAGAAAATAAAAGATTTGTCAAGTAAAATCTTCTACTTTTTAAGAAAATGATAGAAATCTATCAATGAGAGAAATTTATGACAAATTTATAAAAGGGGTTTTAAAACTGGGGGATGGCAAGCTAAAAGGGGTAATTGACAGTTCTGGCATAAAAGAAGTATTATGAAAAAGGATATGAATATGAGAATTATAAACCTTGATAAAGGAAAATTTGGGGTGATGTATGTTTGATCGGTTTACAGAGAGGGGTAGAAGGGTCATAATATTTGCAAGGGAAGAGGCGGAAAAAAGAAATAATGATTATCTCGGGACCGAACATCTCTTACTTGCACTCCTCAGAGAAGAAGACGGCCTTCCAGTTCTAATCCTGAAAAAGATGGGGCTTTCTATAGAGGAGATAAGGATGGAAGTGGAGAGGACCCTGCCTGTTGGCACAAATGTCCTCACCTTTGGCGAGATACCCTTTACACCGAGGGCAAAAAAGGTCCTTGAACTTGCTATAGAAGAGGCAAGATTGCTCGGACATAACTATATTGGAAGCGAACATCTATTGCTCGGGATTCTTAGAGAAGAAGAAGGTATAGCAGGTAAGATATTAAGAAGTCTTGGTGCAAACCTTCTTGGAGCAAGGCAGCTTGCTATAAATCTTTCTGTAAGACCCAGCATGGTTACAAAGGACAGGAGGCATCATACACCTGTTCTTGATGAATTTGGCAGAGACCTGACTCAGATGGCAAGGGAGGGAAAACTTGATCCTGTTATTGGAAGGGATGAAGAGATAGAGAGGATATTGCAGATACTCGGAAGGAGAATCAAGAACAATCCTGTCCTTATAGGAGAACCGGGAGTCGGAAAGACAGCAATTGTGGAGGGTCTTGCTCAGAGAATAGTTGCAGGAGATGTCCCGGAGCATCTTATAGGAAAGAGAATTATTTCTCTTGATCTCGGTGCATTGATAGCTGGCACAAAATACAGGGGGCAGTTTGAAGAAAGGGTAAAGCTCGTGATGAAGGAAATCATGCAGTCAGACAATATAATACTTTTCGTTGACGAGCTTCATACCCTGATAGGTGCTGGTGCTGCAGAGGGTTCTGTAGACGCATCCAGCATGCTCAAGCCTGCACTCGCACGTGGTGAAATTAAATGTATAGGAGCAACAACCCTTGATGAGTATAGAAAATATATAGAAAAAGATGGAGCACTTGAAAGGAGATTCCAGCCTGTCTATGTTCAGCCACCAAGTGCAGAGGAAACAGTGGAGATACTCAAGGGACTCAAGGCTAAGTATGAAAGTCATCACAAGGTGAAAATCACAAATGAAGCCATTCAGGCAGCTGTGGAGCTATCAGAAAGATACATAACAGATCGTTACCTTCCTGACAAGGCTATAGATGTGATTGATGAAACAGGCTCAAGACTGAAATTAAAAAAGAACACACCACCAAAAGAACTGAAAGACCTTGAGCTTGACCTGATGAGAATTGCTAAGGAAAAGAATTTATATATGAAGCTTCACGATTATGAAAAGGCCAGTGAACTCAAGATTGAAGAAGATAAGCTCAGACGTATATATGATGCACTTTCCAAAAAATGGCGCTCGCAGCTTTCAAATGAAATACCAATTATGACAGAAGAGGATGTAGCTTATACAGTATCCATGATGACGGGTATACCATTACTGAAGCTGGAGGAAAAGGAATCAGAGAAGCTTCTCAGAATGGAAGAAGAGTTGCATAAAAGGATAGTTGCTCAGGAAGAAGCTATAAAGGCTGTTTCAAAGGCAATAAGAAGATCAAGGGCAGGCCTTAAGAGCAAGAACAGGCCTATTGGTTCCTTCTTCTTCCTGGGCCCTACAGGAGTTGGAAAGACCGAGCTTGCAAAGGCGCTTGCAGAGTTTCTCTTCAATAATGAGAATGCCCTTATAAAGGTTGATATGTCTGAATATATGGAGAGGTTTAATGTGTCAAGGCTTACAGGAGCTCCTCCAGGATATGTTGGGTATGAAGAAGGTGGCCAGCTTACTGAGAAGATAAGGAAGAAGCCCTATTCAGTAGTCCTGTTTGATGAGATAGAAAAGGCGCACCCTGATGTATTCAATATCCTCCTGCAGATACTTGATGAAGGTGTACTCACGGATAGTTTTGGGAGAAAGGTTGATTTTAAAAACACAGTGATCATCATGACATCCAATGTGGGGGCGAAGGTCATAGAGAAGGAGACCCCGCTTGGTTTTCAGAAAGCTGATTCAGATGATCGCTACAGGAGAATAAAGGAACATGTCCTCAATGAATTAAAGCGTGTGTTTAATCCTGAGTTTTTAAACAGGGTTGATGAAATAGTGGTCTTCCATCCTCTTGAAAAAGAGCATCTCCTTGAGATACTTGATATGCTTATTAGCCAGCTGAATAATCAGCTATCTCAGAGGGGGCTGTATCTTGATGTGGATGAAAAGGTCAAGGAGTGGATACTTCAACACTACTATCAACCGATGTATGGAGCCAGACCAATGAAAAGGGCTATCCAGAAGGTTATTGAAGAACCCCTTGCAGAGGAGTTTATAAAAGGAAGATTCTCTGAAGCTGAAAAAATAAAGGTTACTATAGAAAATGATAATCCTGTATTCCAGGTTGAAGAAGAAAGTCTTGTTGAGACAGGATAAAATTCACTGAACCTGTATTGAAGGCTGAAGGAGAAGGTCTTTGGCAGGAATCCCTCAAATTACATGATTTTTGGAGACAGTGGCGTGGTAAGGATTGAAGACAGAAGGAGGAGATAAAAGACAGTGCTCAGAAGTCAGAGTAGAGGTTTGATTAAACTATTCAGAATTTCTATTTATTTACTGGTCTGTTGCTCAGCAGCTATACTTTTGTATTCCTGCCAGAAAAAGGAGACAGGTGAGTTCCTCAAAGAGGGCTCAAAGGTACCTGCCTTTACACTTAAGTCAGCGGATGGCACAGGTACATGGAGCATAGAAAAGAATAATGGCTCCTTATTGATCATTAATTTCTGGGCCACCTGGTGTCCTTCCTGCAGGGAAGAGATGCCCTCAATGCAGAGATTTTATAAAACATTTAATGGAAATGGCTTAAAAATGATAACTGTCCTGTACAGGGATAATCCTTTTTCAGCCCTGAGCTTTATGAAGGAAATGCGCTATGACTTTCCTGTTTTTATAGATCCTGAATATAAGGCAGCCCAGATTTTTGGTCTCACAGGTGTGCCAGAAACTTATATAATTGCAAAGAATGGTATCCTTCTAAACAGGATTATCGGGCCTTTTGATTGGGATTCTCCAGATTTTAAGGAATATATAAAGGGTCTTTTATCAGAAACAGGGTCTCCAAAGGGTCTCTGACTTTTTGGGGTACAATCGGGGTCCCGGGAAATTGAAGATTTTCTGGGGTATGAGTTTGGGTAAGGTCAGACCACCGGAAAAGGCAGTTTTATTTATGGCCATACTTTTGAAAGAGCAGGAACTTTTTGAGGAGATGAATTCCCTTCTCCAGAAAGAATTTGGAGAGATACTCTTTAAAACCACACTTCAGGACTGGAACTGGACAGATTATTATAAAGAGGAGATGGGAGAAGGCCTTAAAAGTGCCTTTATTTTTTTTAAAAATATTATAGATCCCTCAGAGCTTTCTGAATTTAAATTAAAGACGAATAAGATAGAGGAAAGATTTTCTGTAAATAGTAAGAGGAGGGTAAATCTTGACCCTGGCTATATAACTCCTTCGAAGGTTGTCCTTGCATCAACAAAGAACTACTGTCACAGGATATACATTGGCAAGGGCATATATGCAGAGATAAGCCTTTACTATAAGGGTAATTCCTTTAAGCCCCACATCTTTACCTACAGGAATTATACTGCTCCTGAGACCATCTCCATCTTTAATGCAGTACGGGAGATGATAAAAGACCTGCTTAAGACAGGGTGTCCCCAGAAAAAGGATTTTCCGGGGCATTAATTCATGAAGAAGATACTTATTGTAGATGATGACCCTCTTATAAGACAGCTATGCAGGGATATCCTCAAGGGGCTGGGGTTGGATATTGTTGATACCGGTAACCCTCTTGAGGCTATTAATCTGTGGAATTCCTCACCTTTTGACCTTGTGATCACTGATATAAGAATGCCTGTAATGAGTGGTCTTGATCTGATGGCAAGGATAAAAGAAAAATCACCTGATGCAGCCTTTGTCGTGATTACAGGTCATGGAGACTACAGGCTTGCAGTGGAAGCAATAAAACTTGGTGTCTATGATTTCATAAACAAACCCTTCAGGAGAGAAGACCTTGAGATGACCGTAAGAGATGTGATGTATAAATTAGAACTTCTTAACGAGATCAATAGATTAAAGATGTTTACAAGGCTTCATATGGCAAGCAACGAGATAATGCATACCCTTGATATAAATACAGCAGTGCGGTTTGGTCTTGAAAATGCGCTGAAGGAGACAAAGGCATCAGAGGGGGTTATCTATTTATATGAGCCTGATTCAGGAAGTTTCAATAAATTGTATTCAATACCTGAGGATCTGGAGATACCCGAGCCCCTTCTTGAAAGGGCCTTTAAATCTGATATGCCTGTTGTGGAAGAAGGAGGGGTTGCTGCTGCGATAGGCTCCATGAAGAGAAATCTTGGGGTACTTTGTTTGAGATATGTCAATGGAAGGCTTGGAACTGCTGATCCAGAGGCAGTGGCTGTAATATCCCGCATACTGGGGATTACAATTGATAACATGCTTCTTTTTAAAGACCTTAAAGATAAAATCAGGGAGGTAGAGGATTTATTACTCAATATAATAAAGGTCCTCAGCAATGCCCTTGATGCAAAATCTCCCTGGACAAAGGGACATTCAGAAAGGGTTAGCAGATATGCCCTTATGATTGCAGAGGAGCTGGGCCTTGACAGAGAGGCAAAGAATACCCTTGAGATGGCTGCACTCCTTCACGATATAGGTAAGATCGGCATGTATGATTATATCCTTAACAAACCTGATAAATTATTACCACAGGAATTTGAGATTGTAAAATTGCATCCTGTAAAAGGAGCTGAAATCCTGAGACCAATCAGTCATCTTCAGGAGGTAATAAGGGTAATATCCCATCATCATGAACACTACGATGGAAGTGGTTATCCAGATGGTCTTAAAGGAGAGGATATACCACTTCTTTCAAGGATACTTCAGGTGGCTGATGCCTTTGACGCCATGACCTCTGAAAGACCTTACAGACAGATACCCGGGATTAATAAGGCTATAGAAGAATTAAAAGCCTGCTCAGGAAGACAGTTTGACCCTGCTTCAGTAGATGCCTTTATCAGGGCTTTCAATAAAGAGAGAAATTATAAGGGACATCCTGACCTGTCAGAGAGGACAAAATCTTCCTTGACATTCACTTCAAAGTATCAAAAAATCTAACCGTAAACAGATACGGGGTATGCCGAAGAGGGGGTTTGAGGGACAAAGTCCCTCAATTACTTCACCAGCTGGGTGATAAACCTTTAGTTATAGAGCTTTGAGGGGCAACGCCCCTCAAGCTCCCCTTTATATTAATTTAAATTTAAACTTTAAAAATTTATTTCTGGGGTTTCAAAGGGGCGAAAAGCCCCTTTGGGCTCTGCCCCTTTGAGCCTTATAAAGGCTTTGAGGCATACCCCGCTAATCAGGAAATGTTTCTAATAGCAAATTTGGGAATTACAGATCCAGAAGGCTTAAATGCTTAAACATAACTTCATTCCAAGGAGATTTTATTTTGAATACGCAAGTTTAGTCAAAGAAGATGTTATTAAGATAGTGCAACCTTTTCTATGGTCCTGACTATATCAATCCTGGAGACAATCCCTGAGAGTCTTCTATCTTTATCAACTATTATGACCCGCTTTATTCTTTTTTCTGTAATAAGTGCAACAAGTTCCTCTATGGGTGTCTCTGGAGAGGCAATCACAGGAGGCGCTGTCATCACCTCACCTGCTGTCTCTCCTTTCTTCACAGTCTGCCTGTAAGCAGGAAGCACTATGCCACCGATCTTCTCAAGAAGCTCAGGGTCTCTGTGAATCTCCTTATAGATGATATCAGATTCTGAAACAACTCCAAGAACCCTTCTATCTTTATCAATAACAGGAATACCACTTATCCTGTGCTTTATAAGAAGTGCAGCTACCTCTTCAACAGATGTCTCGGGATAAACAGCTATAACATCAGCAGTCATGATATCCCTTGCCTTGAGACCCTCCTTTTCATGAATTAAGGGAGGTGCCTCTGGATGCCTGAGCCTTCCAGTCTCAAGGCCAATGGCAGCCCTCAGAAAAAGGGTATAGCTCATCGCACCTGCTGAAAATACTCCAAGGGCTATAAGGACCTCCCTAAATGAGGGCATATATTCATAGATCTCTCCAAGGGGAGAGGGTATAAAGCCAGGCACTACAAGACCCATCCCCTTCTCAATCCATATACCTATTATTATCATTACGCAGCCAGCATTAAGTGAAAAAGGATTTTTTCTTGCCTTCGGAATAAGGAATATAATAAGGCCTGCAAGGTTCAAAAGCATTGAAAGCCTTATGGGAAGGACAAATCTCCTGTATTCACCAAGGCCTTCATAGAGGTATTTAAGGGATGTGAGATGAATGGTCTTTGAATAATATTCTTTGTAAAGTTCTGCAAGCATCAAAAATATATTTATTGCCATTGCATAGGCAATAATCTCAGCAAGCTTTGATAATGCCTTTTCTTCTATCGTGAATCCTGCAAATCTCCTTAAGACCTGAAAGATAATTATAAGAAGTGCTGGACCTGAGCAGAAGGCAGAGGCAAGGAATCTCGGTGCAAGGATAGAGGCATTCCAGAAGGGCCTTGCAGAAAGTCCATTATAGACAAAGGCAGTAACAGTATGGACACTTACTGCAAGAGGAATGGATATGAGGATAAGTGGTATGAGCATCCTTCTATCTGGCTCTTTTCCGAGATAGACATGGCATCCCACATAAAGGACTATAAACAGGTTCAAGAAAAGATAAGTGTTAAGGACGAGCATGTCCCAGGTGAGGATGGAAAAGGGGAAATTTGCTGTTCCAATAAAGGGTATAGCATGCCAGAACCTCTCTGGTCTGCCGAAGTCAATAAATATAAAAAGGAGGGCTGTTATTACTGCTGATATGGCAAGGAGTTCTCCATAAATAACAATCCTCTTTATTGGCTTGAAGCTGTAAAGATAGGCTGGTATTATAAGGAGCACAGCTGCTGCAGCAATACCAACAAGAAAGGTAAAATTGGAGACATAAAATCCCCAGGAGACCTGATCTCTCATATTGGTGATTATGAGTCCTTCCCTGAGTTGAACTATATAAGTAACAAGACCTGTAAGGATAAGAAGTGTTAGAAGACTCATCCAGAGATAAAAGAGCCTTCCTCCCTTGAAGGTCACATCAAGGAGGCCTTTAATAAAAGATGCTATATCCTTTAAATATCCATTCATATCAGCCCAGTGAAAAGAAGTAAAAGAACTTCGGCTCTGTATTAAGCTCTGCCTTTAACCTGAAGACCCTGAAGTTATCAAGGATATATCTTATCTCGCTCTCTGGATCAAGGAGGTTACCGAATTTCCTTGCACCCACAGGACAGGCCTCCACACATGCAGGGTATTTACCATTTCTTGTCCTCTGGATACAGAATGTGCATTTCTCAACAACACCCCTCATCCTCGGTCTATTTCCATAGTAATGGGTCTCTGGATTTATCTCTTCCCTCGGTATATAAGGTTCCTTCCAGTTAAACCTCCTTGCCCAGTATGGACAGGCTGCCATGCAACACCTGCAACCAATACACCATTCATAATCTATTACAACTATTCCATCTGGCTCCTTCCATGTTGCCTTTGTCGGACAGACCTTCACACAGACAGGCCTTTCGCATTGCTGACACTGAATGGGAATATAAATATATCCCGATTCAGGAACCTCCTCTGGTGAATAATAATGCTCTGAGTGCTCAAAATCAGAGGGATTAAAATCTTCTTTTTTTATCCTTATTACCCTAATCCACTGGATTGGAATATCCCTTGATTGATTGTTCTCCTTCACACAGGCATAGACGCAGCGCCTGCAACCAATGCACCTTGAAAGGTCAAGGCCATAACCAAAGACAACACCCTCAGGAGGGGGTGTTGCATCCACATCTATCCTGATTCCATACTTTCTCTCATACCTTTCTTCAAGCCTTCTAAGGAAGGCCTTCTTTTCCTCCTCAGTGAGTTCCTTAAATTTCTTTCTGAAGATATCCTGTTTGAGACATCCACCAAGAGTTAAAGAGCCAAGAAATGTTATGCCTGTTTTTATAAATTTCCTTCTTGAAATCATACTATCTCCTCAGGGTCATCTCAGGTCTTAATGGAGGAGGCTCTGGTCTCAGAGGCTTAAATCCAGGTGAATGAGGATTGTGACAGTCTGTACAGATAAAATAATGTTTTTCGCCATTCCAGTTACCTGTTCTTTTGCCATGCACTCCATGAGTCCATTCATTATAAATAACGCCATGACAGAGACCACAGAGTCTTTGAAGTTCATTAAAGGCAATGGTCTTACCACCTGCCATATTTAATCTATCACGATTAAAGGCATTATGGCAGTCAAGGCACCAGAGATTGTCATGATTTAAGGATATATCATCATGAAATGAGAGCTTCCTTTTTAGAAAAAGAGGTTTCATTGCACCGTGACAGGATGAACAGGGGAATAAAGGTGAGGTGAGGACACTGGCCTTACCCGCTGTATCAGAGAACAGAGGAGATGGCAGCAATAGAAAAATCAACACCAGTGCAGTCATATTTTAGTCTATTAAAAACTGACAGGCCTCTCAGTAACAAAAGTCACCACAAAAGGGAATTGTTGAATTAGAGGCAGTGATGGTAATTATTTTTTCAGCACAAGATAAAGGCAGAGGTCACCGTTTTCATTAAAGCAGAACTCAAGCCTTTCCCTCATCATAAGGGAGATATCATCTGCAAGGTCTGCAAGTTTCTGCCTCACAGTCTCCATGTCCTTGTGCTCAATATCATAGAGCTCAAGGATATCAATTATATCTTCCACATCATTTGTAAAATAACATTCAAGGACAATTCTATCAGGTTCAGGATTCATTTTCTTTGCACGCTCCTTAGCAAGCCTGATCTGGTGCTGGAGCCTCTCAAGACACATGCCATATATCTTCAGGCCTTCGTACTTCATAGCCAGTACTCTGGATACCTCCTGTTTTTTGAAATATTATTTACAATAAGGGCCACAAGAAGCAATATTAAGGCACCAAGTCCCACAGGTATTATTGCATAGAGATATCCAAGTCTGTGAATCTTCTCACCACCTATTACAGCAATCAGGGCAGTAGCACCTCCTGGCGGGTGAAGCGTCTTTGTAATGAGCATGGAAACTATTGCAATTGATGCTGCCATTGCACAGGCAAACCATATAGATTCAGAAAATAATTGATAGCTTGTCACACCCACAAGGGCAGATATAATATGTCCACCAATTAGATTTCTTGGCTGGGCAAAGGGACTCTTTATAGCTCCATAGACAAGTACCGCTGAGGCACCAAAGGAGCCTATTAAAAGTGTAAGGTCCCTTGGTTCAAAATACACAGCTGAAAGATAGGCGCACAGTCCTATACCTATGAAAGAACCTGTAAAGGACCAGAATAATTCAATTGATGGAACCCCGGGAGGGCTTTGACCTCCACCTCTCATCTTTGAGAGATACTCACTGAGATTCACGACTCAGAAACCTCACTATGTCCTGTCGTGATATTATGCCGACAAGCTTTCCCTCTTTGTCCACTACAGGAAGTCTCTTTATCCTTTTTTCATCAAGTATTCTGGCAACATCTCTGATATCCGTATCAGGTGTGGTTGTTATAACATGGGCTGTCATTACATCCTTTACTTTTAATTCTGAAAGATGTTTTTTACTCCTTCGGGGAACAGGTTCTCCTAAGAGATGCCTCAAGAGTTCTTTAAAAGCACCGGTCTTTACAGCCTCTGTCTGGGATATAATATCTGCCTCAGTGATGATCCCTATTACCCTGTTCTCGGTCTCGGAATCTACAACAGGGACCCCACTTATCCTGTTTTCAGAAAGTATCTCTGCAACCTTATCAAGGGTCATATCCTTATTAACTGTAATAACCTTTTCTGTCATAATATC
>JBDOIG010000200.1:0-24226 GCA_041082235.1 Thermodesulfovibrionales bacterium | reverse complement strand
GGGTTCTCCAATTAATTCTTCAAATATATGGGAACTTTCAATACAGCTTCCCTCTTTATAGATATAATTTATTTCTGCATTAGTTATATACATGGCTAAATCTATAGTTCTGCTTACACCTTTTAACAAATTAATATTTCCATCTTTGGAGACAAAAAAATCGGGAATACGATAAACAGCTGGATTACTGGTCAATATCCTCTCAATTACAAAACCTCTTAAATAATCAGTCTCTTCAGAATAAGTAGTGCTTTTATTTATGGTATAACTAAATCCAGTGTTCTTTTCTTCTGTTTCTCCCTGTTTTATCTTCATCAATTCTTCTGCATCAATCTCTATAAAGTTATCACTTTCTCTGACATATATAAAGTTATGGAGTTTATATATCTCCATCCCTTCTGACCATGTATAGGTCAATGTCCTTATGCTTTCCACATTGCCCTCGTCAAATGCTGCCTTAATGATCCTTTCACCTGGAGGGACTGAAATATAGTATATCTTTACATTATCTTCATATAAAATAGAAACCACAACTTCTGTAGAGGTTCCCGACACTCTTTTAATTATTCCACCTCTGGGCCATGATACTTTTAAATATCTTCCCACCACCGCATCCTCTTCATTGCCGAGTCTTCCCCTAAAGACAAGCATATATTTCCCTGGTTCTCTGGCATCAGTTGGGGAGCTGAAGGTTATGGTTTGGCTCTTGTTGTTACTTGAGCCTTTTCTGCCAATAGCAAAACTCCAGCTTTGTATCATTTTCCTTTCACCTTTATCATTGTCGTAATAAAGTTCAAATCTGCCATTCATCTCTTCATCGGTCTTATTTACTATCCGATATCCATAACCAGCTTCATAGTCAGGAACCATATCTATTTCTCCCCTGAAGAAATAATTCAACAATCCGGCTGAATAGCCAACAGCCTTTGGAATCAGTTTCTTGGCATAGTCTTCATGGCATTTTTCATCCCGATAAAATAATAGATGGTAAAGTTTTTGATTATCCCCTAATAGGTCAACCACAGGTCGAGTAAAATATGAGGGTTTTACAAAATGTTCAACTATTTCGCCATCAGTCTTTTTGGAAATCCAGAAACCTAAGTCTTCAACACCATCCTCTGCTATGACAGTCTCTGGTAATTTGTTCTGATTTATATACTCCTGGATATCTGTGCTTGATTTCTTTGGATAGGGGAAATAATGCCTATGATCTGTTGAATAGCTCTCTGCTGCGAAAATGGTATCATCGCTAAAGAAGTTTGCATTTGTATATTCTGCTATACCCTGTGAAAGTGCTGTGGATGGATTGGTCCCATCATATTGCTCTGCATCAATGAACTGTGTTATAGGAGCAAGATTATTATAGGCGACATTTAGAGAAACCTGTGGTAAGAGAGGAGTTAAGGCAAGATAGTTAATAAAACTCCTATTCTTAACTGCCCACTTTTCAAATCCTATGCCATAGGTCAGTCCTAGTGTATCTTCAGGATGTGCATCATTCCTCACATGGTCTGGCTGAGCTGCATCCTGTATGAGATGCATCTGATGACCAAGCCCCTTAAATGTCATGGCAAAATATGCTTGCCTCTCAGTATCGGTTGTTGATGTAAGGGCAAGATAATAATAATCCCTTACCCTCTGCCATGACCAGTCACCAGAGGCAAAGTTTTGCTGCTTTGTGCCATCCTGTGCCCAGAGAAGAGATGACTCACCTGTCCATGTGTCATCCAATCCAGCCTGTGACCATGGTTTCAAAGGATTGTGAAAATGATTAAAAGAACGGGTTGTTGAACCAGGAATAATCGGAAAACCAAAACTGCTATCGTCTTCAGATTCAGCACCTTCTTGAAGCCATAATAAAACAGACTGGACTTTGCTATTCCATATAAACTTCTCACTCAATCCAGCACTAAATCCTAAATTTTTCATATAATTACCTTTAGATATATCAAGCACAGAATTTTCCGCAGCAAATTTTGAGAGGTCTTTATGTGTCACCCCGTCATTCCAAGAACCCACTTCTTTAACAAACACAAAAGAAAAGAAGAATATTAAAAAACCAAAACAAACTAATATTTTCTTTCGCATAAATTAACTCTCCTCCGGGTAAAGCGGAATTCCAAGTTCTTTATATTCTTTATTTAATTCTTTTATTAACAACTGTTGTTTATTATCAGGAATCGTTTCCTTATCAACATATCTTCTCCTCCTCTCCTCCATCGTCAACTTCCTCAATGGTATAATAGCTTTGCTTCCTTCCCATTTGATTCTCTTACTAAGAAGGATATCTTCTTTCAGGGATATCCATGGCATCAAACCAAGATACTCATACCCTGCCTTGAAAATAATTACATACACAGGCTCAAGGTTACTCAATACCCTTAATCCCATCCCCGAGATAAAAAACTCTCCATTTTTATCTGTTACAGTCTCAGTAGCATCATAAAAATGGTGAGTTCCTCCAGCTGGGGTCACTGTCACGGTATACCATACCCCAAGCACCACCACTCCCTCTATAGGTTCTCCTGTCTCTGCTTCCACTACCTTCCCCCTGTATGGCCCATCATAACGAATTGCATATATGCAACCGGAGAAGAAGATAGATATTGCAATAAGTAAAAAGATAAACCTTTTCATGCTTTTCCCTTCAAAAGTACTGGATTTTCCAAAGGCCATCCCTATCTTTAACAAAATAAATATAATAGGTTATCTCTCCGGCAGTCTCCATCCTCCTTATCCTGTATTTGGCAACATCGCCTTGTATGTAAACCATCTTGATATCTTGCATTTCCTGGACAATCTGAGGCAGATACTCCTTTAATATCTCAAAAATCTTTGCATATCGTTCTTTAGTCCCGTCCGTAAAATAACTTACTGCTTTTAAAATATCCTTCTCCATCAGCGCACTCTTCATCCCCTCCCACTTACCTTTAAGCAAGGTATCTATCTCCGTCTTTGAAAGAACTGTTATTGCCATTGTGTCAGAATAGGTATTCCCTCGATCGTCGGTTACTGTGATTGTCGGATAAAAAATTCCTTCTGTTGTATATATGTGACTGAGGTTTTCAAAGGTTGTCCCTGTGTAATCAATCACTCCATCCCCTTCAAAATCCATCTGGTATGATGCAGGTGTAAAGGAGGTTGAGGCTGAAAAGTAAACCTGAAGTGGTGCTATTCCGCTTGTGATGTTTGCCAAGAGTTCCACAGGCTGGGTTATGTCATTGGTATAAATTGTTATAGTCTTTGTGTCTGTGTTTCCATAGGAATCTGTCGCAGTTGCTGTAATTGTGTTTGAGCCAATTGTGAGAGGAATAGTATTTGCTATCCATTTATTACCTATCACCTCTGCTATAACTCCATTCACTGTTATCCCAATATCCCTTGTATCCGATTTTATCGTTCCCTTGACCATAATCTTTGCCTTATTTATCATCTCCCCATCAGCAGGTGATGTTATCCTTATCTCAAGAGGTGGTTTGACTGTAAAGGTTAAGGAAATGCTTTCTCCACCACCGGGGACAGGATTGATTACTTTGATAGGATAACTTCCAGGTGTCTTTATGGCATCTGATGGAATGGTTGTTTCTATCTGAGTATTGCTTATGTATCTTGCTGGATAGTTTTGATTATTGAAACTCACAATAGATGTCTTTACGAAGTTATTTCCTATAAGGGTAAGATTAAAATCAGGGCTTCCAGATATTATCGAGGTCGGGCTTATGGATGAGAGTTGAGGAACTGGATTAAAGACTGTGAATATTGCTTTATTAGATAACCCACCTCCTGGCGGCGGATTAGATGCTGTTACTTCAATGTATCTACCATATTCAAGGTCTTCTGCTAAGAGTTCTATTTGAAGTTTTGTCTGGCTGATAAGTTTAAATGGACGTAGTATGTTGTTTATATAAACAGTTGTGTCATCAAAGAATCCAGTGCCATAAACTGTGAGGGTAAGGGAGGGTGTCCCTGCCATTACCTCTAATGGGTCAAGAAATGATATATACGGGACTGGATTGTTGACCTGAAGGGGTACTCTATTTGAAATTCCTCCTTCCGGGGATGGGTTTACAATCGTTAGATAAAATTTCCCGGTCTTAAGGAAAAGGTCTCTTGGAATATTGACCTTAAGATGATGGTTATCTATAAAGATTGTCTCTAAGAGCTGGTTTTCAAAATAAACCTTTGATGTCTTGATAAACTTACTCCCTTCTATTTCAATGTGTTCACCAGCACTTCCTCTGTAAACAGTTGAAGGGTTTATGGAGGTTATTTGAGGAACAGGATTTGGTAGTTGAATCAATACAAGGCTCTCTGTTTTATCATCAACAACTGCTGCTATGTTCATAAAATTATTAACTGCTAACCCTATTGATTTTTTATTTATCACATATTTTTTAATAATTGTATTTGTGTTAAGATCGATCAGCAAAAGGCTTCCACCTTCATCTTTATGTTCGTCTTCGTATTCCCTGTCGTCTTCATCGCAAATTACCAATGCCTTGTTGTCAAGGGGATTTATTACTGCCTCTCTGGGATGTTTGCCTACAAGAATATTTGTTGTCTGGTAATTTAAAAGGTTAATGACCGTAATAGAGTTGTCTTTTGTGTTTGCTACTACTGCAAAATGTGTCTCAGGATTTATATCTATTGCCTGTGGATTCTTTCCCACTGATACCTCATTTGTTACCTGATATGTTCGAAGGTCAATTACTGTGACTGTATAATGCTCGCCTTCCTCTTTCCCATGTTTATCTTCATCTTCCTCCTCTTTCTCATTCACAACCAATGCAAGATTAAGTTCAGGGTCTATTGCTATATCCTTTGGCTCTTTGCCTACAGGGATTGTTAACATGACACTATAATTCAAAAGGTCAATTACTGTAACTGTATTGTCTTTATGGTTAGATACAAGGGCTATATGATTTAATTGATTTACTGCTATGCCTTCTGGTCCTTTGCCAACTGGAATGGTTGTTATTATCTGAAAATTATTGAGGTCTATGATTGAAATGTTGTTGTCATGGCTGTTCCCAACAAGGGCAATATTTAATCCTATATCTACTGCAACTCCTCTCGGTGCCTTACCTACAGGGATTGTTGAGAGGACTTTCTGAGTGTTTAAATTAACTATTGAAACAGAATCACTTTTTTCATTCGTAATTACTGCAATATCTGTAATTGGATTTATTGCTATTCCATGCGGATTTACCTCAAGGTGAATGGTTGAAGAGTTTGTTACTGAATAGCTCCAGTCTTTGAAAGAAAGGTTAATAACACAAAAAGCTAATAGGAAAAGAAAAGCTGCTTTGAAAATACGCTTATTCATTAACAATCTCTTGAATCTATTACTCATGAATAGCCTTAGCCCCCGTGAAAAAAAACATATCATATTTTATAATCACTGTCAAGAAGGCTTTTTAAGTCTAATGTTGCAATTTTAGAATATTTCTAAGGGTCTTATCATAAAAAATATGGCCTTAAAGTAAACATTCCTGAAAAGGGAGAAGAAGTGATGGTTTAATCGGCAGTTTTCTGAAAAACTTTAGCCTTAATCTCCTTTAAGCACTCCCATAAATCCTTTGTTTTTTAAAGCCTCCCTAAAGTTTCTCTTTTACAAATCCGAATCTAAAAGTGAAGGCCAAAAAAGGGAAAAAGGAGGTGAAGGAAGTAAAGGTTCCCAGGGCCTGAATTTAAAACCCGGTAAGAATTACCGGAAAATTCTCAGAAGGAGGTATTTAAAAATGGCAATCAATGATATCACCCTTACCGCTGGAATGCGGTCCAATCTTTTAAGTCTTCAGAAGACAGCTGAGCTCTTTGACAGGACACAGGTAAGACTCTCAACAGGAAAAAAGGTGAATTCAGCCCTTGATGATCCTGTAAATTATTTTGCAGCAAAAGGTCACATGAGCAGGGCATCTGACCTATCAGCCCTTAAGGACATGATGAATGAAGCAATCCAGACTGTTAAGGCTGCTGATGCAGGTCTATCAGCAATTGAAACCCTCATCTATCAGGCAAAGTCCCTTGCCCAGTCAGCACTTCAGTCAAATGATGCCACAACACGGTCAAACTTGATGGATCAGTTCAATGAAATACTGAATCAGATAGACAGTGTTGCTGCTGACTCAGGATATCGCGGGACAAACTTAATTGATGGTGGCACAGATAATCTTGTTGTGGTGTTTAATGAGGACGGCACAAGTACTCTTACCATCAATCACCAGGATGCCACCTCAAGCGGACTTGGCATCAACCAGGCTACTGACTGGTCAACAGATTCAAATATCCAGACCTCTATCAGCGAGCTCGATTCAGGTATTGTCGCCCTGAGACAGTATTCCCAGACACTCTCATCCAATCTCTCGGTTGTGCAAACAAGGCTTGACTTCACAAACAATATGATAAATACCCTCACAAAAGGTGCAGAGAATCTCACACTTGCTGACATGAATGAGGAAGGTGCAAACATGCTTATGCTCCAGACCAGACAGGCACTTGGTGTGACAGCCCTGAGCCTTGCATCACAGGCAGCTCAGTCAGTACTGAGGTTGTTCTAAGTGACATAAGGCAGGGGCGTATGCCCCTGCCTTGATAAGGGTGTGTCGTGGCTGTAAGAGGAATAGGAGAGGGTCATTATCCTGCTGCGCCTCAGGTAAGGCCTGAGGATAAAGGCCAGAAGTCTTTTCCTTCAGCAAGGGCTAAAGGGAAAGAGCTTACCATAGACCTCAAGGAATCATTTGACTTCAAAAAAATATACGGAGTGAAATCAGACCTTTTTAACTCAGTCCGCTTTTTAAAGGAAGAAGATATCAGGGATTTTATAGATCATATCTCAAAAAAAGTCCTTGATATGAACAAGGTATTCCCACCCTATCCACCTGGAAGTGAAGAAAGGATAGAGGCTTTAAGGAGTTTTATTGCCTTCAGGGCTCTTATAGAGAGGCTTACTATACCACAAGAACAGAGGGAGGAGATAATGAAACTCTCTGCTCAGGCTGCAGAGGTAAAGAGTCTTGATATCAAAGACTCTCTTTCTGGTGAAAAAACTGGTATAGCCAGAGAGACAGCCTTTTTAAAGGAATTTTGATATGCCACTTAAGATAAACCTTAAACCAGGAGAGAAGATAATCATTGGTGGTGCTGTAATAAAAAATGGTGAACGACCAGCCACGCTATATATAGAAAATAAGGTTCCTCTCTTAAGAGAAAAGGATATCATGAAGGAAGAAGATGCCACCACCTATTGTAGCAAGATCTATTTTGTCATACAGCTCATGTATATAGATGGCAAAAATATGCTTGATTATCATAACATCTACTGGAGGCTCGTGAGAGAGCTTGTTGAGGCAGTTCCAAGAACAACAGGGATAATTGACCAGATAAGCCAGAATATACTTGAGGAAAATTATTATCAGGCATTAAAGCTTGCAAAAAAACTCATGGATTTTGAAAAGGAGGTATTGAAGAATGTTAAAAACAGGTATTGAGGCTTACAGGGATGTGCAGAAGGCCACGCTTTCAGGCAGGGAACTTGAGGCATCTGTGCTTGTTAAGGCAGCCCATCTGCTTAAAGAGTGCAAGGACAGATGGGATGAACCAGACAGGGATGAAAAACTTGATAAGGCTCTGAGATACAACCAGAGGCTCTGGAGTTTCTTCCAGACAGAGCTCTCAAGACCAGACCATCCAATGCCCAAGAATCTGAGAGAGAACCTTCTGAGCTTAAGTCTTTTTATTGATAAAAGGACCTTTGAATTAATGGCTTCACCCTCTCCTGAAAAACTTGATATTTTGATAAAGATTAATCTCAATATAGCTGCTGGACTCAGCTCAAAGACCTGATGTGGAAACCCTCTCAGTTATAGGTGAAGGTCTCTTTTCAACCCTCGGTAACAGGTTAAGCTCCTATTCAGGTCTTTCAGGCACAGCCCTTTCAAGGGCAATTGACCTCTACCAGAGTGGTGATTATGAAGGCTCTGTAAGGGAGCTGAGAAGGGCTATTGCCCTTGATCCTTATTCGGAAAACAGTATTAAGGCCTATGACTTTATGGCTCAGGCCTTTTTGAAATTAAACAGGACAGGAGATGCAGAAAAGGCCTATAAAGAGTCAATAAGATTGTTTCCCCATGATGACGGCCTTTACTTAAAGCTTGGTAATCTCTATTTTCATGAAGAAAGGTATAGGGAGGCTGAAGAGGCATATATAAAAGCTGTAAGATTAAATCCATCAGGAGAGAATCTTTATGCCCTCGGCCAGGTTTATCTATCCCAGGAAAGATATAAAGGGGCTGAAGAGGTCTTTCAGAAAATTCTAAGGACAGAACCAGAAAATCATGGCGCCCTCTACTCCCTCGGACAGGTATTTGCAAGACAGGGAAATTACAATGAGGCAATAAAAAAATTCAAAGAAGCAATAAATATAAAAAGGGATTTTGCCTATGCCTATTATGACCTCGGAGCAGTCTATGCTGATATGAGTGAATTCAGTCTGGCAGAAGAACAATTAAAGGTACTTAATAATTTGAATAAAGACCTTGCAGGAGACCTCAGGGCTTATATATTTAAGGTAAAAAAACCAGAGATAAATTTTGTGGACACATCAAAGGCCTTTGATATGAAAAGGGGTCCTGGCACACCTGTGAGCTCACTTGACCCTGACCTTGCAGCTCCAGGTGTATCAGAAAGATTTATGATAAAAATATTTTTTGATAAGCCCATGGACAGACAATCTGTTGAAAAGATTACGAACTGGTCAATTGCATGGTCCTCTGATATCTATCATGGAGGTCTCTATAACTGGGGACTGCCTTTACCAGAAACAGAGATAAACCTCCCTCCTCTGCCAGACCTGGTTATATATGATGAGAAGACCTCAAGTGTTAATGTATATTTCACCATTACACAGAATTCAACTGGAAATGGCACCATTGACCCATCCCATATGGTATTCAAATTTTATGGTAAGGATGCCTACGGGAATAATATAGATCCTCACAGGGATGAATATGTAGGTCTCTCGCTTATAGTCTGAATGAACTGTTAAAATACTTCATGGGCCTCGGTAAAATTAGTGACCTTGCAAATCCAAAGACTGTTATACTCTTCTTTTTACAGTTTTTCCTTATTATTGGATTTCTTGGCTATCGCTCCTATATGGATTCATCAGATACATGTATTAAATGCCATGGAGATAAAAAGAGGATGGAGGAACTCGGTTATCCACAGTTTTATATGACTGAAGAGGATGTAAAAAAAGAAACAGGCCATAAGTATGCAAAATGCAGGGATTGCCATCTCGGAAATGGAAGGACAATGGAACCTGATAAGGCACATAAGGACCTCTTGAGGCCTTTATTTGTAAGTGATGCTGGAGAGGTCCTTGATAGAAAAAAGCTCTATGATAAAAAAGAAGCAGAACTTAATAGGCTTCTTCCTCAGGGTGATAATAAGCTCTTTAGGATGCTTCCAAAAAAGAAGGATGAAAAAGGCAACCTCTATATCCATCCTGAGGTCAGAAATCTTCTCTGGCATGACAGAGACCCTGTGACACTTAATTTTGCTCCAAAAATCGCAGAGGAGACATGCTCAAAATCAGGCTGCCATGTGGATGAGTTAAGACAGTTCAAGAAGACCATAATGGCAAGGAACTTCAGGCAGAGGACAATGAGGACATGGCTTGAGCCCTATGGACCCCACAACTGTGGACCATCCTTTGCAGACCCTCCACCACCTGAGGTGCTTGAAGGTGCAGAATTTGATTTTAACAATACAGCGAAGATACAGAAAGACTTAAACATAGAATTCTCAAAGGAACAGGCAGCAGTAAAACAGAAGTTCTGTAATGTCTGTCATGCGGGATGTCTTGATTGCCACTATACACCAGGAAAGGATGGAAAGGTTCATTCCTTTACAAAGAGACCTGATTCCTATTCCTGTGCTGGATGGGGAAGAGGTAATAGCATATGCCATCCAGGTGCAATGCAATCCAGAAGGGGAGAGACATATATTGGAAAGGACTATTCTATTCCCAGGGGAATGAAGCCAGATATACATTTTAAGAAAAATATCCATTGCAGGGGCTGTCACCAGACAGGAGAACTCGGTATGGGTGACATGGAAAGGAAGGCCACATGTCAGGACTGCCATGTGGAGATTGAAGAGGCCCATGAGAGGTCAATCCACAAAGACCTTCTCTGCACAGCCTGCCATGTCAGGAGGGCAGGTGGTTACCAGATAACCATATGGGGTAAGGGGCTTGTGGGAGGAAAAGAGAATCCCTTTAAGAAATATTCACTCTATTATGGGATACAGGAACCATTAATATTAATGAAAGATCAGAAAGGTAAATGGTTTCCTGTAAAGATATGGCCCCATGCAGTTGGAAATATGAAGGTGGATTTAAGACCTACTCCTTTAAAATTCCGATGGCCTGATGGAAGCACAAGGGATATGTATGCCATAATGGGAACCTTTGATGGTCTTCCAGGTGCAAACAAACATCTCCTCTGGCTTGAGATACAGGAGGTGAGCCATCCCTTTGAAAGGTCCCGTAAATGTGATGACTGCCATAAAGAAAGACAGGTCTCTCTGTCAAAATGGGAATTTCAGGATGACCAGGGTGCAGAGCCTTTTAAGGGTTCATACAGGATAATTGCTCATAAAGATGGTTTAAGGATAGAGGACATGAAGAACACCACTTCCATAAGGCCTCTTGAGGGTTACAGACTTGAGGACTTTGCCTCATGGCTCTATCTCAAGGATAAATGGAAGTTAAAGGGAGATTTTTCAATAAAGACAGACAAGAAAAAATATAAAAGATATCTCAGGCTTGATGAGGAAATAAGAAAAACCCCTGTGGCACTTTTAAAGGAAAGGCTTGGCATCACTGAAAACCTCAAACCCAATGTCATAAAGGCTATTGCCATACATAATCCTGATGGAGTAAAATACCACTACTGATAGAAAGGGGCAGGCTGCCTCAAGGTCTTTACAAAGCGACAATTTTTATTTGATATGTAACCAAAGGTCTTCACCAAAAAAGATGTTCTTAGCTATGTATAGTAAGCTCATTAATAACCTCATTGAGGTGTCGCTAAAGCCCTTTCGGCATCCAGCCCCTTCTTATTTAAGTTCTATAATACAAATTCTTTATCGGCAAAAGGGGAATAGCCTTATGCAAAAGCTTCAGCAAGTCTTCAGCCTTAAGCCTCTAAGGAGGTATCACGAGAAGGGTTTCACCCTTATTGAGGTCCTTGTTGTCATATTCATCCTGAGTATCCTTGCTGCAATTGTGGCACCAAAGATAATAGGCAGGACTGATGATGCAAGGATTGCAGAGGCCAAGCTCCAGATAAAGAACTTTGAGACAGCACTCAAGCTCTTTAAACTTGACAATGGCTTTTATCCTTCAACAGAACAGGGACTTGAGGCATTGATAACAAAACCCACCACTGGAAGAATACCACAAAATTACAGGGAAGGTGGTTATCTTGAGCAGAAAAAGATACCCCTTGATCCCTGGGGAAATCCCTACATCTATCTCTGCCCTGGCATCCAGGGAGACTATGATATAATCTCCTATGGTGCTGATGGAAAAGAGGGTGGAGAGGGAAAGGACACTGATATCACGAACTGGAATATCCAGTAGAGGTTTTACACTCCTTGAGGTCATTGTTGTCCTTTTCATTATTTCCGTAACCCTTGGTATTGTCCTTCCATCAATCAATATTGAAAGGTCACTCAGCTCTGAGGTAAAGAGATTTGCCTCTGTCCTGAGGTATATCCTTGATGAGGCAGCAACAAAGAAAGAGACCCTTTATCTCACTGTAAGACTTCCAGAAAAAAGGATTATTTATGAGCTATCAGAAGGTAAAAAAGAAGAGTCTTTGCCTCATCTCGTAGAGATAAAATCTTCTTCAAGGGGAAATCTTAAGGACTCAAACCTGACCATATTCTTTTATCCCTCTGGTGTGAGGGAGGCCTTTGTCTTTTTATTTCAGGATAAAAAGGAAAGGTATGAGGTAAAGATAAATCCAGTAAGCAACAGGGTGAAGATTGAAAGGGTTAATCAATAACAAAAAGGGCTTTACCCTCATAGAGGTGCTTGTGAGCCTTGCAGTGGTGGGCTCCCTTGTAGTGGCCCTCTACAGCCTTCTCTATCACATGGATCTCTATCTTGAGCATGAAGACCTCCTGAAGGCCACGCTCCTGGCAAGGGAAAAGCTCTATGAAGAGCCTATTGAGAAAGAGTCTGAGCAGGGCAGATTTCCCAGGCCTCATGATAGATTCTATTACAGAAAGACCCTTATTGATACACCCTTTAAGGGAATAAAGTTATTAAGACTCACAGTTGGCTCAGAGAGAGACCTGGTAACATTGGAGAGATTGATAAGGATGGGTGAATGAAAAGGGGCTTCACACTTATAGAGGTACTCGTTGCCATTGCTATTGCCTCCATAGTTGCCGGAGCACTCTTCAGCATATATATATCTGTACAGAATGCAATCTCTGCTATGGAAGGAAGGGCAGCAAGGCTCCAGGAGGCAAGGAATTTACTTAATATGCTATCAAGGGAGATCTCCTCTTCTTATTTTAATAAGGATGATAAAAAGACATTCTTTATCATAAAGGACAGGGACATCTATGGAAGACCTACCTCAATCCTGAGTTTCACAGCCTTTGGCGAAATGGGATTGAAAAGCATTAACTATGAAGTAAAGGAAGAGAAAGACAAGAAACTGATTCTTATAAAAAAAGAAGGTCCTGCCTTCAGGGAAGAAAGATTAGAGGCAGAGCTTATTGAAGATATTGAGGGTTTTCTGGTTGAGATTCCTGAGAAAGATACTCCTTTAAGGACATGGGATACTGAGCTTACAGGAAGGCTTCCTGAAAGGATCAGGATAACCCTGAGTCTCAAGACCGGTCAGAGGAAGATTGACCTTACTGAAACTATACTGCCAGTGCTCAGATGAAAAAATATAAATGTGAAAAGGGATTTATACTTATTCCTGTGCTACTTGTCTTTGCTGTTGTAATAGTAATGGTTGGAGATTTTTCCTATGAGGTATTTGTTGACACAGGAAGCCTGAAAAACTATGTCATATCCCAGAGGCTCTCAGTGCTTGGCAGTTCGGCAATGGATTTTGCCACAGGACATATAAGCAATTATCTCAGAGGTCTTAACTATACAGATCAGAGGGAATTCCTCCTTGACCTCTCCAGTTTTGTTGAGGAAGAAGGTCTGAGCCTTACACTGGTCCTCACTGATGAGAATGGAAGATTCAATCTTAACTCCTTTTACACTGTAAGTCTTACAGATAAGATAAAGGCACTTGAGGGTTTTAAAAGGCTTTTGAGAGCCCTCAAGCTTAATGAGGATATCGCCTATATGGTTTCTGACTGGATAGACAGGGATAGTGATGAAGATTATCCAGGAGGAGAGAGGAATTCAAAAAACAGGCCTTTATACAGCATTGAAGAGCTCCTCCAGATCCCGGGAATAACTGAAGAGATAATTGATAAGCTCAAGCCCTATGTGACCTGTTATACTGATGGAAAGATAAATATAAACTCTGCACCCCTGGAGGTCCTTATTACCATGGATGGGATAACAGAGGATATAGCAGAGGCAATTATAAATTACAGGACAGAAAGGCCCTTTGAAAAACCCGAGGACCTGAAGAATGTCCCTGGCATAAGTCCTGGGCTTTACCAGTCCCTTCAGGGAAGATACACTGTAAAGGCACTCATTTATGGAATAACTATAAGGGCCGAACAATCAGGGATAAAGAGATATATCCATGGAGTTGTTAATCCGGAGACATTAAGATTAAAATATTACAGGGAAGAATGAAATGGCAAGGTTTCTATTCATTGACATTGATAAAGAGCTCAATATAATACTTTCTGAAAAAAAGAAAGAAGGTCTTAAGATATTAAAAAAAGTAAAGATCAACAGGGATGAGCCTTCAAGGATAAAGCCTGAATTAAATTCGGGATTATCCTGGTTTAAAGCCCCCCTCTGTTATATAAGCCTTCCAGTCAATATGTTTGGATACAGGATAATAGAACTTCCCTTTAAAGAAGAAAATAAGATAAGGGAGGTGCTCCCCTTTGAATTAAAGGAAAAGATAATGGAGCGAATTGAAGACATTGTTTATGATTTTGTAATACTCCCTACAGACAATAACACACAGAGGGTACTGGCTGTTTATACAGGAAAGGATGAATTGAGCAGTCTTATTAAAATATTCTCAGACGCTGGTATAGAACCTGATGTTATAGGCTCGCTTTCTGTTAGAAATTTAATAGAAAAGGACTTTAAGGCTGAAGACCTGCTGAATCCACCTGAATATGAAGATGCCCTTTTAGAGCTCATCAGGAAAGAGGCAGAAAGACCCGTTATAAACCTCCTCAGAGGAGGGCTTGGCCTCACTATAGAAAGAGAAGCCCTCTTAAAAAGATTAAAAGTAACAAATATCCTCCTTCTCGGTATAGCACTGATTCTTAGCCTATCCTTTGGCATATCAATAAAGAGAAATTACTCAGAGGCATCAAAGATCAGGATATGGATTCATGAAGAATATAGAAAAGAATTTCCGAATGAAAAAATAAAAGATGAATTGCTCCAGCTAAAATCTCACTTAAAAGAGGCAAATGATAAAATGGATATACTTATGGGAATACCTGTTCTTGAAACCCTTAAAAAGATTAAGCCCGGGGATGGTATAACTATTGAGTCAGTGGATATGGATACCCGGGGCATTATCCTTAAGGGAGAATCCAGAGAGCTCAGTGGCATTGAGGTGTACAAGGAAAAACTGAGAGAGAGCTTTAAGAATCCAGCCATTGTGGAAAGTGGACAGTTTTCAGGCAGGATAAGATTCACAATAAAGGCAGAAAGATGATAAAGGGATTCTATAAGACACCGATACTGACCCTCCTTGTTCTAATAGTACTAATCACTGGTCTTTTCATAAGGGCAGGTTCAGAAAGGGAACTGGGGCATCAGGAAAAAAGGCTCAGGGAATTCCAGAGCCTCATAAATGAATACAGGGGGATTAAAGAGGAGCTCTCAAAAACACAGATAAGGTTAAAAAATAAAGCCCTCATGGAGGAGATTAATTCTGTGCTCAACACAACAGGTCTTAAGGAAAAGATGAAGACATTGAAACAAAATCCCAATAAAAAGGAAATTCCTTTGGGAGTTATTGAAGAGGCAGAGCTTGTCATGGAAAAACTCACAATGAATGAACTTGCAAATCTCCTCTACCAAATAGACCAGAGGCATTCAATTACCATCAGCAGGTTAAATATTAAAAGGGCCTTTGATGCCCCTGACCTCTTAAATCTTTCGGTAATGCTTTCTTCCCTGAAAGAAAAATGAATATTGCCATTAAATGGCTGAAATACCTTGCCCTGATTCCTGTTTTCCTGATTCTGATTATAGAAGGTATCTGGCTGATTGCCATACCTGAAGGTTTTATAAAAGAAAGACTTCTTTCTCATATTCCTACCGGGGCTGATATAGAAATAAAGGGGATCAAGAAAAAATTTTTCCCATCTTTATATATCCAGCAACTTTTGGTCAGGACAAAGGGTTCAGATATTGCCATAAATGAGGTCACGGCATCTATTCATTATCCTTCTTTATTAAAAGGAAGGCTTATGTTAGCTGTAACGGCAGAGGATGGAAGAATTATTGGACTCATTGGTTCATCAGGGAATATAGCTGTAAAGATAAAGGACTATAAGCTATCTGAGATTAAAAATCCTCTCTTAACTGGTGATGGTTTTATTAATGTAGAATCAGAGATAATAAATGGGAAAGGGAAAATAGACTTTTCACTAACTGATGCAAGGCTTGAGCCATTTAATGACAGTGGCATATATATACCTTTCAATCTTATTGACACAATAAAGGGCAGACTGGATATTGATGGAAGAGACATCGTCATTGAATCTGTAAACCTTTCTGGCAGGGATATCTATGGAAGGGTTAAAGGTAAGATAAAGGAAAACAGGGCTGAGCTTGTCTTTGAGCTCATGCCAGAAAAAGAGCTGAACACCATGCTTATGCTTTTAATGCCGGGCTCTATGGTATCTCCTGGATATTTTAAGATAGAGTTCAAAAGGGAGCTATGAAAAAACCTCTTATTGCCATAGTTGGAAGACCGAATGCCGGTAAATCCACCCTGTTTAATCGCCTCATCAGGCAGAAGAAGGCAATAACAGAAAAGACACCAGGGGTAACCCGTGACAGGATAGAAGCAGAGGCAGAATGGGAGGGAAAGAGATTGCTCCTTGTTGATACAGGTGGATTCACAGATATGGAAGACACCATAATGACACAGGTGAGGAAACAGGCACTCTATGCAATTGATGAGGCAGATGTGGTGATCCATCTCCTGGATGCAAAGATTGGTGTAACTCCAGAGGACATGGAGCTCATGAAACTATTTAAAGAAAAAAACAAAAAAGTGATATTTGCAGTAAACAAGATAGATATACCATCAAAAATGGATTTAATATACGAATTCTACAAACTGGGTGATGAACCCATGCCTCTCTCAGCCCAGACAGGCTATGGAATAGAAGAACTTATGGAAAAGGTCCTCTCACTTATACCCCATAAAGAGGAAAAGGAAACCCTGAACCTTCCAAAGATCGCCATAGTGGGCAGGCCGAACACAGGAAAATCAACCCTTGTAAATACCCTCCTTGGAAAGGATAGGATGATTGTGAGTCATGAGCCAGGAACAACAAGGGATTCTGTGGATTCCATCTGTAAATATTATGGTAAGCAATATGTGCTCATTGATACTGCTGGCATAAGGAGAAAGGCACGGATTGAGGATAATATTGAATACTATTCTATTACAAGGGCGATGAAGAGCATAGAGAGGGCTGATGTGGTGATACTCCTGATAGATGCAGTGGAAGGTATCACTGATCAGGACCAGAAGATAGCAGCCCTGATAAGAGAAAACAATAAATCTGCAATTGTGTGCTTTAACAAATGGGATAAGGTTGAAGAACCTGACAGGAGACTGAAATATCTCCTCTCTGAATTTCAGATAAAGTTACCCCATCTGAGCTATGCACCTGTACTTACAATCTCAGGGCTTGAGAAAAAAAGGGTAACAAAATTATTCCCCCTTATTGATGAGATACTCTCTGAAAGAAAAAAGAGGATACCCACCGGAGAATTAAACAGGATACTCAAAAAGATAAAGGAAGAGCTCATGATACCAGCATATCGTGGCAGGGAAATAAAGATATACTACCTCACGCAGGCAGAGACAGAACCACCCGGCTTTGTCCTTTTTGTGAATTTTCCGCAGGCAATCAAGGAGCATCATAAAAAATATATAGAGAATCTTCTCAGAGAGAGATTTGGCTTTAGGGGAAGTCCTGTAAGGATTTACATAAAGGAGAGCAAATAAGGTTATTCAAAAAGTTCCCTCAGAGAAAGCCTAAATCCTTCTATTATGCCAGAACTGACCTCACCTTTGGTCCTCACCACACATAGAGGCTTAAAACCCTCTTCGGTGTTTTGGTAAACCTCTATTATCTTTTCCATTGGATCAACAATCCAGTATTCCTTTACACCTGCTTTCTCATAGGTCTCCTTTTTTATTCTCAGGTCATAATAGGCTGTGGCAGGAGAGAGAATTTCTATAATTAAATCAGGAGCACCCTCAATCTTTCTTTCATCTATAATATTCACTCTATCCTTTGAGATAAATATTATGTCTGGCTGATAAACATCCTTATCAGAAAAGTATACATCAATCGGTGCAAAATAAACCTTACCCATACCTCTACCTTCTGCAAAGTTTACAAGTTTTACACCTAAAATCTTTAAGATCTCCTGATGTATTGTGGACGGTGAGGGTGATATAACCAGTTCTCCTTTTATTAACTGATAGGGAGCTCCCTCTGGAAGCATAAGGTAGTCTTCCAGGGTATAAACCTTTTTCTTCTCAATTTCTATAACTTGAGGCATACTTATATTATATTAATAGATTTTCGATTTTGCAAATCTATTGAATTTTTAGGTAAACTAAATTCAATTGATAATGCAAGTCTTTACAGTTAAAAAAACCTCTTACCTTCAGGAATTTCTCCTGAGTCAGGGTTTTAAGAGAAACAGGATAAGGCAACTCCTTAAATATGGTTCTATATATGTAAATGGAAAGGTTGTAAAAAGATATGACCATCCCCTGATGCCGGGAGACAGATTATCCATTGAGATTAAAAAGGAAATATCAAAAGAGATCCTTCAGAGATTCAGAATAAAGCTCCTTTATGAGGATGACCATATTATTGTAATTGACAAACCTCCTGGACTCTTAAGCATTGCCACCGAGGCGGAAAAGCAAAGAACCGCCTATTACATACTCAATGAATATCTCAAACAGAAAGGTGAAAGGGTCTTTATAGTCCACAGACTGGACAGGGATACCTCAGGACTTATGGTATTTGCAAAGACAGAAGAGGCAAAAAGAAGACTTCAATCAAACTGGCAGGAGGCAGAAAAGACCTATGTTGCCCTTGTAGAAGGAAGGCTGAAGGAAAAAGAAGGCATCATTACAGGATATCTCAAAGAGACAGAGACCTTTCTTGTCCACCCTTCAAGAAGCAAGATTGATGCAAAATATGCTACCACAGCGTACAGGGTCTTAAAGGAAGAAAAGGACTACTCCCTTCTTGAGATAAAACTCCTTACCGGAAGGAAAAACCAGATAAGGGTTCACCTCTCGGGCATTGGCCATCCAGTGGCAGGTGACAAAAAATACAATGCAAAAACAAATCCTTTTAAGAGACTATGCCTTCATGCCTCAAGCCTATCTTTCAGACACCCTGTAACAGGGAAGATTATGAGATTCACCAGTAAGGTACCTGAATGGAAAAAAAATTCTATAGAGAAATAATAATATCTTTTTGTACCAGCACAAATTTATTTAGACAGCGTAGATATACGCTATCTATATTTAAAAAGTAACCCTTTGATCTTTTTTATTCTATCTGTAAATTCAGAATCATTATGTAATATCTTACCGGTACCATCAGCAACACCAATAATAGCTGTTGGATTAGAAATACTATCCACTACAATATCACCCCGTTCCCCTATAATACCGCCCGCTACAATCTTGATTCCATCAACTACCTTCTCTCCACGAACCTTATTTAAAAATTCATCCGCCTCAAGAAGCCTTGTCATCAACCCGGCAAAACCCAATCTCATATCAAACCCGTATATGTTTATCTCTCTTTTTTTTGCAATAGCAAGGGCTTCAGAAGAAACGGTGCCCCGACCAGCATCTATAACTATTGTGTCTGTTCTTATAGATTTCATCAATCTCTCATCTATACAGGATGAATTAATATCACATCCAATCAGCAGATCAATTCTATCACATTCATTATGTATATCAGGACAAAACTCTATTTCTTTCCTCTTAGATATTGATAATAAATTCAGTGCCTTGATTTTTTCTTTATCGTTTATATTTACATATACAAAAGCTCCCTGTTCTGAAAATCTGACAGAAAGCTTATAAAGTAGAGCTCCATTACCTACAAGAAAAACCCTTTTGTCATATAGGGAAGGCAAAAGAGCAGATACAAGTGATTCTACTGACTCTGCCCATACATCTATATCTTTATATGTGAAAACCTTACTTTTTTTGCAAACTCCATAAATAGTAATAACAAGATCTTTAAGTGCATCAATTTTAATTTCACTATCAACAATAACTGCATCTATCAGCCCATCCACTGCCTTTGCAATATCTTCAGCTACATTAATATTTGCCACCTGTACATTTCCATATACTACTGTAGAAGACTCTCTGATTGGAGAAAATTTAAAGCTCTGTCCACCACCCGGGATTATTGGAAAACTCGTAATTATGAAAGCCGTCTTTTTTGTGCGCCCTGCCCTTCGGATAATCTCAAATACCTGCCCTTGAGCTATATTAGCTGCCTCTGTCTTAAATATAAATCCATAGTATGAACTTTTATTATTCTTAATATAGTCTTTTATAACCTCATGGACTTTATCCTCTACAGGGGTCACAAGTTTACTTTCACCAAGAACAAGAATAAGGGTATAAGGGTCAATGTCGTAAAGTTTTGAAAATTTCAGGATAAGTTTTTCAAAGCTTGAATGAAGCTGTGCATAACCATATAAAAAATCTTTCTGGTCAATACCCTGCTGGTAAGGCATTAAAGGTTTAACATACTTCTCGGCAACCTCAAGAAGTTTTATAAGATTTAATTTAATAGGATAACCTTCTTTTATAAGAAAACCAGCAAAGACTTCCGTCTGGACATTACCACCACTCCTGCCCATTCCACATAAGGATGTATCTATATATGTAGCACCTGACCTTACTGCAGAAACTGCGTTCGCCTGAGCCAAAGAAATATTATTGTGGCCATGAAAACCAACAGGGATTTTCAATGCCTTAATCAGGGCATTCACTCTTTCAGTTGTCTCATCCGGGGTCATACCACCTGCTGAATCCACAAGATAAATAATATCTGCTCCAAAATCTTCCACCCTCTTAGCGATATCAACCATCTCTTGGGTGGATACAAGGTATGTCTTAAGAAGATTCACGGATGTCTTCAGTCCAAGCCTGCGGGCTTCCTCCACATAGGGTTTAGCCTTTTCTGCTTCTGTAACATTTGGGGCAATCCTTAAAAGATAAATCCCATATTTAGCAGCAAGTTCTATAAGCCTTATATCCCCGATACCTGGTAGAATCATAGTAGCGAGTTTTGCCTTTCTTGCTGTTTCTGAAGCTATCCTCAGGTATTCTTCATCCGTTGCAGCAGCAAGCCCATAACCTGCCTCTGATGCACCGAGGCCTACACCGTGCCCCACTTCTATCAGTTCAATACCCGCCTCTTCAAGACCACTGATTATATTTCTGACATCATCAATAGTGAACTGGAAGTTATTGACATAACTTCCATCACGAATTGTAACATCAAGGACTTTAACATCACCCATCTTTACCTCTATTTAATATCTTCAATATTATTTTTGAACTCTCTTTTATATAACTTTCATCAACAGATTCATCAACCCATAGATTCAGGATTCTCTTAGAAATATATTTAGCATTTACAAGGTCATCACTGCCATAAAAAAAGTCATCTACATTCCAGTAAAGGTTAGAGGCATGGAAACCAGCCTTTCTAAGTCCATTTGTAATATCATAAAGATTAGATGGATTAGATATCAATATACTATATCTCCATATTGTATCAGTTTCTTTAATTTTAAAATGCTGGATTTCAGGATGAACTAAAAATTTTCTGTAAAGGAATGCCTTTTTTCTTCTCTGTTCAGTAATGTGAGGCAGTTTAAAAATTTCTTTTTTAATAAATTCGTAATTAATTTTGCTGGGTTCAACTTTGTTTAAATATATCTTTGAATATCTATCAATTAACCTTTTAAAAAATTGATCCGGACTGAAGTCATTTTGAAACCTTTTCAACTGAACAATCCCCTGATATATATTTCTAAAACTCTCTCCTAATCCGCATAAAAGTGAAGTTTTAAAACTTTTTAATTTATTAGCCTCCAGCCTTATTAACTGATAAATATCCTTATTATCACATAGCAGGGCCCCTCCATATCCAGCATCAATAATCTTTGATTTGCCAAAACTTAATATAGAAAAATGGCCAAGGCTTCCCACTTTTTTTCCATTTCTATAATATGCACCCATAGCCTGTGCAGCATCTTCAATAACAAAAATCCCTTTATTATTTGCTACCTCTATAATTTTATTCATATCTTCTATATTCACTGAATGTCCATATATATGTATCGGTATAATAGCCTTGGTATCCGGGCCTGCCTTTTTTAAAACTGATGACAATTGAAGACAGGCATCGTTTCTATTTACATCAGAAAAAACAGGGGTAAATCCCGCAAGATAAGTAGATATGGCTGGTGTTGTGCAACTAATAGAAGGTAATATCACCTCTCCAGAGCCAATCAGTCTTTTTACAGCAAGAAGTGCAAGATAAATTGCAGCAGCACCCCTGCTTGTAAATATACAGTATTGTCTATCAAAACTCTCAGCTAAAAATCTTTCAATCTCATTCATAATAATCAGGAATCTCTTTCATCAAGAGGTTTATTATTTTAAAATTTTGTCTTTCAGCTTTATCGAATAGATAATAAATATTTTTTTTAACATCATCTATTGAAAAGGAATAGAGAGCGTGACCTTTATCTCTTATTAAAATCTCATCAGGATGTATAATAGTTACAAGAAAAAATTTTCTATATTGATCCCTGATCAAACGGTATAAACCATCTATAGCCTGTTTAAAGATATCCTTCTTAAATGAAAGGTTGATATATCTCAGTAACGGCTTCTTATCGTATGAAGTCCTTACAGGAACAGTGGTCATGGGTACTTCCAGAATAGAAAGATTATCCTCTCCCATAGTAGAGGATATACTATAATCATGTTTAGAAGGATGGTATGGATAATTTGGAGTATGTCCCCAGGTTAACCTGCCGGGGATTGCGGTAGAGTCAACAGTGAATCCCACAGAAGATAAATAATTCATCATACCATTACTATGATGTGCCTCGCCTATTCTAACTGACTTAAAGCTATATTTATTCTTAATATAAGCAAATATTTTCTTTAATTGTTCTTCAGGCTCTGGATCAGGTTCCCATTGACCTCTTGAGGTATTATAACTATATAGATGAGGATGCCAGCCGATTTCGTCTTCTTTTAAGAAATCCCATATATCATTATATTGCTTGAGCAAAAAATCATATTCACCATATATGACTCTAATCTGCTCATCAATTCTAACAAACCATGTTGTCTTGAGATTAAACTCAGCAAAAACCTTTTTGAGAATGTTTATATTCTTTAATCCTTCCCATGAAAGAGTTGTTCTTTCTCTCTTTAAGGTTATATTATCATTATCCACATCAACTGAATTGACATAATATATCAACATTTATTTTTTATATAAATACAAGGTAAACTCAAAAGGCAAATAATCATGCCTTAATACTACATATCTTGTGAGTCCTTTAGCAAAGCAAAACATCTCTTCAGGCTGAAAATAGTACAGTTTTTCTTCCCGGTAATCTACATAACTTGACATCATATCAATAGATACACCTTTCCTTGCAATACTAAACGCATTTTTTAAAACCTCTTTTACTAAATCCCCATTATCAATTGTCTTATATTTATTATTAAAAACCTGAGACATAATTATATAATCAACCTCTAAATTGCAATCTTTTAAAGAAAGTGCATCTCTTAACTCAAACGTGCATTCAGGGAATCTCTCTCTATTTATATCTATAAATGCTTCAACTATATCCCAACCAATATAAAGAGAAGGGGATTCGCTCTTCTCTTTTAGATAAGAATAAAAATCAGCAAAACCGCAGCCTATATCCAGCACAGCATGACCCTTAATCTTTCCTATAGAAGCATGCACTTCATGTCTTATAAATTGTTTCTCTATGCTACCTGAATTAAGTGTCCTGACATCTATCCCATATTTTTGAAATCGAACAGCATATCTTTTAATAATGTCTCTCTTTTCCTGTTCGAAATCATTAATATTCATAATACCTGACTGTTTGAAGTACAAGTTAAGGTTTCTATCCTGATATGCAATTTTTTCTTTACCTCTTCTGCTATCTCAATAACCTCGCCCCTGCTATCACCAATAGCAAGCAAATATCCAGGTCTCTTCCTACCGCAATCAATAACCCCTACTATATCTCCAGGTCTCACGAATAACTCCATATCCAGAACACCCCTTATATTCTTTATCTCATTCAGCCCGGAAATCTCTACAACCCTGCCTTCGGGTAAGATAATAAACTCAAGTATACCGCTTTTTTGATGGGTTTTTTTAATATTAATAGAATTAATACCAAGAGACTGAAGTATTTTCAGCTCTGTTATATCAACACCTGTCATCGCTGGTATAAGGTCCGACGCAACTCTTGAGCCGCAACCCCTTGCTGCAATCTCAATTAATCGTGGACCATCCTTTGTAACAATCATCTCGGTATGCGTAATGCCGGATTCTATGCCTATAGCCTTAACAATCTGCTGATTCATCTCTACCATCTTATCAAGTGTAAATCTATCAAACTCTGCTGGATATATAAGTCGTATATCATAACTATAAGGAGGCG
>JBDOIG010000184.1:0-10457 GCA_041082235.1 Thermodesulfovibrionales bacterium | reverse complement strand
TTCAATGTTCAATCTTAAAAAGATAAGGATAGCCTTTTTCAGTTCAACAGAGAGGCCTCTTATTGTAATACCTGAGCTCAGGGATTGGGGTATTCAGGATGATGAGCTTTATAAAGGAAAGAAGGCCCTTTATCTTCATTTTGAACTCCCAAGGGGCAGTTATGGCACCATGTTTATAAAGAGGCTCTTTGCAGATGGATATAGAAAAGATTCTTGACGGTCTGAATGAGCCCCAGAGGATTGCTGTAGAGGCTCCACTGGAGCCTGTGCTTGTGGTGGCAGGCCCTGGCACAGGAAAGACCCTTACCATTGTAAGAAGGATAGCCTATCTTATAGCAAAGGGTATAAGGCCTGATGAGATAATTGCCATTACCTTTACAAACAGGGCAGCCTCAGAGCTCAAAGACAGGATAAAGGCATTTCATGGAGAACTGAATGGATTATTTGCAGGTACCTTCCATCTCTTTGGTTTAAGGATTATCAAAGAGGCACTGGGAGACGGATTCTCTATTGTTAATAGAGAGGAACAGCTTGAGATTATAAAAAGGGTATCTGATTCAGGCAGGTCAGCCACTATCACTGAAAGGATATCAAGGATAAAGAATCTCCTTGATGAGCCTGATGAGAAGATAAAAAGGATAATGGAGCGATATCAGGAGATTCTTCAGGAAAAGAGGGCCCTTGATTTTGATGACCTTTTGCTTAAGGCAACAGAGCTTTTGAGCAGACCCTCTGTTTATGATAGATATAGAAATACTGTTGTCATAGTTGATGAATATCAGGATATAAATCCCCTTCAGCTTAGGATGCTCAGGACACTCTCCACAGAGAGGATATTTGCTGTGGGTGATCCTGACCAGTCAATCTACAGCTTCAGGGGAGCGAATGTTAAGAATTTTCTTAATTTTGAAAAGGAATATCCTCAATCAATAAAGATTGTACTTGACAGAAACTACAGGTCCCAGCCTTTTATAGTGAAGGCTTCTGAGTCCCTTATTGAAAAAAATAAGGAGCGAATACCAAGGGATATTATGAGTGTAAAAAAGGAAGCAATTCCTCTAAAAATCGTATCAGTGCCTGATGAAAGGGCAGAGAATGAGTTTATAGTTCAGGAGATTGAAAATAGGCTTGGTGGAATGAGTCATTACAGCCTGATGAAGGGTGTAGAGGGTGTGGAGCAGGGCAGTTACAGTTTTTCTGATTTTGCCGTGCTTTTAAGGACAAATGCCCAGGTGCTTGCCATGGAGGCAGAATTGAAAAAGGCAGGAATACCCTGTTATGTGATGGGAAGGGTATTCAGAGAGATCACAGGCGAGATCCTGAGATATGTAGAGGAGAATAAGGATAAGCCCATGGAATTTCTTCTTCAGGAGCTCAGGAATAAGTACAAGGCTTTGAATTCACTTCTTGATGATTATATTCCTGTATCAATTGATGACCTTATAAACTGGCTTAAACTTACAGGTCCAGAGGAAGATAGACTCGAGGCAGAGGGTGTGAGGCTCCTTACCATGCATATGTCAAAAGGGCTTGAATTCAGGGTAGTCTTTATAGCGGGACTTGAAGATGGCATTATACCCCTTGAGTCATCTGACAACATTGAGGAAGAAAGAAGACTCCTCTATGTTGCCATGACAAGGGCAAAGGAGGAATTATTCCTTATTCAGGCAAGAAAGAGGGTCTTCTATGGAAGAATAGGGGCTCAGAAACCCTCCCCATTTCTTTCAGAGATTAAAGATGAATACACAGAGAGGCTCTTTATACCTGACAGACCACAGAAAGAAAAACAACTGGGATTATTTTAATCTACTCCTTCATCACAGCACCTGTGCCAGCAGAGCTAACAAGTCTTGCATACCTTGCAAGCCAGCCCTTTGTTATCTTTGGCTTTGGAGCTTTCCATCTTGAAAGCCTCCTCTGTATCTCCTCTTCAGGAAGCAGCAGGTCTATCCTTCTTTTCGGAATATCTATCTTTATCCTGTCACCATTCTGTACTATTGCAATCGGCCCACCCTCCATTGCCTCTGGAGATATATGGCCGATACATGGACCCCTTGTCCCACCTGAGAACCTTCCATCTGTAATCAGGGCCACTGACTCACTGAGTCCCATCCCTGCTATGGTGGCTGTTGGTGAGAGCATCTCCCTCATGCCAGGGCCGCCTTTTGGACCTTCATATCTTATCACCACCACATCACCTGGCTTTATTTCACCATTTAGGATTGCCTTCATGCCTTCTTCTTCTGAATTATAGACCTTTGCATTTCCTTCAAAGACCATCATCTTGGGACTCACTGCAGATTGCTTAACAACAGCACCACCAGGGGCAAGATTTCCTCTGAGAATAGCAATACCACCTTCTTTGTGATAGGCCTTATCAAGGGGTCTTATGACATTTTCATCATATATCTCTGCCTTCTGGGCAATCTGATGGGTTGTAAATCCACTCAGGGTCATTGTATTGTGAATTAGTTTCCCGAGCCTTTTAAGTACCGCCGGGATCCCTCCAGCTGCATCAAGGTCTTCAAGATAGTGTTCTCCTCCTGGAAGCATATTTGCAATATGGGGTGTTGTCCTGCTCAGTTCATCAAAGACCTCAAGGGGAAGCTCAACACCAGCCTCATGGGCTATTGCCGGTATGTGAAGCACGGTATTAGTTGAACCTCCAAGTGCCATATCAACCCTTATGGCATTTTCAAAGGCCTTTCTTGTTAAGATCTTTCCGGGTGTGATATTTTTTCTTATAAGTTCCACAATCCTCCTTCCACTTTCAAAGGCAATCCTTCTTTTATGTGAGGTAATAGCAAGGCTTGTTGCACAGGTTGGAAGGCTCATCCCGAGTGCCTCTGTTACACAGGCCATTGTGTTTGCTGTGTACATACCCTGACAGGAGCCTGCACCTGGACAGGCGCAGAGCTCAAGCTGCTCAAGCTCTGTTTCTGATATTAGACCCTTTTTGAACTTTCCAATTGCCTCAAAGGTATCATTAACAAGGGATAGCCTCTTACCCTTAAGGAGGCCTGAATGCATCGGACCAGCTGTTACAATAATTGATGGGATATTGAGCCTTGCAGCTGCCATTAACATTCCAGGTGTGATCTTATCACAATTGGTAAGAAGCACAAGTCCATCTAACTGGTGTGCCTCTGCTATGGTCTCAACCATATCAGCAATGAGCTCTCTTGATGGAAGGCTGTAATGCATTCCCCTGTGTCCCATAGCTATACCATCGCATATCCCCGGGATTCCAAAGAAAAATGGATAACCACCTCCTGCATGGATACCCTTTTCTATGAATCTCTCAAGGTCTCTCATCCCTATGTGACCGGGGATAATATCAGTAAAGCTCGTAGCAACTCCTATGAAGGGCTTGTTCATTTCAGACTTTGGAATGCCTGTGGCGTAAAGGAGTGCCCTGTGGGGAACCCTTTCAAGTCCTTTTTTAATCCTTGTGCTTCTTAATGACATAAAAATCCTCCCTTTCCATTCAAGATTTGAGATTCATGGTAGAATTTAAAATTTAATTTAAAGAATGGCTTTTTTTATATTCCTGTATCAGCTCAAGCATCCTGTCTTTTTTGGAGAGTTTTAATTTCTTTAAATTATGGATCTGAATCTCATCTTCAGCGGTCAGGAATTTTTTTGACTCAAGCTCCCTGAGGGTGCTATCGAGACTCCTGTGTTCCTGTTCAAGTTTTTTAAACTCCTCATTTTCCCTTCTAAGAACCTCAATGATCTCCTGGTCTTTCAATTCTGGCCTCCTTCTGCCACCCAGGTGGCTATGATATTTAATCCCTGAAACTCTCAGGGCTTTAATTCAAAATTACCATAAATGATATTAAATTTCAATAAGAATAAATCCTCCCTGCCGTCCAGCAACTCTTCCCTCTGCTCTGTATGAATGAAACCTTTCATGTCCACACTTTGTGCATTCTCCAGAGGTCCATATATTTTCTTTTCTGAGCCCTTCTGATAGTGCCTGAGTAATATTTTCTTTTGGAAGGTCAATATAGTATTTGTTATTCTCTGGTATATAATGAGAGCCTGTCTGAAGAGAAATGGCCCTGTATACTGACTCGTCCACCTCATAGCAACAGGCACCTATGGATGGACCTATTGCCATGAGGAGCCTTGAGGGTTCTGAACAAAAGACCTCCTTGAATTTCCTTATGGCATTCCTTATTATCCCTGCTGCTGTCCCCCTCCATCCTGCATGGACTGCACCAATCACAGGTATAGCTGGATCACAGAGAAGGATGGGCACGCAATCCGCTGTTTCAATACCGATCATGATGCCCTTTTTGTCAGTAATCACTCCGTCTGCTATCTTCCTCTGCATCCCATCCAGTATAATGACCTGAGAGGTGTGCCTCTGAATGGGTCTGTAAAAGGGCATATTTAAGGTATTGTGAATGACATCATGGCTTCTTTTAGTGGTAAAAAAGGCCCTTATATCCTGTGGAAATATCTCTGGCACTATCAGGTCATTCATCGCCTTTTAATTCCTTAAAAGCTCCGGGTATATATTCAATTATATCAGAGGCAAGGAGGCTCCATAGAGTCTTCTCACCAGCACCAATGTCTCCGGCAAGCCCGTGAATATAGACACCAAGAATTGAGGCATTCAGTCCTGAAAGACCCTGTGCCATAAGTCCTCCGATTATGCCTGTAAGAACATCGCCACTTCCTGCCTTTGCCATGCCAGGATTTCCAGCTGGAATAATATAAGAATGACCATTGTGACCTATCACTGTTGGTACACCCTTAAGGACAATTGAAATACCATATCGGGATGAGAATTCACAGGCAAGGTCTATTCTTCTTTTCTCTATCTCCTCCTTTGGTATCCCTGTCAGCCTTGAAAATTCTCCTGGATGGGGTGTGATAATACAATTCCCTTTGCCTTCAAGAACCTCTGGCATATCCTCAAGGCAGTTTATTGCATCAGCATCAAGCACAACGGGAATCTTAGCCTCTTTAACCACTTCCTTCACAATCTCCTTTGTATCCACTGTTACACCAATTCCGGGACCAATGGCAATGACATGGGCCTTTTTTTCTGTAAAATCGATTATCTCCTTTAATGCATCCTTGCTGAGTGAGCCATCGCCCCTGTCATGTAGTCCGAGGCACATCTCATCAGTAACCCTTGACTGAAACACTGAAAGTAATGTCTCAGGAACACCAATGGTAACAAGACCTGCACCACTCCTCAGGCATGCCCTTGCTGCCATGAGACAGGCGCCTGTTTTACCTCTTGAGCCTGCAACTATAAAGACATGTCCATAGGTGCCTTTGTGGGAATATCTCCTTCTTTCAGGAATCAATGACCTGATAAGCTCCTTATCAGGAAGTTCTACCTTGATGGAGGATGAGTTAAGGAGTTCTTCAGGAAACCCTATATTTTCTACATAAAGCCTTCCTGTATATTCAGCACCAGGAAATAATAGATGTCCTCTTTTTGGAAGCCCGAAGGTGACTGTAAGGTTTGCCCTTATAGCCCGGCCCATAATAGAGCCATCATCAGAGGAGATTCCTGATGGGATATCCACTGCAATTACTGGAGCTCCTGAGGAATTTATCTTATCAATGAGCTGAGCCAGTTCACCAGATATCTCTCTTTTTAGCCCTGTTCCAAAAAGGGCATCTACTATTATTGAACCATTGAGGTCTTCTTTCCTCAGGTCTCTGGTTATTAAAAAGGGTATCCTTGCCTTTCTGAGCCTTTCAAGCTGTGTCTTTGCCTCCAGGCTGAGTTTTTCTTTTTCAAATACCAGATAGACCTTAACTTTGAAGCCAGCCTTTTTAAGGTATCTTGCAACAACCATTCCATCTCCACCATTATTGCCCGGGCCAGCAATAATCAGGACCTTTCCTTTTTTAAAGTGCCCTTTAATCCTCTGAGCCACTGTTTTCCCAGCCCTCTCCATCAGGGTGAGGGAGGAGACACCATATTCTTCTATTGTCCTTTTATCAATTAAAGTCATCTCTTCAGAGGTAACAACCTTCATCTAACCTCCTCCACAATAACTATGGCAATGGCATAGTCAGTGTCATGACTGAGGCTCAGATGAAATCTTAGATTATCAGGGATATTCTCTTTTACAGATAGATAAGGCCTTCCCGAGGGTTCATTTTTTATTTCTATGGAGCTAAGGCTCAGCCTTTTATTAATTGCCTTCAGAAAGGCCTCCTTTGCAGCAAATCTTACAGCAAGTGATTCATAGGGAGGGTTTTTCTGAAAACAGTATCTTAGTTCATCCTGTGTGAATATTCTTGAAAGAAACCTTTCTCCCCATTTTTCTACTGCTTTCTTGAGCCTTTCTATCTTTACAATATCAATCCCTGTCCCTTTTATCACATCAAACCTTTATGGCAGACTCTATCAATTCCTTCATCTCTCTTACTGCTTCCTTCATTCCAACAAGCACAGCCCTTGCCACAATGCTGTGACCGATGTAAAGACCTCTTAAGCCAGGTATTGAGGCAACAGGCTTTACATTATGATAATTGAGGCCATGTCCTGCATTTACCTCAAGGCCAATAGACTTCGCCCTCTGGACTGAATTGATTATCTTTTTAAGTTCCTCATGTTTATTTAAGGCAGAGGCATCAGCATACATGCCTGTATGCATCTCCACCATCTGTGCACCTATCTCCCTTGAGATATCCACATCCTCCTGAGAGGGATTGATAAATAGACTCACAGGGATGCCATGGTCATTTATCTTTCTTATAAAATCTTTAAGCATTTCTCGGTTTTCTTTTACATTAAGTCCGCCTTCTGTGGTGAGCTCCTGCCTTTTTTCAGGTACTATGGTGACAAGGTCAGGTTTTGTGTTTATGGCGATTTTCAACATCTCATCAGTTGCTGCCATCTCAAGGTTGAGTTCAGCTGTAACTATTTCCCTTAGAAGCCTCAGGTCCCTGTCCTGGATATGACGCCTATCCTCTCTGAGATGGACTGTTATGCCATCAGCACCTCCAAGCAGTGCAAGTGTTGCAGCCATGACAGGGTCAGGCTCCTTTGCAAGTCTTGCCTGCCTTATGGTTGCTACATGATCTACATTCACACCAAGAAGCATAAATTTATTTTAGCATAAATACCTCTGTCTGGAATTACCTCCATGCAGTGCTGTTTGATTCCATATAAGAGAACTATAAACTAAAAGAGATTAGCACGCAGGAACAGGCGATAAAACAGGAGCTATGTTATAATTTTTGGTAATAAAAATCTTGTGATACATGAGGTGCAGGATGGATTTTTTAAAAAGAGTTTTAATCTTTATTTTCTGTTTTTTCTTTATTCAATCTTTTGTGTTTGCAGCAGAAAAAAACTATGTCTTGAGGTTTAACACCGTTGCAGGGCCGCAGCAGCCAGAGGTCCTCGGATTGAGGGTCTTTGCTGATGAGCTCAACAGACTCAGCAACGGAAGGATAAAGGTCCAGATATTTCATTCAGGGCAACTCGGAAATCAGCAGACGCAGATTATTGGGGTAATGCGCGGGACAATTGAGATGACCTTTGCTGACCCAAACACACTTGCACAGTTTGACAGAAGGGTGGGTGTTTTGGGTGCAGCCTACTTATTCAGGGATATCAATCATATGTACAAGGTCATGCTTGGGCCAATTGGTAAGGAGTATTTTGAAAGGCTTGCCCGTGAATACAGGCTCAGACCACTTGATGTCTGGTATCTTGGCACAAGACAGCTCAATCTGAAAGATAAGGCTGTTTACAGGCCTGAGGACATGAAGGGATTAAAGTTGAGAATGCCTGATTCACCGCTCTGGATTGCAATGGGCAGGGCGCTGGGTGCAAACCCAACCCCCCTTGGATTTGAAGAGCTCTATCTTGCCCTTAAGACAGGTGTGATTGATGGTCAGGATAATCCCCTGCCTGCAGATTATGCCCAGAAATTCTATGAGGTTACAAAATATATTGTGCTTACAAATCACCAGATAGGTATGCTCTGGCCAAGTATTAATGAAGATCTGTGGCAGGGTCTGCCTGAAAAATATAAGGCATGGATTATTGAGGCACTTCACAGGGCAAGGGATTATCAAAACAAGATAGTAATGGATAGTGAAAGAAGGCTTGCGGAGGAGTTCAGGTCAAAGTACGGGATGAAGATTATCTATCCTGATATTGAGGCATTTAAGAAGAATGCAAAAAAGATATATTCTGATTTTGAAGATGAATGGGGTAGAGGCGTATATGAGAAGATACAGGGTATAAAATAAAACTGGGGAGAGGCCTCAGGCTGGAAAATTGATGATGAAGAAATATCTGCTCAGGATTGTGGATATTATTGAGGAATTCTTGGGGGTGCTTTTTTTTATTGGCATGTTCTGTGCCGTGACAGTACAGATATTCTACCGATACATACTTGGCATTCCGCTTATATGGCCTCTTGAGTTATCAATGTTCTGTTTTATCTATGTAATTTACTTTGGTGCTGCTATGGCAGCACGAAAAGGTACACATATAGCATTTGATCTAATCTATGAAAGGTTTTCACTCAAGGTCAGGGCTGTTATAAGTATCCTTTCAAATATATTGATAATCTTGATTCTGCTCTCACTTATTCCTTCAAGCCTTCTATATATAAAATTTATTGGTAATATCAGTTCCTCTGCACTCGGGGTTCCCTGGGGCTGGATACTTCTTATCTTTCCAGTCGGGATAATCTTCATCATTATACATATTAGTATAAAGACAGTCCTTCAAATTAAGGAATGGTTTGAAATAAGGATGCGTGCATGAGCATAGCAGTGATGGTATGGATAGGAGTCTTTATCGCTGCATTTATCTTCAGGATACCGATTGCTTTTGGTATGATTGTCTCATCAGTACTTTATTTCATGATAGAGGGCATTGACCTTGGCGTGGTAACAGAGATAATGGTATTTGGATTCAAGGATAAATTTGTACTTCTGGCTGTTCCTTTTTTTATATTCACCGCAAGGATTATGAATACAGGAAGTATAACAGAGAGGATTTTCAGATTTGCTGGCTCAATGGTTGGTCACTTAAGAGGAGGGCTTGCCCATGTAAATGTCATGGCAAGCCTCATATTCTCCGGCATGACCGGTTCTGCCCTTGCAGATGCCTCGGGACTCGGGATCATGGAGGTAAAGGCCATGGATGACGCAAAGTATGATAGACCCTTCAGCTGTGCAGTGACAGCAGCATCAGCAACCATAGGGCCAATCATACCTCCAAGCATTCCAATGGTTTTATATTCAATGGTTTCAGGTGCATCTGTTGGAAAGCTCTTTGTCGGTGGCATAATCCCTGGCATACTGATGGGTTTAAGCATGATGCTCCTCATCCACTTTATATCAGTAAAAAGAGGATACAAAAGAGGTGAGAGATCCAATATAGACACATTCCTTAAATCCTTTAGAGAGGCCTTTCTTCCACTCCTGACCCCTGTGATATTGCTTGGTGGTATCTATGGAGGCATATTTACACCAACTGAGGCTGCGGCAGTTGCAGCCCTTTATGCACTGTTGTTACTGACAGTTATTTACAGGGAAGCAGGGATAAAAGAGGTAATATCAGTTGTAAGGGATGTGGTCGAAAGCACGGGTTTTTTAACCTTCATTATTGCAGGGGCATTTCTTTTTGGTTATGTGGTTGCTCGTGAGCAATTACCTTCACGGGTAGCTGATTTACTCCTTGGAATAACTACGAACAAATGGGGGCTCCTGTTTTTAATAAATGTACTGTTTCTTATCCTTGGCTGTTTTGTTGACACCATTGTGTTATTGCTTATTGCTGTTCCTATAGTCCTTCCTGTGGTTGAAAAGGCAGGCATTGACCCTGTGCATTTTGGTGTGATTATTGTCCTCAATATGATGATAGGCCTTATTACTCCTCCCTTTGGTATGCTTTTGTTCATAATGAATGGTCTTACCCGCACACCTCTTTCTCTGATTATAAAGGAGATATTACCCTTTATAGGTGTATTGATAGCCTTGCTTTTTTTCTGTACCTATGTCCCTCAGGTCGTTATGTTTCTTCCAGAAATTATTGAAGGTAATTATTGATGAATATTTATGTTAAAATTCTAATATGAAGATTGTCTGCCCCATATGTAAGACCGTTACCACATGGCATGAGAATCCATGGAGACCCTTCTGTTCTGAGAGGTGTAAGCTTATTGACCTTGGCAAATGGGCATCTGAGGAATACAGGATTCCCGTGGTGGACCAGGATAAAGAGATAAAGAAAACAGAACTGGAAGAGCTGAGCTGATAAGTGCCTTAATTTTCAAGCTATAACAAATAAGGAGGTATTTTTATTATGGTTTCATTTGCAGTATCAGGAGCATTAGGGAGGATGGGTAGCAGGATAATTGCCCTTGGCCTGCAGGAGGATGGGCTTGTTCTAAAAGGAGCGCTGGAGAGAAAAGGGCATGAGCATATAGGAAAGGACTTAGGTCTTTTGC
>JBDOIG010000177.1:0-1533 GCA_041082235.1 Thermodesulfovibrionales bacterium | reverse complement strand
CTTTTTCATCTTTTTTATTTTTCTCATTAATTCTTCAATAATATCTCCCATTAATGATTGCCGGATGGGTTCGGATATATACTCCAGAATCAAGATGAGATCCCTCGCACTTCGGTATTCCATATCCTGAGACTTTTTATCACTTATTCTCTGCTTTTTTAATTCATAAATGTATTAAATGAATTCTTTATCTTCCTATTTTTGATAATTATAATCAACCACTCCAAGCGCTGTCAAATTTGCGCCTTTCCTCAAAATTAATCTCTCTGTAATGGTAAAGCTGAGGGTTCTATCAGATTGAGATTGTTTCGCTCACTCTAACGCTTGCAATGATAATAAAGAAAGGACTTTCAATGACAGACCAAAAGGATGATAGGAAAGACAAAAAGGGGTTATAATGAGCCTCTTGTTTCGTCATTCTACCTTGTGCACATATACCTCTCTCTGAGGGAAAGGGATCTTGATTCCCTTTTCATTGAATTTTTTATAAATCTCCCTGTTTATGGAATCCGTTACCTTGAATCTTAGAAAAGGGTCTGCTATCCAGAAGAAGATCTCAAGGTTAAGGGCAGAGTCTCCAAAGGACATGAATAATAATCTGGGAGCCGGCTCTTTAAGGACATCGGGGTTGGTGTTTAATATTTCCATTACTGCCCTTTCTACCAGTTCAATATCGCTTCCATAGGCAACTGTAACAGGTAACCTCAATCTTATTTTAGGACTTGGAGCACTCTCATTGATAATCTTTGAACTGACGAGAATTGAATTGGGTATTGTTATAAGTATATCATCAGGTGTCTTGATTCTTGTGCTCCTGATACCTATATCAACCACCTCACCCTTTAATTTCTCATCCACAACTATAAAATCTCCGAGTTTAAATGGCTTATCCACAAAAAGGCTCAGACCTCCAAAGAAATTTGCAAGTGTATCCTTTGCTGCAATGGCAACAGCCACACCTGCGATTCCTGCTGAGGCGAGCACAGGTGTGATATTTATCTTCCATATGGATAAAATGACCATCAGGCCAATGACAATTATTACAATCTTTGAGAAATTTTCAATAAGGGGGATGATCTCTTTACCAAGGCCTGTAACATCAGCTATCCTGTGAACGCTATCCTCAATTACAGCATTGCTTATCTTGATAGCTGTGATAATCCAGATGATAGCAATAACAGAATAGAGTATGCCATTACTGTAAAACACAAGCTTCTCTGCTGGTTTGAGGTAGATAATGGCAAGACTTATACCAACAATAATAATGGAATAATATATTGGTCTATGGATAAGACCAATTATCTTATCATCAAGGTCGCTCTTTGTGAAGGTCGCAAACCTTCTTAACACCTTGTCAATTAAAAGATCTACTATCCTTGCCAGAATTATGAAGGCAACAATGCTTAAAAGGGCATTAATATAAGGTGAAGATGATATCTTGAGTGATTCAATCAATCCTGTCATAAGACCTCCCTATATCACCATATCAATATGCCAGCATAGCCCACAACCTGGTCATAATCTCCGCTTACC
>JBDOIG010000171.1:0-7598 GCA_041082235.1 Thermodesulfovibrionales bacterium | reverse complement strand
TGAGGCAACTGCAAAGGCATTCTTCAGGACAATCAGCGTGCCAGAGCATGAGACATTGAGTTTTCTTGGTGTGGATGCAAAGGGTGCCATACTCCAGGTGCCCGATGCCCTGAAAAGGGCCTATGATGCTGGAGCAAGATTATTAAGATAGGAGGTTTCTATGGGACTTTTTGACTGGATATTTAAAAGAAAAAAATCTGAACTCTTTATTGAATGGGATGACAAATATAAAGTGAATATAATAGAGATTGATGCCCAGCATAAAAGATTATTTGCTATTTATAACAATCTTGTGGAGGCAATGTATCAGGGAGTGGGTGTGAAGGAACTCGGTACTGCCCTTAATGAACTTCTTGATTATTCTGTCGTCCATTTTATGACTGAAGAAGGCTATATGGAAAAATATAGATATCCTGAGCTTGAGAGCCATAAGGCAGCCCATAAGGCCTTTAGGGAGAGATTTTATACCCTTCATAAGGAATTTTCAGATGGCAAACCGGTATTGACCGCTGAGGTGGTGGAGTATCTTAGAGACTGGCTCAAGCAGCATGTCCTCAATGTAGACCAGAGATATGCTCCCCATCTTAAAAGGGCAGGTGCAGTTTGATGCAGGAAGACACATGGATTCCTTTCCTGAATCTTCTCGGGATTGTCATTAATAAGAGGCTTTTACCATGAGACGATGGTCAGGATACAGAATTCAGGTTTCAGAATACAGGCTCTTAAAATTATCATGTATCGCATATCACGCATCTTAAACGTATATTTTTACTATCGTAGATTCCGGGGTTACCGAAATTTGCCGATAAAAATATAAAAAAATAGCATGGTATGCCTCAAAGCCTTTATAAAGCTCAAAGGGGCTTTTCGCCCCTTTGAAACCCCAAAATGGGATTAATAAGATTATCTGGGGAGTTTGAGGGGCTTTGCCCCTCAAAGCTCTTAGCAATAAGTTTATCACCAAAAGGTGAAATAAATTATGTTTGGCAATGCTGATTAAAAATCTTACATTAAGGTGTCGCTATAAAGGTTCTCGGCATACCATGCCATTGCTATCGGCAAAATAAGGGGTTAGGGTGGACTTTCCTTTATTAAAATCAATATATTATTATATATAACTTTCGGGCAGGTAGCTCAGTCGGTAGAGCAGGGGCCTGAAAAGCCCCGTGTCGGCGGTTCGATTCCGTCCCTGCCCACCATCTATTTCAGGTATAGATAGAATGCTGATACCATTGCTGACTGCCATTCATGTAATAACCATAATCCTCTGGATTGGTGGAGTTGCCTTTGTTACTGTAAATATATTTCCAATCCTTATGAGGATGGAGGATTCCCTTGAGAAGGTCAGGTATTTCCAGGCTGTTGAAAACAGGTTTGCCCGACAGGCAAGGCTCTATGCCCTTATTGCAGGTATCACAGGAGCAGTAATTCTTTCCCTTGAAAATGGATGGTCCGGGCTCTTCAGTAAAAGAGGGCTCGGGATTCTTGTAATGCTCCTTGCCTGGCTTGTTTATGTGCTTATTCTTACCTTTGAAAGAAATATCTTTAAGGTTCTTTTTAAAGATCCTGGCCAGGATGTATCAAGGATATTCTTTAAATTAAATATCTTTCACTGGTTTATCCTTTCTGTGAGTTTTTTTGCCGTGTTTTTTGGTGTATTCCTCGGGCACGGTGGTTCCCTGTAGTGACAGGGTCCGAGCTTGCTGAATATTTTAAAGGTGCAGGAGATAAATTATTCTATCCAGTCCCTTCAAGGGTTTATAGATTATCTCAAGAATGATAATCATTACAAAGGGATAATTGTTGACCACAGATATATCCCTCCTCAAGCTCCTGCCTTTTCTGATACTGATATCCTGCCTCCTTTAAAAAAGGCCCTTTCTCAGACAGGCATAGAAAGGCTTTTCATCCATCAGGCAGAGGCGATAAGGAAGATAAGAGAAGGTCATAATGTGATAGTTATGACTCCTACTGCCTCCGGTAAGAGCCTTGTTTATAACATCCCTGTTATAGAATCCATCCTTAAAGAGCCATCTTCAACAGCCCTTTATATCTTTCCATTGAAAGGCCTTGAGCAGAACCAGCTTGAGGTTCTGAATGCTCTTTTAAGGGATTCAGGACTTGCTGATGTTTATACCTCAAAAAGGGGTATTTCTATAAAGAGGGCTGAGGTTTATGATGGAGACACCTCTCAGCACAGAAGAAGGCTTATACGTCAGAAACAGCCATCTATTATTCTTACAAACCCTGATATGCTCCATATGGCCATAAATGCCTATCATGAGAAATGGTCTGATTTTTTGAGAAATCTTAAGTATATAGTGATAGATGAGATACATGCCTACAGGGGGATATTCGGTTCTCATATAAGCCATGTCTTAAGGAGGCTCAAGAGGCTGGCAAGGTTTTATGGAGCAGTTCCTAAGTTTATCGCCTGCTCTGCTACCATTGCAAATCCAGTTGAGCTGGCAGAGACATTAACAGGTGATAGGTTTGCCCTTATAGATAAAAGTGGAGCCCCCCGATCTGGAAGACATTATATCCTTATTAATCCATCGGAAAGTCCTTACACAGAGACAACAAGGCTTTTTCTGAGCCTTATCATGAGAGGCTTCAGGACAATACTCTTTACAAAGGCAAGAAAGATTACTGAATTGATATACAGATGGTCAATTGAAAGGGCACCAGAGCTAAATGGACTGATAAGTGCCTACAGGGCTGGCTTTCTTCCAGAGGAGAGGAGATTGATTGAAAAAAGATTATTCACTGGAGAGACCATTGGTGTTATAACCACTTCTGCCCTTGAACTCGGTATTGATATTGGTGGTCTTGATGTCTGCATTCTTCTTGGCTATCCTGGTTCTATATCAAGTTTTTATCAGAGGGCTGGAAGGGTTGGCAGGTCAGGACAGGAATCAGCAGTATTTTTTATTGCCATAAAGGACAGCCTTGACCAGTATTTTATGAGACATCCTGAGGATTTTTTCAATAAGTCCTTTGAGGAGGTTGTGATAGATCCATCAAATCCTTATATCTTGAGAAAGCATCTTCTCTGTGCAGGTGCAGAACTCTCTATAAGAGAGGGTTTCCATTATGACAGGGCCTTTATATCTGAGAAGAGATACGATGAAACCATTGAACTCCTTATTAAGGATGGACTCATGAGAAGGTCAAAAAAAGGCACCCTCTATTCAATGATTAGATTTCCCCAGAGGGGCATATCTATAAGGGGAAGCGGTCTTATTTATAAAATCAGACTTATTACAGGAGAGGTAATTGGAGAGATAGATGAATGGAGGGCCCTTAAGGAATGCCATCCAGGGGCCATATATCTTCATGCTGGAAGGCAGTTCCAGGTTTTAAGGATAATCCCTGCACTCAGGGAGGTTTTAGTCACAGAGGTAGATGTTTTATACTATACCCACCCTCTTACAGAGGAAAGGATTGAGATAATTGAAGAACAGTTAAGAAAATCAATTGGTCCTCTCTCTTTGAAATGGGGTATTATTGATATAACGAGAAAGACCATTGGTTTTGAAAAGAAAGGGCTCTTTGACGGAATGACCATATCAAGACACTCTGTAGAGATGCCAGAACACAGGTTCCAGACAGAAGGACTCTGGCTCATCCTTGAGAAGGATACAGAAGAATATCTCATCACAGAAGGCTATGACCATCCTGGAAGCCTTCACGCAGTTGAGCATGTGCTTATTTCATGCGTGCCCCTTTTTGCCATTTCAGAAAAGGGTGACATAGGTGGATTGAGTTACCCAGAACTGATTATAGATGGCGAAAATAGACCTGTTATATTTATCTATGATGGAGCTGAGGGAGGTGCTGGGCTTACAAAGAGGCTTCTGGATGATGTACCTGTATGGTTCAGTACTGCATTAAGGATTGTTGAGGAATGCGGTTGTGACGGTGGTTGTCCATCCTGTGTCCAGGATCCACAGTGTGGAAATGCCAATCAGCCTTTAGATAAAAAGGGTGCATCAGCCCTTCTTAGAAGATGGTTAAATTCAATGGACTTCAGTTATATTAATAAAAGCGTAATGAGTAATGGGTAATGTGTGATGAGTTTTAAGTCACGCATTACTGTCACGCATCACGGATTAAGGAGTAACCATGAATGCTGATATAATGACCTTTTTCCAGCAGATAGCCTTGATGGCAGTTCCCATATTGATTGCCGTGACATTCCATGAGCTTGCCCATGGAATTGTTGCTGACAGGCTCGGTGATCCCACTCCGAGGATGGCTGGAAGACTTACACTGAATCCTGTAAAACATCTTGATCCCATAGGAGCGATTGTCTTCATATTAACAAGGACAATTGGATGGGCAAGACCTGTTCCTGTAAATCCCTATAATTTTAAAAATCCTGTACAGGGAATGCTTTATGTCTCCCTTGCTGGACCATTGTCAAACTTTGTGATTGCCTTTATTGCATCCTTTGTATACAGACTCATACTTGGCATGCAGACAGATCCATTACTCGCTGAAAAGCTCCTCATCCCGATTGCACTGATGATCAGATATACGGTGATTCTTAATATAGGTATAGGTGTGTTTAATCTTATCCCTATTCCACCTCTTGACGGTAGCAAGATCTTAATGGGTCTCTTACCACCAAAGGCAAGGACGGTCTATGCCAGCATAGAGCCCTTTGGATTTTTGATACTCCTGGGATTGATAATCTTAAGGGTTGTGGACATCTTAATATTTCCTGTGGTGCGCTTTCTTGTGGGGCTGTTGATTTAGGTCAACTCATTTTTTCTGATATTTCATGAGATACTGTCTTGCCTTTTCATTGGATGGGTTGAGCTCAAGTGCGGTTCTAAAGGCCTTCACCGCATCATTAATGAAACCCATCTTTGTGTATATAAGACCGAGATTCGTATAGTATTCTGAGCTTGGTTTGAGCTTTATGGCTTCTTTCATTACCTTTTCTGCAAGGTTGTAATCCTCTGTCTTGAGATAGGCAAGTGCAAGATAGTTTTTTGCCTCAGGGTTTGTACTGTCAGCCTTGATATATTCATTAAGCAGGGGTATTGCCTCAGAGTGTCGGTTGGATTTTATAAGTGAGATGGCTTTTTTCAGCAAAGAATCATCTGCCACCCTTCTTTGAACTGGTGTTACAGGTGCAAGGCCGAGCTTATTTATGTATTGCTCTCTCAGGGAAGGGTCTTTAAGGACATTATATGCCTTTGTGATTGCATTTACAATGCCTGTCAGTTTTTCTTTGAGAGATGTGTCGGAATAATTATAGGACTTATCAGGATGGAATTCCTTGGTGAGTTCAAAATACCTCTTCGTTATTGTTTTTATCCCTGCATCATCAGAAACACCGAGAAGCTCAAAATAATTCATGGAATTGATTTTTTCATAAAGTTCGTTTACCTTCTTAATAAAGACATCTTCCTCCACTATAACGGGTTTAAATATTTCCTCAAGCGACAGGGTTACAAGTTCTTCTTCCTTTAGTGGTTTAACCTCCTCAACCACCTCAAGTGTAAAAAGGGTATACAGGGTCTTCAATGCATCAAAGGGGCTCACCCATGAGTTATCTATTATCTGTTTTACGGTCTTTTTCCCATCAATAAGTGTAAGAATCTTTCTGTCCATTTCTGAGAATTCAATATCCTGAAAAAGGCTGAGCGGATTTGAACTTAACTGTAAGATAAGATTGTCAGGTATCTGCTTTTTAAGCATGCTCCAGTTACTTGCCCTTTTGATCCCTTCATATATTAAATTACCAATGCTCATCCTGAGTGTGATCACCTCTTCTGTTGGCAGTGGTCCGGGGAGGAATTCATATTCTCCATGGTCAAGTCCGAAGAGGCTGTAGATAATCTCCTTTACCTGGGTTTTGACACTCTGGTAAAGCTCCTTTGGTGTGAGGTATCCCAGCTCAACAAGTATCTGACCCTGTCTTTTCCCTGTCTTTTTAAGGAGCTCAACTGATTTATGGTATTGTTCAAGATTGATCTTTCCCCATTTAAGGAGCATCTCACCGAGCCTGTCATCCTCAAGGCTTGAACCCGCAAATATAGCATCACCCTGTTTGAAATAAATTTTTTTTGTAAATCTCGGTGTTGAGACAGAGAGAATCCCTGTCTCTCTCTTTTTATTAAGTTCCACAAATATCTTTGCTACAGGATAATCTGAGAGCTCTCCTTTTAAAGGTAGTTCCATATTATTTCAATCTCTTAACAGTAAATTTATAGACCTCAAAGTCCTCATCCTCTCTTATACCCGCCTTCATAAGGGCTATAGAGAGCTGTTCTGCAACTGTATTTACGCCTTCAAGGTCTGGCAGGAGTACTCCTTTTCTCATTCCTTTTGAGACAATAATACCATATTTTTTTGGATCAAGCTCATTGAGGTCCCTTACTTTTTCTGGTGATGAAAGGACATCAACTGAATAAGTGAGTTCAGATAATTCGTCCTCAGTAACGGGTAAAAATCTCGGATCCTCTGTGGCTGCTGCAATGGCATTCCTGATAACCTCATGGACAAGGCTTTTTGTTGTAGGATAGATAGTACCTATGCATCCCCTCAGCTGTCTATTCTTTTTAAGAGACACAAAGGCACCTGTTTTGATCTTCCATTCTTCAGGGATATCTGCTGGAGGCTCTATGACCTTTCCTGTTTTTACATAGGTTTCTATGGCATCCTTTGCGATCTTTACAAGTGGATCCATACTATTATATCTTCCTCATTATCGCGTAATCAGCAAGGAAGAAGAGCTCATCTCGGACAAAGGCATCCTGGAATATAGAGAGTGCCTCTTTAGCATCCCTTATGATTGCCCTTGCCCTATCCATGGCACTTTCAATAGAGCTATATTCCTTCAGTTTTCCAATTAGCCACGAGAGGTCTCCATCCTGAGGCCCTTCTTTTATTATTTTTATAATCTGTTCAATCTCTTTCCTGTCTGCTCTTTTCAATAAATGTATAAGGGGGAGGGTGATCTTTCCCTCCTCAAGGTCTTTACCAAGGTTTTTCCCGAAATCCTTTTCATCAGATACATAATCCAGTATGTCATCAGACATCTGAAAGGCTATACCAACTTTCATCCCGAATGCTGAGAGGGCATCCTTTTCTTCCTTTGAAATATTTCCGAGAATGCCTCCAATCCTGCAGGCAGCTGAGATGAGTGCCCCTGTCTTTGCTGAGACTATCCTTATGTAATCCTCTTCTGTTATCTCTGGATCGGCAATCCTGTTTAGCTGAAATAACTCACCTTCTGTCATGAAGGTTGTTGCCTCTGATAGTGCCTCCATAATTTCCTGGTTCTTGAAACTCACTGCTTCTTTGAGGGCATTTGAATAGAGATAATCCCCAACAAGTATCACTATCTGATTTCCCCATATATGATGGGCTGCTGTCTTTCCCCTTCTGAGTTTTGCATTGTCTATCACATCGTCATGAAGTAATGAGGCGGTATGTATTGATTCTATTATTGCAGCAAGTTTTATTCTTTCTTCCCCTCTGAAGCCTGCGAGTTCAGCACTGAGGAGTAAAAATAAAGGTCTTATCCTTTTTCCACCGCCTCCCACTATATATTTACCGATAACAGGGAGGACGGGTACATC
>JBDOIG010000167.1:0-1442 GCA_041082235.1 Thermodesulfovibrionales bacterium | reverse complement strand
GATTATTGACCTCAGACCATCAATGGTGGAGTTTACCGGTGGAGCACCAGAGATGAATCAGAATCTTTTTATTTTTATTGAGGAGCTCTCAAAATATAAAATCCCGACAGCAGTAAGGACAAATCTCACTGTCCTTGATATGGATGAGTACTCATCCTTTATTGACCTCTATGCAGGGCATGGTGTGAAGGTAATAGCCTCTCTACCAGGTTATTCTAAAGAAACAACAGACAGGCAGAGGGGGAAAGGTGTCTTTGATAAAAGCATCAGGGTTTTAAAAAAATTAAATGAAGCAGGCTACGGGACTGATGGTCTGGAACTTGACCTTGTCTACAATCCTTCAGGGCATTATCTGCCTCCCTCACAGGAAGAACTCGAAAAAGAATATAGAGAAAACCTCAGCAAAAATTTCGGAATAAGATTTAATAGATTAATCACTATTACCAACTCACCTATAGGAGGGTTTAAAAGCTATCTTATAGCTCGTGGAAGTTATGAGAATTACATGCGTCTGCTTGTAAATAATTTTAATGCAGAAACCCTTGACCGTATAATGTGCAGGCATCTTGTTTCTATAGATTATGCAGGCTATGTTTATGACTGCGATTTTAACCTTTCCCTTGGTATAAGGATAAAGGGATATGAAAATATAAGATTCTGGGAGATAGACTTTGAAAACTTTAATCCCGAGATAAGCTGTGGTGAGCACTGCTATGCCTGCACAGCAGCCAGAGGAAGCAGTTGCGGTGGTTCATTATTGAATAGTAAAACTCACGATATAGTAAAAAGATATTATGGAAAAGAACTGAAGGGAAAATATGACCTCAAGACAGGTGTCTGCTGCACACCTGAGGATTATCCTGAACACATAAGAGAGGCATTAACTAACATAGCTGATGAGATAAAAGAAAGATACTATGGCTGTGGCTCACCAATACCACCTGCTATTGAAGGACTCGAGATCCTTGATATAGGCTGCGGTACTGGGAGGGATTGCTATATCCTTTCAAAACTTGCTGGAGAGAATGGAGCTGTCTATGGAATAGATATGACAGAGGAGCAGATAAGGGTTGCTGAAAAATATATTGATTATCATACAAGGAGATTTGGATATAAAAAACCAAATGTCATTTTTATTCATGATTACATAGAAAATCTGGACAGACATTTTGAGAAGAACTCACTGGACCTCATAATCTCAAACTGCGTGATAAATCTGATTGAGGATAAAGAAGGTGTGCTCAGGCAGATATACAGGATTCTCAAGGATGGCGGAGAGTTCTATTTCGCTGATATCTATGCAGACAGACGCCTTCCTGAGGAGATGAGGAAGGACCCTGTACTTTATGGAGAGTGTCTTGGTGGTGCCCTTTACTGGAGTGATTTTGAAAAGCTCGCAAGGAGAAGCGGGTTTTCTGATCCCCGTGTTGTTTCAAAAAGGG
>JBDOIG010000109.1:0-1696 GCA_041082235.1 Thermodesulfovibrionales bacterium | reverse complement strand
TCAAAATTATAACCCCGTTTTTTTGCCTCAAGATAAACATGGTAAAGATAGGCATTTATCAATTTTAAAGGGTGCTTATATTTTTTGAATCTAATCAGTTGAGGATGATTGGTGTATCCTTTTGTCTTACCCTCAAGAACCTTCTTTGCAAGCAACCCCTCCCTCCATAGGGCAATTAATCCCCTTGTGTCTAGATACTCCGGATGCAGCGACCACAATCTCATAAATTATTTTATCTCATAGGAAGGCAAAATATTATAGAAATTCTTTATAGATTTGGTTTTTAAGATTGAAAATAACTATTAGACAACTACCTTCACGAGAATTTAAAATTTTAAAAATATATTTTAAAACTGTCTAATCCATATAAAAGGAGGCAAGATGCAGAGGTTAACCTTTTTCCTTTTTATTTTGCTACTATTTACAGCACCTGTTTTTGCAAAAGAAAGACTTGTTGAAGTAACGATGGAATTTAAATTAAACGCCCCTGAAGATGCAAAGACCGTAAGGCTCTGGGTTCCCTATCCCATGTCTGATGAGAATCAGGATATAAAAGATGTCCAAATAACAGGGAATTTTTCTTATTCAGGAGTATACAGAGAGGCTGAATATGGTAATACAATACTTTATGCCCAATGGGATGGCCCTTCAAAAGAAAGAATAATGACATACTCCTTTAAGGTTAATAGAAAAGAACAGGTCACAAAGGACTTCCCTGAAACTGAGCTGAAATTCTCCAGTAAAGAGATGGATAAATATCTCAGACCTGCAAAGATGCTTCCTCTTGATGGTAAGGTAAAGGAGTATTCAGTGAAAATAACTAAAGGGGAAAAGACCATCCTTGAAAAGGCAACTGCAATTTACGACTGGATAGTGGAAAACATGTACAGAGACCCGAATGTTAAAGGCTGTGGATTTGGTGAGGTTGAAAGATTACTTGAGACAAAGGGTGGAAAGTGTGCAGATATCCATTCTGTATTTGTTGCCCTGGCAAGGGCCTCTGGCATTCCAGCAAGGGAGGTCTTTGGAATTCGCATTCCGAAGGGAAAAGAGGGAGATATGACAAAAGCACAGCACTGCTGGGCAGAGTTTTACCTGCCAGGATATGGATGGGTTGTAGTTGATCCTGCTGATGTTAGAAAGGCAATATTAGAGCAAAAAATAACACTTGAGGAGGCAAGGCCTTTAAGGGAGTATTATTTTGGTGCTGTTGATGAAAACAGGATTGCCTTTGGAACAGGAAGAGACATAAGGTTAAACCCTCCACAGAATGGAGAGCCTCTTAATTACTTCATGTATCCCTATGCAGAGGTTGATGGCAAACCTCTCAATGAAGATCTTTATGGATTCAATATAGGATATAAGATAAGCTTTAAGGAGATTAAATAATGACAGTCTTATGGAGAAATATCACAAAGACAGCAATTGAGACTGTTCAGGTGAATCTCGGTAACAGGTGCAACCAGAGATGCCTCCACTGCCATATTGTTGCATCCCCTGAGGGCAATAAAAATATGAATGAAGAAACAGCCCGCAGGGTGCTTGAAAGGATTATTGACCTCAGACCATCAATGGTGGAGTTTACCGGTGGAGCACCAGAGATGAATCAGAATCTTTTTATTTTTATTGAGGAGCTCTCAAAATATAAAATCCCGACAGCAGTAAGGACAAATCTCACTGTCCTTGATATGGATGA
>JBDOIG010000169.1:0-33844 GCA_041082235.1 Thermodesulfovibrionales bacterium | reverse complement strand
GGGGAGGATGGTATGAGGTTAGTAAGTTTTATAGTCCTTCTGAGTCTTTTGGTTCTGCCTGCCTTAGCACTGGCAGAGGAGAACTGGCTTGAGATTGGTGGTGACTACAGGTTCAGGTATGATTCATTGAAGGGCACAGTGCATGAGTATTATCAGGTCATACCAAGTGGTATGGGTGGTGGAGTTATGCCCATGCCAGAATATGATGTAAAAAATGACTCTCTCCTTACAAACCGGTTTGGTCTTAATCTCAAGGCAAAGGCACTTGAGGACGTCACTGTAAAGGCAAGGCTACTTATGTACAAGGTCTGGGGTCATGAGACAGAAGGACCTGTTCAGGGTCAGTTCTTTGCAGACAGGGCAATGGGTGTATTTGATGGCTCTCTTGGACATGTGCCTCAGAGTGCAAATCTCATAGTTGACTATGCCTATGCCACATGGTCAAATATTGCAGATGCACCGGTATGGTTTTCAGTTGGTAGGAGACCTTCGACAGGTGGTGTGCCAACAAACCTGAGGCAGAATGTGGAAAAGACAGGCTCTGCTGGTGTCCCTGGATTTCTTATTGATTATGCCTTTGATGGCATGACCATTGGTGTTGCACCTGACATAGAGGCACTCCCTGGTGCCTATGCGAAGCTCTGCTATGGAAAGGGATATGATAGCGGATACAAGACAGACCTTCCAGGTGATAATACACCAAAGGATGTAAATATGCTTGGCATTAATGTTGTTCCCTATGACACAGACGCTCTCCATGTAGAGATTCAGTGGAACAGGGCATTTGATATATTTGACAATATGCCGGACAGTGGTGTAAGCACAAACCTCGGTGACATTGACCAGTACGGCGCACTCGTTATGGGTAAGGTGCTTGATAACCTCAATCTCTTCATAGCAGGTGCAATAAGCAAGACAGATCCCAACAATAATCTACTTATGATGGACTTGGACGGAGATGGCACTCCTGAAGGTGCAGGTGGCTTGCTCTGGGATCCTACCGTCCAGAAGGAATCCCATACAGGAAACCTTATTTATCTCGGTGCAAGGTATGACATTCCAACAACTGGAACAAAGATCGGTGCAGAATATAACAGGGGTTCAAAGTACTGGGTGGCCTTTGCACCAGCAGGAGATGACATCTGGACATCAAAGCTCGGCACAAGGGGAAGCGTCTATGAGGTCTATGTGATTCAGGAGCTCAAGAACAAGCCAATCTCAAAGCGTGGAAAGGCCTTCTTCAGGCTGGGCTATCAGTATTATGACTTTCAGTACACTGGCTCAAATTCCTGGATAGGTGCTCCAAAGAAGATTGATGACCTTGCAAAGAGCCCGATGAATGCACAGATTTTCTCTCCTCTTGATAAGGCACAGGACATCTATGCAACCTTTGAGGTGCAGTTCTAAAATTTTGAGTTAATTTTTCACAGAGGGTGGTGCAATTGCACCACCCTCTGTATTTTGATAAAATAAATTATGCAACCCTTCATAAAAAGAAGAACTTATACCAGTTGTCTTATACCTTCCCTCAGTCTTCAAAGAAACTTTCTTTTAAAGAGCCTTCCTGCAGTTCTGAAAGAGATATTCTCCTGAATGGCTTTTAAAAAAGAACTTAAAGATATGAGAGATATATGGTCTGGCTTCAGGTCATCGAGGGTTCTTCTCACAGCAAACAACCTCAGATTTTTTGACTATCTGATAAACCCTCTTTCATCAGGAGAGCTTTCAAAAAGGCTTAATACTGTTCACAGGGCAACAGAGATATTGCTTGATTGTCTTGTGGCAATGGGATTATTAAAAAAGAAAGGACAGAGATACCAGAATACCGGAACTGCCTCAAGATTTCTTGTCTCTACAAGTCCCTACTATCAGGGAAATATTATAAGACACTCAGATACACTCTGGAAAAACTGGTCTGGCCTTGACGAGGTTTTAAGGACAGGGAGACCTTACAGGTCTTACAGGGACCACAGGGCATTCATACTGGGTATGCATGATATTGCAAAAATGAGGGTCAGCGAGGTTATCAGGTCAATTAATCTAAAGGGGGTTAATAGAGTTTTAGATCTTGGGGGTGGGCCTGGCACATATGCAGTGGAATTTGCAAAAAAGGGTAAGGATGTAACGCTCTTTGATTATCCAGAGACAGTGAGGATTGCAAGGGAGTTGATAGAGGGAAAAGGGCTGAAGATAAATTTTATAGAAGGGGATTTTATCTCTAACGCTATTGGTGATGGATATGACCTGATATTCATAAGCCAGGTTCTTCATGCCTATTCGGAGGCGGATAATATTTCTCTCATTAAAAAATGCAGAGATGCCATGAACAATAAGGGAAAGATCGTAATACAGGAGTTTTATATATCTCAGCATAAAACCTCACCGCTCAGCAGTGCACTTTTTTCTGTCAATATGCTCGTCAATACCGAAGGAGGAAGAACTTATTCTACTGAGGAGATAATAAAATGGCTCAAGGAGGCAGGATTAAAGCAGATTAAAAAGAGGAGACTTGAGGATACAGTGATTATTGAGGCACTGAAAAGTTCTTGATTTCCATCCTGTGTTATGGTAAAAATAAGTAATGAAAATTTGCCTTAGTATCGAGGGCAAGTCCGTTAAGATTGTAGAGGCTGTTAAAAGGCCTCATGGTATTTTTATTCAGAAGACCTTAACAATACCTCTTGATAACCTTGACTCCTATCTCGCCACAACAAAACAAAAGGACTTTATCCTCTCATTAGATTTTAAAGAATTCTTTCAAGATTTCCTGTACCTTCCTCCTGTAAGGGGTGCTGACCTTGTGAGGCTCCTTCGGCATGAGGTAAGCCGTCTCTATCCTGGTTTTTATCACATCTACTCAGACCTTGGAGAAAAAATAATTGAGAATAAAAGGTCAAGGCTCCTATCTATTCTGAGGGCTCCTAAATCAGAGGTTGATGACCTCATCAATAAATTTCTTATATACGGGAAGAATATTGAAGCTATTTATGCTGCACCATCATGTATAGCCTCTTTTATTAATAAATCTGGAAAACCAATCCTCTGTATCTTTGAGACCGATGAAAAAAACCTATTCCTTATCAGGGATGGTATTATTCTCTTTACACGGAAACTGACAACTTTTCAGAAGGGATTATCCCAGCTTGATATCCAGGGTATAGAGATGTCCATAACCCACTGCATCCAGAACCTGAGGATACCTCCTGAGGAGATAGTTCTTGCAGGGGATTTTAAAGATGCACCTTCCTCTATAGGAGGTCTGAATGTTACTCAGCTCAAGCTACCTGAGGGGCTTCATTATAAGGGTACAGATGTGCATGATTATTTACTGGCGATAGGCAGTCTTTATGTAGCATCAAAGGAAAGCTTTCTTCCGCAGGAATACAGAAGGTTCAGATTGCTCAGAAGTGTACTCAATGTTAATGCTACCATGTTCGGGATCTTATTTGTTGTATGTCTGATGATCGGCATCAATAATATCATTACGATTCAATCTATAAAAACAGAGATCAATGGTCTCCTGACGAAATACAGGGTTTTTACATCCTTTGTTCAATCTTATAATAATACCGTCAAGGAGGCAAGGGCCCTGAGCCCTCTTAGAGACTTTGTTCAAAAAGAAAAAAGGCTTCAGGTCTCAGGTGTACTTAAGGAAGTTTCAAGATATTCACTGAATAATATAGAAATAAAGGCAATAGACCTGTCAACCCAGGGAGATTCTGTAAGCATGAGGCTCAGTGGAAGGGCAAATTCCAAAAGTCATAAAGAGATGCTCATTTCTTTCAATAGATTATTGAGTTCAATCAAAAAGGATTCATTGATGCAGATAGAGATTACAAATAAAAAGTTTTCCGTGTCTGACGGTTCCTTTGATATTGATTTAAAGTTCAGAGAACCAGACCCGGGGTCTCAAAAAATCTCTCAGATTTTTGGGGTAGAAGCGAGATAAACTTATGAAAGGCTTTTATGAATATCTGAAGAAGGCACTCTTAATTCATGTAATAACAGGCATCTTTTTTGGTCTCTCTATTGGATTTTTAATCTTTACAGACTCTTATAAAAAGATAATGGAAAGAGCCCTTTACACTGTAAAGAATAATCTTTCAAAAGCACAGGTCATAAGGGAGGAAGACGAAGCACTAAAAAAGAAGATTGAGCTTCTTAAATCTTATCTGCCAGAAGATTATAAAGGAAAAGAGATGGAGCTCTTAATACTTGAAGAGATTGACAGGATAAAGACGCTGTTTCCTTCCACAAGGCTTACTGTAACAGAATTTCTGCCTGAAGGTGACACCCTGTCATTAGGATTCAGCCTCCAGGGCTCCATAGAGGATTATAGAGATTTTGTAAACAAAATAAACCTTCTTGAAGGGCCTGATTTACCCCTTTTCTTGATTGATAAATTATTAATAAATGTCCAGCCAGATGGAAATAACTCCTTTCAGATAAATGGAAGGATTAAAACACTGAGAATGGGCTAAGATGGGAAAGTTGCTATGACAAAAAAGAGATTTCTTCTTCTTTTTTCCATTCCCTATATTTTTACAATCCTTTGTTCTGTCCTTGCTGTTTATATCAGTCCATTAATATTCAAGGATATAGCCCCTCAAAGAGAGCTGGTGCTTTCAGAATTTCCTTTCAGATTTGATGTGCCCGAGATCAAAAAAATTTTTATACCCGAAGTATTGAAGTCTCCCATAAAGATAGCGAAGAAAGAGTTCCCGAAGATCAGTCTTGAAAAGCTTGCTCCACCTCCCAGCATAACTCCAAAGATAACACTCATTGTCATAAGTGAAGACCTCAGGCTTGCCATTGTAAATGGTCTAGTCCTGAAAGAAGGAGATACCTTTGGTAATGGAAGAGTAATAGAGATAAGACATGACGCTGTAGTAATATCAGAGGGTGGCAGGACACAGGAGATAGCAGTTCCGGCTCATCGCTAATTCATACTGTAAGTAATCTCTTTTTTATTTCCATGATCCTGTCCCGCAACGTTGCTGCCCTTTCAAAGTCAAGTTCTTTTGCAGCCCTCTTCATCTCCTCTTCAAGCCTCTTTATCTCATCTTCCTTTATAGACTCCGGTTCCTCTGCTATAGCTAAAGGTTCTTCATAATAATCGGCCTCATAAATGGAGCTCATTATATCCTTTATCCTGCTGCGAACAGTCTCGGGTGTTATCCTGTGCCTTTCATTGTATTCCTTCTGAATCTTTCTTCTTCTTTCTGTCTCCTCATAGGCCCTTTTTATTGAATTCGTTATGGTATCAGCATAAAGGATTACTTCTCCATTAACGTTTCTTGCTGCACGTCCTGCTGTCTGTATGAGGGAGCGTTCTGATCTCAAAAATCCTTCTCTGTCTGCATCAAGGATTGCTACAAGAGAGACCTCAGGAAGGTCAAGGCCTTCTCTGAGGAGGTTTACGCCTATCAGGACATCAAATTTACCGAGCCTCAGGTCTCTCAAGAGTACAATCCTGTCAAGGGTATCTATATCAGAATGCATGTACCTTGCCCTGATGCCAAGTTCAGAATAATATTCAGTCAGGTCTTCAGCCATCTTCTTGGTGAGAGTTGTAACAAGGACCCTTTCACCCCTGTCAACCCTTTTCCTTATCTCACCGAGAAGGTCTTCCACCTGATTTTTTGCTGGCTTAATAACCATCTTTGGATCCATAAGACCTGTTGGTCTTATGATCTGCTCAGCTGTCCTTCCTTCAGATTTTGCAAGCTCATAGTCACCCGGGGTTGCTGAGACATATATGGCTTGATTTATACGATGTTCAAACTCTTCAAATTTAAGAGGACGGTTGTCAAGGGCACTTGGAAGCCTGAAGCCATAATCAACAAGGGTTTGCTTTCTTGAACGATCACCTTCATACATACCACCAAGTTGTGGAATTGTGGCGTGGGATTCGTCAATTATAATAAGAAAATCTTCAGGAAAATAATCAATAAGTGTACAGGGTGGCTCTCCTGGTGCCCTTCCGCTCAGGTGTCTTGAATAATTTTCAATTCCATGGCAATAGCCAAATTCCCTCAACATCTCCATATCAAACCTTGTCCTCTGCTCTATCCTCTGGGCCTCGAGCTCCTTGCCAAGGCCTTTGAAATACTCTATCCTCTCTTTCAGCTCAGCCTCTATCGACTCAAGTGCTCGCTCAAGTCTCGGTCTCGGAGTTATCCAGTGGGAGTTAGGATAAAGGGCAAGTCTTTGAAGTTTTTTGAGCTTCATTCCTGATAAAGGGTCTATTTCATAAATAGATTCAATATAATCTCCAAAGAATTCTATCCTCACGGCCTTATCAAGGCTGAAGGAGGGATATACCTCCACCACATCACCCCTTACCCTGAAACAACCCCTCCTGAACTCCTCTTCCCTTAAATAGAGCATCTCAACAAGTCTTCTCAGAATATCATTTCTTTTTGCATGCATCCCTTCTTCAATTATCAGGTGCATTTCCTGGTAATCCTCAGGAGAACCTATACCATATATGCAGGACACAGAGGCAACAACTATGACATCCCTTCTTTCAAGCACAGCCCTTGTTGCAGAGTGCCTTAATCTATCAATGTCATCATTGATCAGCGCATCTTTTTCTATATAGGTATCTGTCTCGGGTATGTAAGCCTCTGGCTGATAATAATCATAATAACTTACAAAAAATTCAACGGCATTTTCAGGAAAGAGCTCCTTGAATTCACCATAAAGCTGGGAGGCAAGTGCCTTATTGTGGGCAATGACAAGGGTTGGCCTTTGAAGACTTTCAATTACATTGGCTATTGTAAAGGTCTTACCAGAACCTGTAACACCAAGAAGTACCTGATGCCTGTGCCCCTCTTTTATCCACCTGACAAGTTTCTCAATTGCCTGAGGCTGATCACCTGTGGGTGTGAAATTGCTTGTAAGATGAAATTTCATTGATGGTAATGGAGTAATATGACGTCATTACTGATTGAAGGGCCTTGCCCTTCAAAGCTCAAAGGAATAAAAATTTTATTCAAATTTTTTAAAGGAGCTTCGCTCCTTTAACTCATCACGAATATACAATCATGGTAGGCGCGAAGGGGATTGAACCCTTGACCTCTTCCGTGTGAAGGAAGCGCTCTCCCACTGAGCTACGCGCCTTTATCCATAAGGAGTAGTGCATAATGGATTACGGTTTTATTATACCCCACCTCTATTGTTTCTCTCAAGCCAGATAGTTTAAAATATATTTGATTCGCCGCAGCAATCTGCGGGAAGCGATCAATGAGTATATAAAGTAATTCCTTACGCTAAGATTTCCTGTAGCCTGGCTGCAGGAGTCTTCAATGGTCGGGCCCATAGCTCAGCTGGTAGAGCTACCGGCTCATAACCGGTTGGTCCCAGGTTCGAGTCCTGGTGGGCCCACCAGTACAGAGACCAGATATCCGAAGTCAGAAAAGGATATCTAATCTCTTGACTTCCGCTAAAGGAGAAACTGTGCTACCAAAGCTTCAGAAACTTATTGAGCTTCAGGAACTTGATCAGACCATTCTTCAAATGACAAAGAAAATAGAAACTGAAATACCTGCCAGCATTTCAGAAATATCACGGCTTTTAGAAAAGCTTCGGAAGGATGCTGAAAAGATTCGGCTTAAGGGTACAGAGACCGAAAAAAGAAAGAAACAAAAGGAACTCGAACTTCAGGATATGGAAGAAAAGATAAATAAACTCAAGGCAAGGGCCCCTGAGATAAAGACGAATAAAGAATATCAGGCACTCCTCAATGAAATAGAGACCGCCCAGAAGGAAAAGATAAAGATAGAAGATGAGATCCTTGCCCTTATGGAGATGGCGGAGCAGGTTAAGGCTGAGTTAAAGATACAGGAAGAAGAATTTAAGAAAAAAGAAGCGGAGCTGGAAAATAAAAAGAAAGAACTACTGACAGTGAAAGAAGAAGCTGAAGGGAGGCTTGAAGGGCTCAGGCAGAAGAGGGATCTTCTTATTAAAGAGATTGAGGCTTCTGATTATGAACTTTATATGTCGCTTCTTGAAAAAAACAGAGGGATAGCTGTTACAGTGGCTATAGATGCAGTCTGTCAGGGATGCTATCTTAATATACCACCTCAGCTTTATGTGGAGATAAGAAAGAATGACAGATTAATTCAGTGCCCGCAGTGTAAAAGGATATTGTACTGGAGACCTCCAGATATTACTTCCCCGCAGAAATCATCATGAATATCTTGAAGCTTTTTAGTGACGGGGCCTCAAGTGGGAACCCAGGGCCTGCAGGTATCGGCGTGGTTATAACGGATGGGGAGCAAGAGATAGAAATTTCGAAACCCATTGGCATAGCCACGAACAATATCGCAGAATACAGGGCATTGATAGCAGGTCTTGAAAAGGCTATTGAGCTGAGGGCAGAGGCTGTTGAGATATATGCTGATTCAGAGCTTCTTGTCAGACAGATAAAAGGACTCTATAAAGTAAGGGATGAAGACCTGTTAAGATTATGGAAAAAAACAAATGATCTCCTCAGGCGTTTTAAGTCTTACAGTATAAACCATATCCCGCGGGAAGAAAATAAGAAGGCCGACAGGCTCGCCAGACAGGCATTGAAAGAAAAGAAATTATAAGTTATAATAATAAACCTATAAGAAAGGAGCTTCGCTCCTTTAAAATTTGGATAAAATTTTATTCCTTTGAGCTTTGAAGGGCAAGGCCCTTCAAAAGGATGGCTATGGATGACCACAGATTAAAGGTATTCTGTACGGTAGCTGAGACAAAGAGTTTTTCAAAGGCATCTGAGATTATTCATCTTACACAGCCTGCAGTGAGCCTTCAGATACAGGCACTTGAGGAGATTTATGATACAAAGTTGTTTGACAGGTCGAGTTCAACCATCAGTCTTACACCAGCAGGAGAGATCCTCTATGCATATGCAAAACAGATACTCGGGCTTTATGTCCAGGCTGAAAGGGAGATAGCAAACCTTACAGGCCTTATAAAGGGCAGTATCAGGATTGGTGCAAGCACCACGATTGCAAACTATCTGCTTCCATCTGTTATATCTGATTTTAAAAAGATTAATAAAAAGGTCAGGGTGCATCTTTTAATAGGGAACACAAAGAGGATAGTGGATCATCTTAACAATGGAATAATCAATTTTGGACTTGTGGAGGGAGATGTATCAAAGTATAAGTTAAGAGTTGAAAAGGTCCTGAAAGATGAGCTTGTGGTAATAGTGCCTGCCGGACATCCCTTTTCAAACAGAAAGAGTATTTCAGTAAATGAACTCTTAAATGAACCCTTTATACTCAGGGAAGAAGGTTCGGGGACCAGACAGGTTATAGAGAAGTATCTTTCAATACATGGTATCGCTATCTCTGACCTTAATATTACTGCAATACTGGGAGGGACAGAGGCAATAAAAGAGGCAGTTGAGGATGGCACGGGCATATCCATTGTTTCAAAATGGGCTGTAAGGAGAGAGGTAAGCAGGGGGACTCTCAAGATGCTCCCATTAAAGGAAGAAAGACTTACAAGGGATTTCTCTCTTATTCATAAAAATCCTGTCTTCAATGCTGCGGCAATTGAATTTCTGGAGTTTCTAAAGAAATATGAATACGAAAAGCTATTTAACAGGGCAAGATAAATCTGGGTGAAGAAGTCTTTTTGAAACTAAATGATAAAACCTTTCAAGATGTCCTTTAAGTCTTGACCTTCCATATGTCTTTGCCATTTCATCTCTTTTGAGCATGAATAAAAAATCACTTGACTGCATGAGAAGCAGTTCCCTTAAGACCTCCATATCATTTAGAATTTCCCTGTGACTTATGGCTATTTCAATTGCCCGGTAAATAGCCCTTAGATAGCCTGATGTTTCAGGACATACCCATGTATCACTGAAACCACCTTCACCCCAGCTTGAGGGAAGAGGTTTGAGCATCCTGAGGCTTTTATCATTCATTATATCGTCTGTAAAGGCCAACTTCATTTTTAGATGTCTTCCGATAAGCTCTATTACGGCCTCAAGCCACTCAGGTCCTTCAAACCACCAGTGACCAAATAACTCTGTGTCAAAGGCAAGGACTATAACAGGCTCTTTTGTAATATTTCCTGCCTCAATAGCCCTCTGAGATAACCTGTTTACAAAATCCTGTGCATCCTGCCTGAGCACACTCATAGCCTTTTCTCTTATATATGGTTTTTTCTCTTTTTCACCTGTTATCCTGAAGTATTTCAATCCTGTATGATGTCTTATGCCATCAGGTCTGAAGATCTTCCATTCACTGTCATTTAATTCATAACAAACATCCCTGTAAAAATCCCTGTACCAGGGGTTTCCTGGATAACCTGAATCCCTTGACCACACAAATCTGCATGTATCTGCATCCCTTGCAAAGACAGTTATACCTTCTGTGGTAACCACAGGTCTGAATATGCCTTCAGGAGGAGGGGGATCTCCCAGGGCTATGGCATGGCCTTCAAGGACTGTCCACTTTATATGGGCTTTCTTAAGATCAGAGAATAATCCATCAAAATATCCACATTCGGGGAGCCAGAGCCCCTTCAATCTATCACCGACTCTTATCTTGCTCTTAAATATATCAATCCCTCTTTTTATCTGAAGCCAGACGACTTCTGGATAATGAGCAAACAATGGAAGATAGGCATGGGTTGCTGCTGTGGTGATAATCTCAAGATAGCCCTTTCTGGCCAATTCCCCTATAACGCCTGTAATTGTCTTTGAACTTAGAAAAATTTCTATCTCTTTGAGCCTTCCTCTGTAAAATTTTACAATTTTTTCGTAGGGTGTGCCCTTTGTCCTTTTTAATTCTGAGTCAAGTAAAAGTGAAGATCTTTCAATATGTTTATTCAATCTCTGCATTAAATAGTTATCATCAAGCATTTCAAGAAGTGTAGGGCTTAACGAGAGGACTATCTTAAAAGATATTCTTTTTTCAATGAGCCTTTCAAAGACCTTAATAAGAGGTATGTAGGATTCAATCACAGCCTCAAAGAACCAGGTCTCTTCAACCGGGTCTTTAATTTCTGGATGCCTTATTAAAGGGAGGTGGCTATGAAGGACAATAATAATATTTGCTGAATTTTCTGAATTTATGAATCCTGCCATTCTGTGTCTGTAGCAGTTCAGGATATGTATATCCTGCCTGAACCCCTCTTTACTTCTCCTATTACAGAAAAGAAGATACCTGTCTTTTCCAGCATAGAGAGGTTTTCTGGATCTATTGAAAAAAGCAGTCCGCCCGATGTCTGTGGATCAGAAAGGATGAGTAGGCTATCTTCATCAAGGTCAGTGATGATTCTTTCCTTACAGAAGTTTAGATTCTCATAGGCTCCTTTTGGCACAAGGCCTGATTTTACCAGGCCCTGTACGAAAGACATCTTTGGAATCTTTTTAAAACTGAGAAAGTAATCTACAGGTTTATCTGAGATCATATTAATGCAATGTCCAAGAAGTCCAAAGCCTGTGATATCTGTGCATGCCTTTGCCTTTGCAAGGATTGCTGCATCTCTTGCCTTATCATTCAGTATGAGCATCCATGAAAGTACTTCCTTTAAGGCATCATCTGGTAGCCTCTGAGCCTTTAAGGCAGTTGTGGCCAGACCTGTGCCAAGTGGTTTTGTCAGACAGAGGATATCGCCCGGTGCGGCACAATCTTTTCTTAGAATCTCATTTTTAAAGACTATACCTGTGACTGAGAGACCAAATTTTATCTCGGGGTCTTCTACAGTATGCCCGCCAAGAAGACTCACGCCTGAAAGTTCAAGCTGAGACAGGCAGCCCCTGAGTATTTCTATTATAGTGTTTCTATCAAAATCACAGGGATCATAACCAAGGATTGCAAGGGCAGTTAGGGGCCTTCCACCCATTGCATATATATCACTCAGGGAATTTGTAGCACTTATTGCACCAAATAGATAGGGATCATCAACAAGTGGTGTTATTATATCTACGGTTTCAACAAGTGCCCAATCTCCTGCCTTAAGAAAATCTTCTCCAAGCGCAAAAATGCCTGCGTCATCCCCGGGACCTACAATGACAGATGGAGAAAGATGAAAATTGAGGTCCCTGAGTAAACCCTCAAGGTCCGACGGACCCAGTTTTGCTGCTCAACCTGCGGCCTTTACTTTTTCTGTTAGCCTCAATTGCATTCTCCTCAAAGAAATGTTATAAAAGGGAGATGGTGCGAGAGGGGGGAGTTGAACCCCCACGGTTGCCCACTGGATCCTAAGTCCAGCGCGTCTGCCAGTTCCGCCACTCTCGCTTCCTAAATTTGACAGATGTCTAAATAATATTATAAATTAAGGCAAAGAATATATAAAGGTTTGCACTACAGGCAGAGGATAATTTATGAAGAGATTCAATACCCAGAAGGCTGAGATAATGAGGATAAAGTCATTCTACAGGCAGCTTATTCTTGAAGGGAAAGTGGATACCTCTCATGAATCAATTAAAAAACTCATAGGGCCTGATTGCGTCTTTCATATTTACAGGATTAAAAAGATAAAATCAAATCTCAAGTGATTTTAGAAATTCAGCAAGCCTCTCTCTATCCTCTGACCTCATATCAATAAATTCTATCCCTATATCATAAAACTCTTTAATCTTTTCATTCTGTAAACAGGAGGCCACCCTTCCAGTTAGTTCAATCTTTTGACCACCCGGGATAATAATCTCCATCGGGAATACCCTGTTGATCTCAAGTGCCTCGGGAAGCTCTATGAGCATGCCTCCGAGGCTTATAATCTTCACCTTATAACTCCTGGGATAGTCAAGGAGCACTCCTTCAAGGGACTTCACCTTGAATCTCAGGCCCTCAATCCTGTCTTCAAATTTACTTTCACCAGACCTGTGCCTTTCTATAAATTCAATAAGCCTTTTAGCTTTTTCATCAAAGAGGTCAATAAATTTAAGGCCAGCCTGATAGACTGGTATTATATCTCCACCATGACCCCTCAGGCTTCCCACAAGAGATGCCCATACAACCCTGCCTTTAAAATCAAATCTATCCTCTGTGCTTTCAAGTTTAAGGGAATATTCCCTGTTTATTTCCAGTCTTTTTGAAATTTCTATAGCCATCCCTCCGAGGCTTATATTGATTACCTTTGCCTTTTCAGTGCAGAGCATCTTGCCGGTTATTCCTTCCACTGTAATTCTTGGATAGCGTCTTCTTTCCTCCATGCCTCTCCTTCCACCCACTATTCTTTTATCAGGGCCTTTATACCTTAAAGTCAGCTATGTTTCCAAAAATCTGGCCTCCATCGTAAACCTTTCTAAAGACCCCCTCAAGAAACTGCTTAGTAATTATTAAATAGCCTTATGGTTAATTATATCAAAAACAGGAGTTGTTTGCTATGTTTTTATTGCCAGGGGCGAAGTAATAGTTAGGTTTACCCTATAAAAACTCATTCCATTACTGATCTGCACCTCCGAAATCTGTAGATTTTTGGAGTGCCTTTTGAAGGGCTTTGCCCTTCAAAAGCTCAAAGAAATAAAATTTTATTCAAATTTTTTTAAAGGAGCGAAGCTCCTTCTCTATGCTTATGGTAAAATACTTAAAGGGTGAGGTCCTTTAAAACCCAAAATAGGGCAGCAGATGTGACCCCCAAATTGCAATTTTGGAAGAAAGCACAGAAGGCTTTTGCTGTTGCTCTGATGAGTGTATAAAGGAGTTTGAGGGGCAGAGCACAAAGGGCTTCTGCCCCTTTGAAACCCCAAATAAGGAATTAATAAAAAATTAATTATAAATGGGAGCTTGAGGGGCTTTGCCCATCAAAGCTCGGATGGAATGATTATTTGAGAGGAGGACCTTAAGTGCACGGCAGATATGAACCACAGGAAATAGAACTCAAGTGGCAGGAGTTCTGGAAAAGGAAAAATATTTTTAAAAGTCGCAAAGATACAAAAAGAAAGAAGTTTTACTGCCTTGAGATGTTTCCATATCCTTCAGGCAAGATTCACATGGGTCATGTGAGGAATTACGCAATAGGTGATGTGATAGCCAGATATTTGAGGATGAGGGGTTATAATGTTCTTCATCCAATGGGATGGGATGCCTTTGGACTTCCGGCAGAAAATGCAGCTATCAAACATGGAGTTCATCCAGCAAGATGGACTTATGAAAATATTGCCTATATGAAGGCACAGCTTGACAGACTCGGTCTGAGCTATGACTGGCAGAGGGAAATAACAACATGTCAGCCTGAATATTACAAATGGAACCAATGGCTTTTTCTAAAGATGCTTGAAAGAGGGCTTGCCTATAGAAAGGCCTCTTTTATTAACTGGTGTCCCTCCTGTGAAACAGTTCTGGCAAATGAACAGGTAATAGATGGAAGATGCTGGAGATGCGATTCCTCTGTTACACAGAAGGAGCTTGAACAATGGTTCTTAAAGATTACCGCTTATGCTGAGGAACTTTTAAGAGACCTTGATACCCTTAAAGGCTGGCCAGAAAAGGTTATCACCATGCAGAAAAACTGGATTGGCAGAAGTGAGGGGGCTGAGGTTATTTTCAAAATTGACGGTACTGATGAGGAGATACTTATATTTACTACAAGGCCTGACACACTATGGGGTTGTACCTTTGTATGTCTGGCTCCGAATCATCCACTGGCTGATAAGCTTGTGAGGGATAAGGATGTTCTCAAAGAGATGAAGGGTTTCTATGGTGACCCCCTTATAAAACTCGGTCATTTTACAGGGTATTATGCAATAAATCCTGTAAACAGAAAAAAGGTTCCCATATACATAGCGAACTTTGTTCTTATGGAATATGGCACAGGAGCAATAATGAGTGTGCCAGCCCATGACCAGAGGGATTTTGATTTTGCAAAAAAGTATAACCTTCCCATAGAGGTTGTCATAGTGCCTGAAAGGGATGTAATGTCTGAGAGGCCTGATAGGGCCTATGAGGATGAAGGATATCTTATTAATTCAGATAAGTTTTCAGGACTTCACTCCATAGAGGCAAGAGAAAAGATTATAAAATTTCTTGAAGAAAATGGTTTTGGCAAAAGAAAGATAAATTACAAACTCAGGGACTGGGGTATCTCAAGGCAGCGTTACTGGGGCACACCCATACCCATTATTTATTGTGATAAATGCGGGATAGTCCCTGTTCCTGAAAAGGAACTGCCTGTAATACTTCCTGAGGATGTACGGTTTACAGGAAAAGGAGGCTCACCACTATTAGAATCCCATGAGTTTTTAATTACATCCTGTCCCCGGTGTGGCGGAAGGGCAAGGCGGGAGACAGATACAATGGATACCTTTGTTGATTCCTCATGGTATTTCCTTGCCTATTGTCTTAAAGAAGAAGGGGCAGATTTAACACTTGAGCAATCCAGCAGTTTAGAACCCCACCAGTACCCCAGAAAATCTGACGATTTTCTGGTGACCCCGATTTCTTACTGGATGCCTGTTAATCAGTATATAGGAGGGGTGGAGCATGCGGTGCTTCATCTACTCTACTCAAGATTTTTCACAAGGGTGCTAAGAGACCTTGGCATTGTTAATTTCAGTGAACCCTTTACGAATCTTCTTACACAGGGGATGGTATGTATGGAGAGCCTTAAATGTCCAGAGCATGACTGGCTCTTTCCTTCAGAGGTGAAAGACGATAAGTGCATCCATTGTGGAAGACCTGTAGAGCATGGAAGGGTAGAGAAGATGTCAAAATCTAAGAAAAATATTGTTGATCCTGATGATATGATAAAAAGATATGGTGCAGATACCATAAGGGTCTTCAGCCTTTTTGCAGCACCACCAGAAAAGGACCTTGAATGGTCAGCATCAGGTGTGGAAGGAATTTATAGATTCCTTAACAGGCTGTGGAATTTTGTGCAGGCCCTAAGTTCAGAAATCAGGGATCAGAATACAGAGACCAGCGGTGCCTCCAGAAGCCCCAGCTCCAACCTGTCAATTGTAAGACTTACTCACAGGACAATAAAAAGGGTCACAGAGGATATAGAAAAAGAATTCCATTTCAACACAGCCATAGCCAGGATGATGGAATTTTTAAATGAACTTCAGGGTTATGTATCTCAAAAGACAAAGGGATATTCTGAAGAGGAAAGAGCAGCCCTCAGGTTCGCTATTGAGAGCTTCCTTTTAATGATAGGTCCCTTTGCACCTCATATAGCTGAAGAACTATGGTCACAGCTTGGGAATAAGCCTTCTATTCTTGAATATCCCTGGCCAGAATGGAATGAAGAACTTGCCCGTGAGTTAGAATATGAGCTTGTCATTCAGATAAATGGCAAGATAAAGGCAAAGATCATGATACCTGATGGGCTTTCAGACGATGAGATAAAAGAGAGGTCCCTTGCTGAACCAAAGATCAAAGAGGCAATTTCAGGAAAGAATATTAAAAACATCATTGTGGCAAGGAAGAGGCTGGTAAATATAGTGCTCGGCAATTAGGTGATTGATGAAGACAGGAAATAAGTTTTATATAACCTATGCTTTGATTCTCCTTTGCTTTATTACGATTGGCTGTGGGTATAAATTTGCCTCTCCAGTAGCGGAGCTTAATCAACAAGCAATGGAATCTCCGGGTTGTCTGATAACAACTATTGAAATAAATAATAAGACCATGGTCCCAGGGCTTGAAGATCGATTAAGGTACATTTTAAGCGAAGAGCTTCTCAAAAGAGGATGTATTATAAATACCCCCGATGGCATTTCTATGTACGGCTCAATTACAGATTTTAATATGTCAATTGTGGCAGAACGATCAAACCAGATAGCCCTTTACGAGGTCATTATAAGAACTGACTTCAGATTCATCATGCCCGATGGGAACGAATTATCAAAGGCCTTCAGTTCTCCTTTTATAACAGATTTTAAGAGTGGCTCAAGGATAGAGGATATTATTATGGCAAGGGATAGAGAGATTGATAAGATAATGAAGGACATAGTACTTGAGATAATTAGAGCTTTGAGGGACTTCGTCCCTCAAACTTCCTTTTAAATAAAATTTTATCCTTATTCGGGGTTTTAAAAGGGCTACGCCCCTTTAAGGTAATGTGATGAGTATATTTAATTTTTATGATGAAATTAAAAAAGGGCTTCAGGGAAATTATCTTCTCTATTGTCAGGAGCCCTTCATGCTTCAGGAGGCCTATTCTGCCTTTTTAGCGTATATAAAAGACAGAGGTGAAGAACTTTGCTTAAAGGTCTTTGATATGTCAGAGAAAATCCCTGTTTCTCATATTATTGAGGCTTTGAAAACCCCTGTTTTTTTCGGTAATAAGGGATGGATAGTTATTAAAGAGACTCAGTTACTGAAACTGAAAGACCTGGCTACTATTGCCGCCGAGATAGACAATGGTGGAGTCTTTTTTCTTTACAATAAGAATCCTGAGAGGGAAATTTTCAATATATTAAAGGAGGTAAGATTTATATCTATTGAACTTAAAGAAGATGAGGTATTGGGCTGGATAGACCTCAAGGCAAAAAACCTTGGCATTGAGCTTAGTAGAGAAGCTATTCAATACTTCCTTGAGCTAACAGAGGGTGATCCAGGCCTTATAGCTACAGAGCTTAATAAAATAGCTATGGCTGGCATAAAGACCCCGTCTCAGGATGAACTAAAGGAGCTGGTGTTTGCCCATTTAAATTATGATACAACAGACCTGATTCATGCTTTAAAAAAGAAAGACAGGGTAAGGGCAATTTCTATCCTTAAATCTCTCAGGGATAATTTACCACTTGCCATCGGTGCTCTCAACAAAATTTTTTCAAGCTCGCCAGATTATAAAAAGGCCCTTCCTATTCTTCATGAAATGGATCTCAGGGCAAAGGCTCATAAGGATTTTCTTGAACCTCTTTTACTTAAGCTGCTTGAGTTGAAAGTAAAATAGTATTTGCCTTCTTGGTCAGGTTTGAAATCTTTCTTGAGGCAGTATTTTTGTGGATTATTCCTTTAGAAGCTGCCTTCATTATATATTTAACCGCAGCCTGCAGGTTTTTTGTGGTCTCCTCTTTATTATTAGAGGCAATTGCAGCCTCCACCCTTTTGATAAGGCTCTTTATGGTACTCTTTACAGCCTTATTGCGGGCTTCACGTTTTTTTGCCTGCCTCACTCTCTTCATTGCAGACTTATTCCTTTTTGGTTTTTTAGCTGCCATAAGACTATTCCTCCTTATAGATAAAATACCCTTTTATGTCCACGAAAACGGGCAAAATTTCAGTTTATAACATACCATAGTTACTAATTTTTATTCAAGTTAACCGCTGAGTGAGAGGGGCACCATTGTGAGCGTAAGCGGTCAGAATTCCGATTCCCGACTTCTTTTTGCCACGGAACTTCGTGCCCCGAGGAAATGATTTTTAAACTGTGCATTTAGTTTGAGCTTTTGAGATATTTCAGGGGGTTTTATTATATGTGCATTCTGATATAGTAATTATGTGTGATATTTTGATATAGTAATCACCGATTTCGGTTGTTAACTTGAATTTTAAGGCAAGATTTTGTAAAATTAAATATGCCTGCGTGGAGATGCACCCTCCCATTTCACGCAGGTGCTGGGGGTCCCCCACTACCCAGCAAAAGGCCCTCCGCCCCCAGAGGGCCTTTTAAATTATATAAAGGTCAGGACATTTTCTGAAATTTTAAATAGGTAGCGAGTATATTCCTCTGCGGCTTGTCGCACTAAAGGCCTTTCGGCATATCCTGTTATTCTCACGGGCAGATTAAAGTGCTGCCTCAATTTTTGTCCCATGCTGTAGGATTATCCCAATTGAAGTGGTGAGGGAATAAAACAGAGGATAAATATCAGCATCGAGACTATGCCTGTTATCTTCCTCCCGGTGTTTAGATTTTTTTCCCATAATAAAACAGGAGGATGTTTTATCCCAATGATGAATAAAAGACCTGCCCAGAGAAACCATCCATACCATGCCATAATGCCAAGAATAAACAGTATGCTCATAACTACCATGGATATATATCTATGTCCCCTGCCAAATAGTGCATAGGTTATATGTCCACCGTCAAGCTGACCTATTGGTAAAAGATTAAGGGATGTTACCAGAAATCCTATCCATCCAGCAATTGCAACAGGATGAAGAAGCACAGCATATCCATCCTGTACATCTCCGAGAATAAGCCTTGTGAGAATTAGAAAGATTAAAGATGTGCCGAAGCCTATTCCTTTTATATCATCAGCCTTTGCGATCTCAGAAAGATTAAGGCCAACAATGGTAGCTGCAATGCTCATAATAAACCCTGCAACTGGTCCTGCTGCTCCTATATCAATAAGTGCCCTCCTGGTTGTGATTGGTGATTTCATCCTGATGATGGCACCGAATGTGCCAATTGCAGTGGGGGCTGGTATAAAATAGGGAAGTGTTGCCTTTGTCCTGTGAACTCTTGAGGCAATGTAATGGGAGAATTCATGGCTCAGCAGTATGCTAAGAATCGCCAGAGAAAAAGGCCAGCCTTCTATAATTTTTTCCGGTTTCTTAAAGATATCAATCCCTTCCCATACGGCACCTGCACCGAGGGTGGTTATAACGGTGAGCAAAAATAAGATAATATGAATCCACGGAACCCTGCCACTCATGTAATTATCCTTTCACTCCATATTTACAATAGCCTCTGCCTCAAGGTCATAGTCATAGGCTTTTTTAATTAAGACTTCCCTGAATGTACCAGGTCTCAGGTCATTGCCCTTTATTATAACGAAACCATCTATCTCAGGTGCCTGGCTTTCAAGTCTTCCATAACCGATACCTTCATTGACCTCATCAATAAGGCATCTCAGTTTTTTGCCTAAAAGAGAGAGGTTTTTTTTAAGTGATATCTCAGTCTGAAGCCTCATGATCTCATCATATCTTCTATCTTTTATTTTCTTGTGAACCTGACCTTTTAAATAATAGGCTGGTGTACCGTCTTCTCTACTGTACCTGAAGGCGCCGAGTCTTTCAAATTCTATTTCCTTAACAAAATCAAGAAGGCCCTTGAAATCTTTTTCTCTTTCACCTGGGAAACCGACAATAAATGTTGTTCTTAAGGTAACACCAGGGATGAAGGACCTTATCTTGTTAATTAATCCTTTATAAGTTTCTTTTGAACCTGGTCTTTTCATTAATCTAAGAATCTTATCTTCAGAATGTTGAAGGGGGATATCAAGATATTTACAGATTTTTTTATTTGACGCAATCTCCTCAAGGAGCTCATCACTGATGCTCTGTGGGTGAAGGTAGAGAAGCCTTATCCAGAAGTCTCCCTGGATAGAAGAGATTTCTCTAAGAAGCTTATTTAAAGATGGAAAACCTGGTCTATCAATTCCGTAGGAACTTACCTCCTGACCAACAAGGATAAGCTCTTTTACTCCAGCTGAGAGAAATTTTTCTGCCTTCCTTAATATAATTTCAGGCTCAATGCTTTTATATTTACCTTTTATCCCTGGTATAGAACAGAAGGCGCATCTTCTCCTGCAGCCATCAGATATCTTGATATAGGCATAGGATGAAGGAGGTAAGAGCACGGGGACTGAGTGGCGGAACTTTTCCGTTGCTCTGTTTTTAATATATTGAATTATTTTTTCTTCTTCGCCCAGGCCGAAAAAGGCCTTAATCTCTGGCAAGGCCTTATGGAGTTCCTTTTTATATCTTTTAACAAGACAACCTATCGGTATAATCTCTGTGCCATTTTTCCTGACTGAGGAGAGTCTCAATATTTCTTCAATGGATTCCCTCTTTGCATCTTCAATGAAACCACAGGTATTTATAATAATAAAGCTGGCCCTTTCAGGAGACTCCGCAATGGGAATCCCTGCCTCAAGAAGTCTTTCCCTGAGATGTCCTGAGTCCGCAATATTCTTAGGACAGCCCAGTGTTACTATGCAGACCCCTTCTTGAGAGATACTGTCTGGTAAGCCAATAATTAAATTTTTTTCATTTTTTTGGGGTTTCATCAGGTCTCCACCTTTTTGAGAGAATAACATAGATAATTATATAACTTAACACAGAAGATACGAAGCCAACAATGATAGAACCGGTTATGAATGGAAGAAGCAGATTCCCTGCATTGTGAAGGAGTTGAGAAAGGGTAAGATGATGCCAGTCTATCTCTATCTCTATGCTTGTGTTAAGTATCTTTGCACCTATTATGGTTGAAAAGGTATAAATTGGAACAATCGTCCATGGATTTGTCAAATAGGTGGCAATAAGGATTACAAGTTTATTGAGCCTGAATATGATTGCAATGGCAAGTGCTATTAATGTATGAAGCCCAATGAGTGGAGACATACCTATAAAGAGCCCTATGCTGAATGTGAAGGCAGTTCTTGAGGGTGGGTCTTTAATATAAAATATCAGCCTGAGCTTATTCCATATCTTCATGACTGCTATCCCAAAAAATCTTGAGATTTTTGGGGGCCCCCGATTTTATGGACAAATCCTTCCGGCAAGAGTAATCTTTTCCCCCCATTCTTTCCTGTTATCCAGAGTCCTCTTTCTTCTATTATTATTCCTATCTCTGTTATACCTTCCATGCCAGTAATCTTATCTGCTGTGAAAAGCAGTTCATAGTCTTCACCACCTGTGAGGGCAAATGTGAGAGGATCTGCATTAAGGTTTTTTGATGCACTGAGGAGTTCATGGGATAAAGGGAGTTTCTCTTCAAAAAGTATAGCTCCTACTTTGCTTTCATCGCACAGCCTCCAGAGGTCAAGGGAAAGGCCATCGCTTATATCAATCATCGCATGTATATCTTTGACCTCTTTGTGAAGAGGTCTAGGTTCAGGCATAAGATGTTTTTTTATTAAAGGATATTTAATTTCCTCCTCAAGCCTTACCCGTCTTTTTAATATCTCAAGACCACAGGCAGCATCACCAAGTGTACCTGTTACATATATGTTATCACCTGGTCTTGCTCCACTCCTGAGTATCTGTCTTTGAGTGACTCCTGTAAGGGTTGCAGATAGAAAAATGTATTCCGGAGATTTAGAAAAATCACCTCCGATCAGGTCTATCCTGTACTTTCTGGTGCATTCTTCAATGCCATCCAGAAGTTTCTCTACGAAGTCCCTTCCAGTCCCTTCAGGTAGGCAGAGATTTAATAAAAGAAATTCAGGTTCTCCACCCATCGCAAAGATATCACTTACATTCCTTGCAATAAGCTTGAATCCTAATTGAAAGGGTGTAATGAATGAGAGGTCAAAATGAATCCCTTCAATCATCATGTCAGTTGTATAAAGAGAAAGCTGCCGGGAGGCCCCTACTACAGCTGCGTCATCACCGATGCCTTTCAGAACCTTCTGATTTTCAGGTGAAAATCTATTTCTTAGCAACTCTATTAACTCAAGTTCATCCATTCTTCTTAAAACAGGTCTTTAAGGTACCCGCTTGATTGGTTGCATGATTGGATTTTACAGTTAGAGGCTATTGCAAACAACTCCATGCGTTTCCCTGTTCGCTCGGGTTATTAAAACCTAACAATATATCGGGGGTTCGCTGAGGAAAAGCTTGCTTTTCCCCAGCGCTGAAAGACCTCACGATTTGGCATATCTAGCCCTCTTGCCGGGTATCTTCAGTGCCTCTGCAAGAACCTCGTCCATGGTTTCCACAAGGATAAAATTCATATCCTTTTTTACATACTTTGGAATGTCTTCAAGGTCTTTTTTATTTCTTGCAGGTATTATTACATTTTTTATGCCCATCCTTTTTGCTGCCAGGGATTTTTCCTTAAGACCTCCGATGGGCAATATCCTTCCCCTCAGGGTTACCTCACCAGTCATGGCAATATCTCTTCTTACTGGCTTGCCTGTCAGAGCTGATGCAATTGCGGTAGCCATTGTTATACCTGCTGATGGTCCATCCTTTGGAATAGCTCCAGCCGGGACATGTATATGTATATCAGTTTTTGAAAAGACCTCTTCATTAATGCCAAGCTTTTTTGCCCTTGATTTTACATAACTGAGGGCTGCCTGGGCTGATTCCTTCATCACATCTCCAAGTTGACCGGTGAGGATAAGGCTGCCTTTTCCTTTCATTGTTGTTGCCTCCACATAGATAATATCTCCACCTGTCTCTGTCCAGGCAAGTCCTGTGGCAACTCCAACAAGGTCTTTTTCAACCTCCTCTTCAGGCAGATACTTTGGAACACCAAGATACCTTGAGAGATTCTTCGGTGTAATAAGGAATTTCTGTTTTTTCCCTTCAGCTATCTGTTTTGCTATCTTCCTCAGGATATTTGCTATCTCCCTTTCAAGATTCCTTACACCTGCCTCACGGGTATATTCTGTAGTTGTCTTGAGGATCGCCTGATCTGTTATCTTTACATCTTTATCAGTAAGACCGTGCTCTTTAAGCTGTCTCGGGATAATGAAATTTTTGGCTATATTGAGTTTCTCTTCTGCTGTATAGCCACTGAGATATATAATCTCCATTCTGTCCCTTAGAGGTGATGGAATGGTATCAACAACATTGCCGGTTGTTATGAACATGACATTACTCAGGTCAAAGGGAACCCCAAGGTAGTGGTCTATAAAGGCATTATTCTGCTCAGGGTCAAGCACCTCAAGGAGTGCAGAGGCAGGGTCTCCCCTGAAGTCCAGACCTATCTTGTCAATCTCATCAAGCATGAAGACTGGATTGTTCGTACCAGCCTGTTTTATTCCCTGTATGATTCTTCCTGGGAGTGCTCCTACATAGGTCCTTCTGTGTCCTCTTATTTCTGCCTCGTCTCTTACACCGCCAAGAGACATCCTCACAAATTCCCTTCCCAGTGCCCTTGCAATGGATTTTCCAAGAGAGGTCTTCCCCACCCCGGGAGGACCAATAAAACAGAGTATAGGGCCTTTCATCTTCTTTGTTAATTTCCTCACGCTCAGGTATTCCAGTATCCTTTCCTTCACCTTCTCAAGGTCATAGTGGTCTTCGTTGAGGACCTTTTCAGCTACTTTTATATCAACATTATCAGTGGTTGATTTTGACCAGGGAAGTTCTGTAAGCCATTCAAGGTAGGTCCTCACTGTAGCCGCTTCAGCACTATCAGGGTGCATCTTCTGGAGTCTCTTTAATTGTTTTTCAGCCTCTTTCTGGACCCTTTCGGGCATCTTTGCCTCTTCTATCTTCTTTCTGAAATCCTCTATCTCCTCTGCCCTTTCGTCCATCTCCCCAAGTTCTTTCTGTATTGCCTTGAGCTGCTCTCTGAGAAAGTATTCCCTTTGAACCTTATCAATCTCGGTTCGGGCTTCTGTTTGAATCTTTTGCTGAACTGCAAGCAACTCTGTCTCCCTGGTAAGTATCTCACTGACCTTCTTCAATCTTTGTACAGGGTCTAATATTTCAAGAACTTCCTGGGCCTGTTCTGTCTTGAGTCCCAGGTTTGATGCAATCAGGTCAGCAAGCCTTCCAGGGTCATCTATGTTTTCAATGATAACCATTACATCAGGAAGTATTGTCTTTCCGAGAGAGACAGCCTTATCAAGAAGCTCCTTTACCGAGCGCATCAGGGCTTCTATTTCTATGGTTATCTCCTCAACCTTTAATTCAGACAATCTTTCTATATCAGCAAGGATAAAAGGTTCGGTTTGGGAGAAATTAATAACCCTCACCTTGCTGAGTCCCTGTATGAGTATCTTGACCCTTCCATCAGGAAGTTTAAGCATCCTCATTATCATGCCCACTGTGCCCATCTGATATAAATCATCTGGGCCTGGTGTCTCAACAGAAAGGTCCTTCTGGGTAAGGAGAAGGATTAATCTGTGAGAGTTGAGGGCATTATCTATTGCCTTTATAGATATGTCCCTTCCAACAAAAAGAGGAATTATCATGTAAGGAAACACCACTATATCCCTTACAGGAAGAACAGGCAAGGTATCAGGTATCACTATCTCTTTTTCTTCTTTCTGTGTCATTTTATCTCAACCTCTATGCTTTGAGGGGCAAAGCCCCTTTGAGGGACAAAGTCCCTCAAACTCCCTTACTAAATTAAAATCGGGGATTTAAAGGGGCAAAGCCCCTTTAAGCTTTTGTTATCTTTATCTTAATAACCTCAGGCCTTATCTTTGGAAACCTAAGGGAGACCACTCCATTATTGTATACAGCCCTTCCATTTTTTGCCTCTATATCAACCGGTAACTTCACTATCTTCCTGAATGCCTCCTTTGGCCTCTCCATGCACAGGAATCTCACATCTTCTTTAATCTCCCTTATTCTTATACCCTCTACAATAAGCATATCATCTATAATTTTAATCAAGACCTTTTCAGGTTCAATGCCTGGTAGATCAATATCTATAATCAGAGAATCTTCTGTTTCATAAATATCAAGAGGAGGTTCACAACCAGATGCTTCTTTAAAGATGGTCAAACTTTGAAAATTTACATTCATAAATTAATGAGAATTAGATATCAAATTTTTCAGATATTTTTTAAAATCCTTTGAAAGCTCAGGATGTCTCAAGCCAAGCTCTACTGTAGCCTGAAGAAATCCAAGTTTACTTCCTGCATCATACCTCTTTCCATTAAAGAGATAACCATATATATCTCTTCTTTTTAAAAGACTCTTTAATCCATCGGTCAGCTGTATCTCACCACCTTTGCCGGGTTTAAGACCCTTAAGATGAGTAAATATATCAGGGGTAAGGATATATCTTCCTATTATAGCAAGATTTGATGGTGCAGTCTCAGGTGAGGGTTTTTCCACCATATCTGTAATCTTAAAGACCCTGCCTTTAAAGCCCTTTTCCTGGGGAGCGGGTATGCATGCCACCACCCCGTATTTCTGCACCTCTTTTCTTGGAACCCTCTCAAGGGCAATCACAGGGGCCCTGTATTTTTCATGTATATAAATCATATCCTGAAGAAGGGTCTCCTGTGGGTCTATTATGTCATCACTTAGAAGTACTGCAAAAGGTTCATCCTTTACAAAGGGCATAGTGCAGAGGATAGCATGACCGAGACCAAGTGGAGTCCTTTGCCTTATATAGGCAAAGTCAATATGATTTAAGGTTATTATCTTCTCCAGGAGTTCTTTCTTGCCCTTCCTTTTCAAATTCTCTTCAAGCTCAAAGGCTGAATCAAAATGGTCTTCTATTGTCCTTTTATACTTTCCTGTTATTATTATAAATTCTTTTATCCCGCATGAGAGTGCCTCTTCAACAGAATACTGTATCATTGGCTTGTCCACTATAGGAAGCATCTCCTTTGGGGACGCCTTTGTTGCTGGCAGGAATCTTGTTCCAAGACCTGCTGCAGGTAATACCGCCTTTTTGACAGAATTCTTCATGTGCTATTATAGCATAAATGTTTTCCAGCAGACTTTATGAATTAGAACAACAGGGCCTTTTAAGGAATATCCTCTCGAGATCATCTCCCCAGGGTCCAAGGATAAATATAAAAGGCAGGTTATTAATAAATTTTTCTTCAAACGACTACCTTGGACTTTCAGGTCATCCTCTCCTTAAAGAGGCAGCTATAAAGGCATTAAATAAATACGGGAGTGGTTCGGGTGCCTCAAGACTTCTTGCAGGTGGGACAGAATTGCACGAGATGCTTGAAGATAAAATAGCAAGGTTTAAAGAAGGGCCTTCAGGGCTTATACTTAATTCAGGATACACGGCCAATGTCTCATGCATACCCTGTCTTGAGACCCAATATATATTCAGTGATGAACTCAATCATGCAAGTATAATTGATGGTTGCCGTTTGAGCAAGGCAAAGGTTTATATATACAGGCACTGTGATATTGGGCATCTTGAAGAGATTATTCAATCAGTGCCATATGAGGGTTCTAAACTTATCGTTACTGATTCTGTCTTTAGTATGGATGGAGATATAGCACCTCTTAAGGAAATTGTTAGCCTTGCAGAAAGATACAATGCCCTGCTATATATTGATGATGCCCATGCAACAGGTGTGCTTGGAGAAGGAAGGGGTTCTCTCAGGCATTTTGGTATTTCCCACAGACCCTTCATTATTCAAATGGGAACTTTTTCAAAGGCCCTCGGGTCCTTTGGTGCTTATATTGTTTCTGAAGAGTCAATTAAAAGATGGTTTATAAACAGGGCAAGGGGTTTTATCTATTCAACAGCCCTTCCCCCATCAATAATATCCATGGCATATAAGGCTATTGAGATAATAGAGACAGAACACTCTCTTATTGAAAGATTGTGGTTTAATAAAGAGCAGCTGATAAGCCTGTTTAAAAAATCAGGTCTTGAGCTTGCAAAGACAGAGACACCCATAATCCCTGTATTTTTTAAAGATAATGAAGAGGTTTTGAGGATTTCTGAAAAACTTTTTAATGATGGCATCTATGCGCCAGCGATCAGACCACCAACTGTAAAGAGGCCACGGATAAGATTTACCGTCACAGCAGCTCATACTCTGGAGGACATAGGGCTTCTGGAAAGGGCCATCAATAAACTATGAAGGGAAAAAAAATCTGCCTTATAACAGGCGGGGTGAGGGGGCTTGGAAGGGTATTGAGCCTCACCCTTCTTAAAAAGGGATACACTGTTATTTCAAATTATGTGAGGGCAGATGAGGCAGCGAGTGAATTGAAAGATAAAGGCTCCATTATCTTCAGGGCAGATATATCAATGTATGATGAATGTATAATGCTCAGGGATTTTATCAGGGAAAGATTCGGGATGCTTCACGCGCTTATAAACAATGCTGCTATAACCAGGGATGAATTATTGATAAAAATAAGAGAGTCTGACTGGGAGCATGTCCTTCAGGTAAATCTTAAGGGAGTCTTTAATACAATAAGTCTTTTTACAGATCTTCTTGAAAAGACTGAAGGACACATAGTAAACATAAGCTCCTATTCAGGTATAAGGGGTAAGGCAGGTCAGTCAGCCTACAGCGCATCAAAGGCAGGGCTTATTGGACTGAGCCTTGTGGCAGCAAGGGAGCTTTCCAGCAGGAAGATAAAGGTGAATGTGGTTGCTCCAGGTTATATGGAAACAGACATGGGAAGGGCATCTCAGAGGGCAATGGAGATTGCAAAAGATGAAAGCCTTCTTAAGACCCTTACATCTAAGGAGGAGGTGGCAGGATTTATCGCCTTCCTTCTTGAGACAGAGACGATTACAGGTCAGGTCTTCAGGATTGACAGCAGGATATGATTCGTTATGTAAGACTTGAAAATGGTTATCGGGAAGGGAAATCAAGTCCATCCCTTCACCTGCATTATTTACTTGTTGATTCTGGTATAATTTTCTTATGAAAAATGTCCTTATAGTGGATGATGACAGTGAGATCAGGAAGGTCCTCAGAGAGGCCCTCATTATCCATGGTTATACGCCTGTTGAGGCCTCTGATGGAAAGGAGGCAATAATAGAATTTAATAAACAGAGGTTCCTCGCTGTTTTTCTTGACCTGAACATGCCCGAGATGAACGGCATAGAGACCATGCAGTATCTTCAAGAGATAGATCCGGAGATTCCTATTATATTCATTACCGCCTACGGAGATATTCCCACAGCGGTTGAGGCAATTAAAATGGGTGCTTATGACTTTGTTGTTAAGCCTCCCAAGATTGATAGACTCATGATTACCCTTAAGAATGCAATCCAGAAGACAGAGCTTGAGAGAAGGGTGAAAAGACTTGATGCTGCTGTGAAAAGCTCCCTTGAATGGATGTTTGGCAAAAGTGATGCAATGAAGGCAGTAATAGAGCAGATAAAACAGGTTGCCTGGACAGATTTCTCAATTATCCTTCAGGGTGAGACAGGGGTGGGGAAATCCTTTATAGCGAGGGCAATACACAATCAGAGCAGGCGGGCATCAGAACCATTTATTACTGTGGACCTTGGTGTAATACCTGAAACACTTGTAGAGAGTGAACTTTTCGGTCATGAAAGGGGTGCCTTTACGGGTGCTGAAAAAAGAAAGGCTGGACTTTTTGAGATTGCAAACAAAGGAACCATATTTATAGATGACCTTGAGAATATCTCACCCTATGTTCAGAGTAAGTTGCTCAGGGTGGTTGAGGAGAAAAGATTCTTTCCCCTTGGAAGCACAAGGCCTGTGGAGATTGACGTGAGGATAATAGCAGCCACAAACAAGGACATAAAGATACTTGTGTCTGAAAAAAAATTCAGGGAAGATCTTTTCTTCAGACTCGGTGAGTTTATTATAAATATCCCACCTCTCAGATCAAGGATAGGCGATATAGGATACCTTGCAAGAAGATTTGTTAATGAGGCAGCAGAGGAATTAAATAAACAGATCATGGATATTTCAGAAGAGGCCCTTCAGATACTTGAGCAATATCCATGGCCAGGCAATGTGAGGGAACTCAAAAATGTGATGAGGAGAGCAGTTCTTATATGTGAAGGTGACCTGATTGAAAAACAGCATATAGAGTTCCTTATAGAGCCAGACAAGGAGAAAAAAGAGATTACCCCTCTTATGCCCCTGAAAGAGATTTCAGCCATTGCGGTAAGGGATGTGGAAAGAAAGGCTATTGAACAGGCATTAAAGGTAGCAGGTGGCAATAAAACCAAGGCAGCCTCCATCCTGCAGATAGATTATAAAACCCTCCTTACAAAGATAAGAGAATACGGACTTCAGTAGGTCTGGATTGGTTTCCATAACTCTGGAAGAGATTCCAGAGTCCTGACACAAATTTTCTAAAAAAATCCATAACTTTATTCCTGGCATATTTCTTGTATTCTTTATAAGAGTAAAGGAGGTGTGTTATGTGGGGGATAGTTACATTAGAGGGTGACCTGACCATCAACCAGGTACCTGAATTTATGCATGACCTGAAGATTGCCATGAGGGTATGGGACGAGATAGTGCTTGATATAAAGGATATAAACAGGGTTGATGTATCAGCCCTGCAGATGCTTCTTGCTGCTGTGAAGGAATGCGAGCAAAGTGGAAAGAAACTTACCATCCAGAAAAACTCGCTCTTTGAGGCTGTCACCTCACAGCTTGGCATAAGCATTTAGGTATAAGGGTGTGAATAAGCCAGGTACCATTCTCTTGGTAGAAGATTCCCCAGCCTTGAGGAATCTTCTATCTTTTGTCCTTGAGGTTGCCGGTTACAGGGTTATACCTGTAACAAACGAGTATGAGCTTATGAAGAGGCTTGATTATACAGATGCTGATCTTGTGATCACTGTTGTTACATCAAGGAAGAATGATACAGTGGAATTAATAAGAAATATAAGAACCAGTCCCGGATACAGGTATATTCCTGTTATTGCTATATCTTCTCACGAAGGACTCCTTGCCAGAAGTCGTGAGGCAGGTGCCACGGGCTGGCTAATGATGCCCTTTACACCTGTACAGCTTGTAGAGACAATCCAGCGGGTACTGGGGTGACTGGATGGAGGAGTTTGCACAGGATGAACTGAAAAAGCTAATAACACTCTTTACAGAAGAGGCAATTGAAAAGCTCTCAGAATGCGAAGAAGGACTGCTAAAACTTGAAAAAGAGCCTCACAATAAGGAATATATAAACAGGATATTTCGGGCAGTCCATACAATAAAAGGCACAAGTGCCTCTCTTGGTTATAAGGATATATCAGACTTTGCACACAGGATTGAAGAGGTCCTTGACCTTCTTAGAAAAGACAGAATCAGGTGTGATAAAAGTATAATAGATACATTTCTTACCTCTACTGACTTTATTAAAAAGACAATTCAGAAGTTATCAAAAGGTTCTTATGACCTGCATGGTTCTGAAGGGATTATAGAGGAACTTGAAAATATAAAAAAATCCTCTGCTAAAAGGCTCTTTAAAATAATCTTTTCTCCAGATCCTGATATGCTTTCAAGGGGCATAGACCCATCCATGATAATTGAAGACCTGAAATCAAGGGGAAGGATTATTAACATCAAGGCCTATACAGATGCGGTACCTGTGCTTTCTGAGCTGAATCCTGAAAAACTCTATCTTCGCTGGGACGTAATCTTTGAAACTGAAGAGGATATAAATAGTCTTAAGTCTTACTTCGGAGGTCTTGATGAAGAGGAGATAAAAATAATACCTGCTGCCCAATCTGAGCCCGAAGTTCCACTCATCGGGGAGGTTCTTATAGAATCAGGCACTATTTCAGAAAAAGACCTTTCAGATGCCCTTGAAAATCAGAAAAAAATAGGCGACATACTTATTGAAAAAGGCAAGTTAAGCAAGGAGGCTATTGAAAAGGCTGTCCATGAACAGACGGAAAGAAGGGTTGATTCCTTCAAACAGACCCTCACCTCAACTGTGAGGGTTGATCTCAGAAAACTTGATCGCCTGCTCAACCTGGTGGGAGAGATGGTGATTATCCATTCAATGCTTGAGCGGGTTATAAATGAGGGTAACGGTAAAACCACTATTGATTATTCCTCCTTCAGCATACAGGTCCTTTTCAATCAGCTCCAGAGGATTGGAAGGCAGATACAGGAAAGTACCATGTCACTCAGGATGCTTCCTGTAGGAGAGGTCTTTCACAGGTTTATGAGACTTGTAAGAGAACTTTCCCAGGCTCAAAATAAAAAAGTTGAACTTATTATTTCAGGTGAGGATACAGAGCTGGACAAAGGGGTGCTTGAAAAGATTACAGATCCACTTGTCCATCTTATAAGGAATGCTATAGACCATGGGATAGAGACCCCTGAGGAAAGGCTTTCAAAGGGTAAGCCAGAGAAAGGGGTTATCAATCTCAGCGCCTATCAAATCGGAGATTCAATATATATTGAAGTTGATGATGACGGTCGTGGTATTGACAAACAGAAGATAATAGAAAAGGCAAGTTCAATGGGATTGGTAAAGAGTCCCGAAGAGTTGACAGAGGAACAGATTTATAACTTTATATTCCTGCCAGGATTCTCTACAGCAGAGAAGATTACAGATCTATCAGGCAGGGGTGTTGGCATGGATGTGGTAAAAAAGAATGTGGAGTCCCTTAACGGAAGGATATACATCAGGGCAAAGAAAGATACTGGCACGACGATTACCATAAAACTTCCTCTTACCCTCGCAATAATAGACGGCCTGACAGTGGCTGTTAAGGATGAGGTCTATATAATTCCACTTCAGGCCGTCCTTGAGCTTATCAATATCAACAGGACAGATTTAAACACCCTTAATGAAAATACAGAAATCCTGCATGTAAGAGGTGAAGATATTCCTGTTATAAGACTTGGAGAGATACTTGGCATACCTGATGAAGAAAAGGATAGAGGGATTGGAATTATTACATATCATGAGGGAAAAAAGTTTGCCATCATTGTGCAAAGGGTTATAGGTCAGCAACAGATAGTTGTTAAAAACTTTGGGGGTGCCCTGCCGAGAATCAAGGGGATAGGGGGGTGCACCATCCTTGGAGATGGAAGGGTGGCGCTCGTCCTTGATATGGCAGGGCTCATTGAGAATCAGATGGCCGGCTCGGCTGTCATAACATAGAAAAGCCCGGAGGTAATCTTGAAGGAGATACTAAAAGACCAGGAAGTTGCTCTTGAGCAATTTCAGTATGTTACCTTCTCTCTTAACGATGAGGTTTATGGCATCGACGCCCTCAATGTTCAGGAGATCATAGAGTTAACAGGCATTACAAGGGTGCCGAATCTGCCGGATTATATGAAGGGTGTTATTAACCTCAGGGGAACCATTATACCTGTTATTGACCTCAAGACAAAATTCAATATGAAGACAGGAGATTATAAAAAACATACCTGTATTATTATTACTGAATTCAGAGATGCCCTGATGGGTCTCATTGTGGATAGTGTCTTTGATGTCCTTTCTGTACCCGGAGCATCCCTGCAGCCAACACCTGAATTTGTTACAAGGTTGAGAACTGATTTTATAAGAGGTCTTTTAAGAATGGATGATAAACTGATAATAATCCTTGACATAAATAAAGTCCTTTCTGATGAAGAGACAACAATGGTTCAGGAGGCATTGAAGGGAGAAGAGGGAGGTAATAAGGAGGCAGCAGCATAACTCATTAAAATGAGGAGGAAATTTATGACTATCAAAAGGCTGTTTCTTGTGATAGGGATAAGTAATCTTGCTGTCATAGGGATTATACTTTCAATTTTTATAACCCTTAACTCCCGTGTTAAGTCCTCAACAGAGCATATGATTAATACCGATCAGGCACTTATGCTCAACCTGTATGAGCTTTACGGGCTTGGCCTTCAGACAGGTCAAGCAACAAGAAATATCCTTCTTAATCCATCCGATGAAACCGCAAAAAGTAATTATAAAAAGGCCCATGAGGATTTTATTAAGACCCTTGATGAGTCCATAGAGATTGCCTCTGGTAAGACGCGGTCGAGTCTTGAAAAGATTAAAGAGCTCTGGAGAGAAGACCATGAATTGAAGACCCGCATCCAGGGACTTTCCATGTCAGGCAAAAAAAATGAGGCTATAAATCTTCTTATTGCTGTGGAGACGCCAAAATGGAGAGAAGTAAGGGCAATACTTCTGGATCTAATAAATGCACAGAAGGGGATTTTTGGTGAAGTCCTTGCAAAGAACGATGCCTTTATGAAAAAGAGTGAAAAGAATATTATTGGTGTAATGATTTTTTCCATGATTGCCTTCTCTTTATTTTTATATTTCATCAACAGGTTAATGCAGAAGAATATGGGTGAGGCGCTTCAGTGTTTTGATACCCTGCAGAGAGGAGAATTAAGAGAGGAGAATCTTATCAGTGATGATAAAAACTTCCTTAAGGAAAAATTTAATAACATACTCATGACCTTCAGAAATATGATGCTCAGGATAAGGGAGGCCTCCCGTCAGGTCTCTATTGCATCGGACCAGATAGCAGAGGCATCACAGAATTTTTCTCAGAGGATAACAGAGCAGGCGGCCTCTATAGAGGAGACCTCGGCAACGATGGAGGAGATGTCTGCATCGATAAAGCAGACGGCTGA
>JBDOIG010000073.1:0-32411 GCA_041082235.1 Thermodesulfovibrionales bacterium | reverse complement strand
AAAAAGTTTACATTAAGGTGTCGCAATAAAGTCTCTTCAGCATACCCCGTATCTGTCGGCACTTTATGATTTGAACCCTTTCCTTGACTCAAACCTCTCAGTATTTTTATAATCAATTTCTATGATTGACGATATAAATGAACTTATACAACAGAGAATAAAGAAGCTCAATGAACTGAAATCCCTTGGCATTGACCCTTACGGAAATCCCTATGAGGTAACTCACCTTGCCTCTGAGATACACAGTATCTATCAGGATAAGGATAAGGAGTTTCTTGAACATAATACTCATGAGGTATCCATTGCTGGAAGGGTTATCATGCTCAGAGATTTTGGAAAGGCCTCTTTTGCCCATCTTCAGGACTCAAGTGGTAGGATACAGGTTTATTTTAGAAAGGATGTGCTTCAGGATAAGTTCATCCTCTTTAAAAAGATTGATATTGGTGATATACTGGGAATAAAGGGAAGGCTTTTCAGGACAAAGACCAATGAATTGACTGTTGAGGTAAATGATTTTGTACTTCTCACAAAATCCCTGAGACCTCTGCCCGAGAAATGGCATGGCCTGAGGGATATTGAATTAAGATACAGACAGCGTTATCTTGACCTCATTGTCAATCCCCAGGTGAAGGATGTCTTTCAGAAACGAAGTGCAATTATAAAATCAATAAGAGATTTCCTTGAAAGAGAGGGTTTCATAGAGGTTGAAACTCCGATGATGCATCCTATTCCGGGAGGTGCAGCAGCAAAACCTTTTAGAACCCATCACATTGCCCTTGGTATAGACCTTTATTTAAGGATTGCACCGGAACTTTATCTTAAGAGACTCCTTGTTGGTGGTTACGAGAAGGTCTTTGAGCTTAATAAGAATTTCAGAAATGAAGGTATCTCAACAAAACACAATCCTGAATTCACCATGCTTGAGTTCTATATTGCCTATAAAGATTACAGATACCTCATGGAATTTACAGAAAGGCTTCTAACAGAGGTCTGCCTGAAGGTCTGTGGCACCCTTAAGATTCCCTATGGAGAATATGAGGTTGACCTTACCCCACCGTGGAGGAGGTTTTCATGGAAGGAGGCATTACTTGAAAAAGGTGTTCCGGAAGAGATTTTCAGGGATGAAGTATTTGCAAGGAAGTGGGCTATCTCAAAGGGCATAGAATTGAAGGAGGGCCTTTCTTATGGAAAGGTTCTTGACGAGATATTCAAGGATATGGTTGAGCCCCATCTCATACAACCAACATTTATAATAGATTATCCAGTGGAGTTATCACCCCTTGCAAAGAGAAAGAAGGATGAGCCCGAATTTGTTGAGAGGTTTGAACTCTTCATTGTTGGCAGGGAGATGGCAAATGCCTTTTCTGAGTTGAACGACCCTTTTGACCAGAAGGAGAGATTTCTTAAGCAGGTTGAGGCAAAGAAAAGGGGAGATGAAGAGGCCCATCCAATGGATGAGGATTTTGTCAGGGCACTTGAATACGGTATGCCGCCAGCAGCAGGTGAAGGGATAGGCATAGACAGACTTGTGATGCTTCTTACTAATTCTCAATCCATAAGGGATGTAATATTGTTTCCTCAGATGAAACCAGAGTCATGAGATTTTTACCATATCCATTATTCATATCTCTTAGATACCTGAAGTCTAAAAAAAAGCATAAGTCTATATCCCTCAATACCTTTATTTCCATAGGCGGTGTCTGTCTTGGTGTGATGGCACTCCTGACAGTTCTTTCTGTAATGAGTGGATTTCACGAAGACCTGCAGAACAAAATCCTTGGCGTAAATGCCCATGCAGTTGTCCTTCACTATTCTGGTTTAATCAGTAATTATGAATTAATAAAAAATCAGATTGATAAAACTGAAGGCGTGGTGTCATCATCACCTTTTGTCCTTGGCCAGGTTATGCTTTCTTCTGGAGATAGGGCAAGGGGGGTTGTGCTAAAAGGAATAATCCCTGAGACTGAGATGAAGGTCTCAGAGCTCAGGAAATACATGAAGGAGGGTTCTCTTGAGGGTCTTGAAACAGGTTCAAATATCCCTGGAATAATCATTGGAAGAGAGCTTGCAAGATACCTTGGTGTTTATATAGGTGACAGGATTAACCTTATTTCACCAATGGGTGAAATCGGTCCACTTGGCATGATTCCAAGGGTAAGACAGTTTAAAATTACAGGGATATTTGAGGTAAGCATGTTTGAATATGATTCAAACCTTGCCCTTATCTCCCTTCAGGACGCCCAGGATTTTCTCAAACTTGGCAGCTCTGTTACTGGCATAGAGGTAAAAGTGAAGGATATCTACAGGGCAGACAGGATTGTTGAAGATATTCAGAAGAGACTCGGTTACCCCTATTATGGTATGGACTGGATGAAGATGAATAGAACCCTCTTTTCTGCCCTCAAGCTTGAAAAATTTGCCATGTTCATCATCCTTATACTGATAGTTCTTGTAGCCTCCTTTAACATAATAAGCACACTTATGATGAGTGTTATAGAAAAGGAGAGAGAGATAGCTATACTTAAGGCAATGGGTGCTCCCAGCACCGGTATCATGGCCATATTCATGCTTCAGGGGCTCATTATTGGAGTTATAGGGACAGTACTTGGTGTGGCAGGTTCTCTTGTTCTTGGATACATTATTAATAATTATGAGATAATCAAATTACCTCCTGATGTTTATTACCTGAGCCATCTTAGTGTCAAGCTAAAACTCTTTGACTATATTATTGTACCTCTTTGCTCTATTGCCATAAGTCTTCTTTCGACAGTTTATCCAGCCTATCAGGCAGCAAGACTTAATCCTGTGGAGCCTTTGAGATATGAGTGAGATTCTTAAATTCATGCTCAGGATAATGATATATCTCCTGATCATTGCGGTGATCTTTACAGGTATATCACTCTGGAGGGGTGGTGACTGGATAAGATATGCAGGTACCATTATTTACAGGACCTCTGATGAAGCAGCAAAGGCCTCTGATAGTATTTATAATTGCAGGAAGGGATTTCAGAGATTTTGTATTAAGGTAAAGAAAAAGACAACAGGGATATTTAAAAAAGATGAGGACACTGATAAAGGTAAATAATCTTAAAAAATCTTTTTTTACTCAGGCTGGTGAGCTCAGGGTACTTAAAGGAATTGACCTTACCATTCAGCAGGGAGAGATGATCGCCATTGTGGGTGCCTCTGGAGTTGGTAAGAGCACTTTTCTTCATATACTCGGAACCCTTGACAGCCCTACAGAGGGCAATGTTCTGCTTGAAGATATTGACCTCTTCAGCCTTTCAGAAAGGGAGCTCTCCAGGATGAGGAACCGCCATATAGGATTCGTCTTTCAGTTTCATTACCTCCTTCCCGAATTTACTGCACTTGAAAATATCCTTATGCCTGCCATGATATACAGAAGTCAGGGGTCAGAAATTGAGGCTCTATACGATAGAGCCGTAGCCCTTATGAAGGAACTCGGTATATATGAAAGAAAGGATCATAGACCTGGAGAACTCTCAGGTGGAGAGCAGCAGAGGGTTGCTGTTGCAAGGGCACTTATCCTTGAGCCAAAGGTGGTGCTTGCTGATGAGCCAACAGGGAATCTTGACACAGTAACAGGGGAGGAGCTTTTTGAGCTTCTTGTGAATCTAAACAGGAATAAGGGTATAACCTTTGTTATTGTAACCCATAACATATCCCTTGCTCAGAGATGCACGAGGATCTTAAGGATGATTGACGGCAGGCTTTTTGAGGAGAAGGCATGAAGGGTTTTTTTGTAACAGGTACAGACACGGGTGTGGGTAAAACAATTATCTCTGCCCTTGTTATAAATGTCCTGAGGATGCATGGACTGAAGACCTGTGCCATGAAGCCCTTTGAGACAGGTGCCCTCAGAGAAGGTGAGGTCCTTATTCCGTCAGATGGTATATTTCTCAAGGACGCTGCACAGATGGAGGAACCTGTTAATTACATAGCGCCCCTGTGCCTTGAAAAACCCCTTGCACCAATGGTTGCTGCTGAGATGGATGGTGTGGAGATTGATATAACCTCGGTCTGGAAGGCCTATGAATATTTAAAAAAAAGATATGAGGCAATAGTTGTTGAGGGCATTGGTGGGATAATGGTTCCAATAAAAAGGGATTACCTTGTTGTAGACTTAATAAAGGATTTTGGGCTTCCTGTGCTTGTTGTATCAAGGCCTGGTCTTGGAACCATTAATCACACTATGCTTACACTAAATGAACTCTTTCGCAGGAATATCCCTGTAAGAGGTATAATCTTTAATTACTCTGCTCCACCAGAGGGCTCCCTTGCTGAGGAAACAAATTCATCTATTATCTCAAGGCTTACAGATGTTCCTGTTATCGGTACAGTTCCCTATCTCAGATCTTTTGATTCTGGGACCCTTATTAATACTGCCATGAAGAATCTTAGATTAGAATTATTAAAGAGTTGAGATTGGATAAGATGATAGGTATCTATTTTCTGTCACCCTAAAAACGGGACGGCCTGAGAATTCATCAAAAGGATAAGCGAGTAATGGATATTAATGGACTGGTAATATCAGGTTTGAGAGGTGGAAGCGGGAAGACCATACTTTCCCTTGCTATTATTTCTTATTTGCATTATAAGAAGGGCATGAAGGTAGTCCCCTTCAAGAAGGGGCCAGATTATATAGATGCAGGCTGGCTATCAGTGGCAGCTGAGAATCCCTGCTATAATCTTGACACATATTTAATCCCTGAGGAAAGGCTTATCCATTCCTTTATCTATCATTCAAGGGAAGATATATCCATAATAGAGGGCAACAGGGGACTTTATGATGGAATGGATGTGGAAGGCACTCACAGCACCGCAAGGCTTTCAAGGCTTCTGGGGCTTCCTGTGATACTCATAATTGACTGCACAAAGATTACCCGTACTGCTGCTGCCCTTGTCCTCGGAGCAATAAACTTTGATAGAGATGTGAAGATAAAGGGTGTAGTACTTAATCAGGTCTCTGGAAAGAGGCACGAGTCTGTTATCAGACAGTCCATTGAGAGATATTGCTCGATTCCTGTTTTAGGCGCAATCCCGAGACTTTCAGGAGCTGAGCTTCCTGAAAGACATATGGGGCTGATTCCCCACCAGGAACATGCTGGTAAGAAAAAGGTGATAGAACTGGTATTAAAGATAGCTGAGCAATACCTTGATATGGAAGGAATATTACATATAGCAAGAACGGAATCACTACATTATTCTGATAAAAGAGGGCTCTCTCCAGTTGTTGAACCCGCAGGACATGCAGAAGGTATAAAGATTGGTGTTGTGAAAGATCCAGCCTTTCAGTTTTATTATGAAGAGAATCTGGAGGTCCTCAGGGATTATGGTGCAGAGATTGTGGAGATAAACGCACTTGAGGACAGAAGACTTCCTGAAATAGACGGTCTTTACATTGGTGGGGGTTTCCCTGAGACAAACGCCATTCAGCTTTCTATGAATAAGGAATTTATAAGCAGCCTTAGAGATTTCATTGAAGACGGTCTTCCTGTTTATGCTGAATGTGGAGGTATGATGTATCTCGGAAAGGAGATTGTTTATAAAGACAGAACCTATTCAATGGCAGGTGTGATTCCTTTAAGTTTTATCATGAATGACAGACCGGAATCTCATGGCTATACACTGCTGGAGGTAACAGCCCAGAATCCCTTTTATCCTTCAGGCCTTATTTTAAAGGGTCATGAGTTTCATTACTCAAAGCCTGTTGCTCACGAAGAGCTCAATCTCTCTTTTACCATGAAAAGGGGTGATGGTATAATTAATAAAAGGGACGGTATCTGTTACAAGAATGTCCTTGCTACCTATACGCATGTGCATGTCTATGGAACACCTGAATGGGCAGCGGGTTTGATAAAAAAGGCCATTGAATACAGAAGCAAGAGGAACAAACATGCTTAAATGTCTTATACATGTAAATGAGCCAGAGAGATGGTCTGTGGCAATCGGAAATATTATTAATCTTTTGAAAGATGTTGGTGATACCAATATTAATGTTATTGTTGTCAGTAATGGAGCTGGTGTGAAGGGTTATATCGCCTGTCCCGAAGGTTCTGGTGCATGTATTCCCGGAGTTATGGATGTTTTAAAAAAAATGGAGGAGCTTTCAAAAAGAGGTGTAAGGTTTCTTGCATGCAGAAATGCACTCAGGGCAAATAATATTGATGAAAAAGGCCTTCCTGCCTTTGTAGAGGTAATTCCTGCTGGTATGACAGAACTCGTAAAGAGACAGGCTGAGGGATATGCCTATATTAAGCCTTAGGTGATACCTTGAAGGAAAAGATAAAAGAATACCTTATTAAAGGAGAGTTTGACAGGATTGCCGAGCTTGGCGAGCCAGGCAGGATTGTGAGGACTCTCATATCCTTATCTTATGATAAGAGTCAGGTGATTGCCTGGAAGAGTATAGAGGCTATAGGTAGAGTTGTATATCTTGCTTCAGAGGAAAAGCCTGAGTTCGGCAAAGAGATTATAAGAAGGCTCCTCTGGAGTATAAGGGACGAGGCAGGTGGAATTGGCTGGAGCTCTCCTGAGATCATTGGTGAGATTGTGAGAAACGATCCCGCAAGGTATCATGATATCCCCAGGATACTCTGGTCTTTTATGGATGAGGAGTTTTTAAGAAAGGGAATTATCTGGGCGATGGGAAGGATAGGTGAGGTTGCCCCGGGACTTGTTGATTTTGCCTCTCCTTATCTGAGATTGATTGCAGGGAATGATACTGATATAGAGATGAGATTTTATGCAAAATGGGCTTTGTGCAAGATGGGTGAAGAATTTGAAAGTAAGGAACCAGATGATATAAAAGTGGTTATATATGATAATGGAGAATTAAAGGATATGTTTTTTTCTCAACTTGTGACCTGTAAAAAGGCAGGCAGGATTATTGAGGAAAGGGAAGGCCCATTTTCTGAGGAAGATATTCTATATACTGACAGACAAACCCTGAGATGTCCTTTTTGCGATTCTCCTGTTGACAGGCCAGGTGAACTTAAGAATGGCTTTGCAGATGTCCTTGGTGGAAGGTGTAGATGTGGGGCACTTTATGCCTATGACCCCTCTGGAAGGGCACTTGGTGAGGTATTGATGGATAGTCTTGCCATTTTATGTAAAGGTGATTATAATAAAGCCGTCAGTCTTGAGGAAGGAAAGGATTATCTTGTTAAATTTTTTATGTATGAGCCCTATATGAATCGTCTTTCTGGTATGGGTGGATCCATTACAGCAAGACGCATGATTTTTGTAAAGATTTTAATATAATAAATGGAATAAATGATAATCATGTATGGATTAATTTTTTTAATTTGACCAGAAAAGAATTTATAGTGTATATACTATGACACAATAATTTTAATCTCTATTACTTCGGCTAATTTAAAGTTATAATTTTAGATTTTCAGAAACGACAGTATTACTGTCGAAAAAATTCCAAAGGAGGTAAGGGAAATGCCCACAATAGAATTTCAGGGTAAACAGATTGAGGTTGATGAGGATGGTTATCTTGCTAATCTCAATGACTGGTCAAAGGAGCTCGCAGAGTACATGGCTAGCAAGGATGGTATAACACTTTCAGATGCCCACTGGGAGATTATCAACTTTTTAAGAGACTACTATCAAAAATACCAGATCGCACCTATGATCAAGATCCTTGTAAAAGAAGTTGCAAAGGTTATGGGTCCTGATAAAGGCAACACAAAGTATCTTTATCAGCTCTTCCCAGATGGACCTGCAAAGCAGGCATGTAGATACGCTGGACTTCCAAAACCTACTGGTTGCGTATAAGGAAAGGTAAGGCCTCTATACAGAGGGGCTGTTAATGGAATTAAAGAGATTTCTCGAAGAGAAGAGACCCCTGATCCTTGAGAGGTGGTTTCAGAGATTGTTGGAAGAATATCCTTCCGAGGGGCGAGAATTTATAAGTAACATAAAGAAGGATAGATTTGATAACCCACTTGGTTTTACAATCTTTGAAGGATTGGAGGGTCTCTTTGACCATCTCCTCCATAAAAAAGACCTCAACGGTTCCCTTGATACCTTTATAAAACTAAGGGCTATTCAGGAATTTAAACCCTCTCAGGCAGTTGGTTTCATTTTTGCTTTGAAAAATATAATCCATAAAGAATTGTGCTCACACTCTGATAGAGGGCTTATGGAGGAGTTTCTGGTCTTCTCTTCAGAGATTGATCTCCTTGCCTTAAGGCTCTTTGATGTCTACATGGAATCACGGGAGAGGTTGAATGAGGTAAAGGTTAATGAGCTGAGAAACATGACGGCCTGGATTCTCAAGAAGGTAAATATATTAAAGGAATATCCTGAATAAAATAAAAAATTAATAAAAAAATCTTAAAAGAGGTAGGAAAGATGAGGATAATAGGCTCTCTTTTGTTGGTAATGGTTCTCATTTTGATTGCCTATGCAGGCTCAGGTCCTGCTGGTCTAAAGCCTCTGTTTGGTATAGCTATCCCCTATATTGCTATCTGTATCTTTATCCTTGGTTTTCTCTGGAAGCTTTTCAAATGGGCTCGTTCCTATGTGCCATTCAGGATACCAACCACAGGAGGCCAGCAGAGGTCTCTTCCATGGATTAAATGGAGCAGGCTTGACAATCCTGCAACAGGTACGGGTGTTATTGGAAGGATGATCCTTGAGATATTTCTTATGCGTTCTCTTTTTAGAAACACAAGGAGTGAGATAGTTGGTACAAAGCTGGTTCATGGCTCCTCAAAGTGGCTCTGGATAGGGGCAATGGCCTTTCACTGGGCCTTCTTCATAGTGCTTATCAGGCATATGAGACTCTTTATTGAACCTGTTCCTGGCTATGTCCATTTCCTTGAAAGCCTTGATGGATTTTTCCAGATTGCCCATCCTCGTTTGATGATGACAGGTGTAATACTGATCGGTGCTGGAGTATATCTCTTCCTGAGGAGATGGTATATACCACAGGTTCGCTACATATCTCTTCCTGCTGATTATTTCCCGCTCTTTCTCATAATAGCCATTGCCACCACAGGAGTGATAATGAGGTATTTCACAAAGACTGATATCGTGGCTGTAAAGACCTTACTTCTGGGTCTTATGACATTCAGCCCCCAGATACCGGAGAAGGAAAAGATTGATACGATATTTTATATCCATTTATTCCTTGTAAGCACATTACTTGCTTACTTCCCCTTCAGTAAACTCATGCACCTTGGAGGTATCTTTATGAGCCCTACAAGGAATATGGCAAATAATCTCAGGGTAAAGAGACATGTAAATCCATGGGATTATCCAGTAAAGGTTCATCATTATGAAGAATATGAAAATGAATTCAGGGATAAGATGAAGGCAGCTGGAATCCCTGTAGAAAAGGAGTGAAGCCATGGCAAAACTACCAAAACCACAGGAATTAATGAGTACCATAAACTTCAAACCTCCAAAGACAGACTGGAGGAACCTCAAGGTTGAATTAAAGGAAAATATGTATTGCCACCCTGCAAAGAAGAAAGACCTTGAGGCAGTTGATTATCCCTATATAAGGGAATGGTCACCAAAGGATCAGGACTGGAAGCTGCCATCTGACTGGAAGGAACAGGTTCTTGAGGCTATAAGACAGAGGCTTATAAGATTCCGTTCATTCCATGTCTTTATGGATATATGCGTGAGATGCGGAGCCTGTGCCGATAAGTGTCATTTCTTCCTCGGCTCAGGTGACCCAAAGAATATGCCAGTGCTCAGGGCAGAGCTAATGCGCTCAATTTATAGAAGATATTTCACACCCTCAGGAAAGATCCTTGGAAGCATTGCTGGTGCAAGGGAGCTTACACCTGAGATTATAAAAGAATGGTGGTATTATTTCTATCAGTGCACAGAGTGCAGGAGGTGCTCTCTGTTCTGTCCTTATGGAATAGATACAGCAGAGGTTACAATCATAGCAAGAGAGATACTAAATCTCCTCGGACTTCAGCTTGGATGGATCGCAGGGCCGGTTGCCAATTGCTACTGGAAGGGTAATCACCTCGGGCTTGAGCCTCATACAATAAAGAGCAATATAGAGTTTATGCTTGATGATATAGAGAATATCACAGGCATAAGGATTGAACCGTCCTTTAACAGGAAGGGTGCAGAGATACTTTTTGTGACACCTTCAGGTGACCTTTTTGGTGTCCCTGGCGTTTATACCTGTATGGGTTATCTCATGCTCTTTCATGAGCTTGGCCTTGACTATACCTGGAGCACCTATGCATCTGAGGGTGGTAATTTTGGGTTCTTCACATCCATGGAAATGGCAAAAAGACTTACCTATAAGATTTATTCAGAGGCAAAGAGGCTTGGTGTTAAATGGATACTTGGTGGAGAATGTGGTCATATGTGGAGGGTGTGGAATCAGTATCTACCCACATTCTGGGAGCCTGCTGATAATCTTCAGGTTCCTGTATCACCTATCACAGGCACAAAATTTGAACATGCAAGGTATTCAAAACTCGTGCATGTTGTGGAGTTCACAGCAGACCTTATAAAACATGGGAAGCTAAATCTTGATCCAAGCAGGAATGACCATTTAGTAGTCACATGGCACGACTCCTGTAATACCTCAAGGGGAATGGGGATATTTGAAGAACCAAGGTTTGTTGTAAAGAATGTAGTTAAGAACTTCCATGAGATGCCTGACAATACAATAAGGGAAAGGACATTCTGCTGTGGAAGTGGCTCAGGACTCAATGCCTCAGAGAACATGGAACTCAGGATGCGCGGAGGCTTTCCAAGGGCAATGGCAGTAAAACATGTGAATGAGAAATATGGAGTGAATGTCCTTGCCAATATGTGTGCCATTGACAGGGCAGCGCTCCAGCCCCTAATGGATTACTGGGTTCCTGGAGTTACAGTAATGGGAGTTCATGAGATGGTTGGCAACGCCCTTGTGATGAAGGGTGAGAAAGAGAGGACCCTGGACATGCGCGGTGAGCCTCTTCCAGGAAAGGAGGCAAAGCAAGAATGAAGAAATATGTTTACATAGGCATAGTGGCCTTTCTTGTGATAGTCACCTATCCATTCTGGAGTGCTGGAAAGGCAAAAAAACCCGAACCAAAACTTGATACACCCGAAATACAGAAGCTTGTGGAGAAAAAGTGCGTGGAGCCAAAGGAATTCATGAAGCGTGAGCATATGAAACTCTTGAATCAATGGAGGGACGCTGCCTTAAGAAGTGGTACAAGGGTTTATGTAAATAGCGAGGGTAAAGAATTCACAGTCAGCCTTCAGAACACATGCATGAAGTGCCATTCCAATAAAAAGAAGTTCTGTGATGAGTGTCATAATTATGCGGGTGTGAAACCTTATTGCTGGGATTGTCATATCGCACCAAAGGAAGAAGAGGAGGGCCAGATATGAAAATGAATAGAAGAGACTTTCTTAAACTTACAGGTACAGGAACCATCCTCGGGCTTGCTGGCCTCGGTCTCTTTGAGAGGGTTACTGAGGAGGCTATCGCAGCTCAATTTTCAAAAGATGTAAAGGCCCTTAATGCCAGAAGATGGGCAATGATTGTGGATTTAAGAAAATTCAAGACAGAGGAGGATTACAAAAGGATAATAAATGCCTGTCACAGTGTTCATAATGTCCCGGATTTCGGTAATCCAAAGGATGAGATAAAATGGCTCTGGACAGATACTTATGAGCATAGCTTCCCTGGACAGGAGCATGAATTTATGCCAGAATGGCTTGAGAAAATGTCTATTCCCCTCCTGTGCAACCACTGTGCTAATCCTCCCTGTGTTAGGGTCTGTCCTGTGAAGGCAACATTCAAGAGTCCTGATGGTATTACACAGCAGGATTATCACAGGTGTATTGGTTGCAGGTTCTGTATGGCAGCCTGTCCGTTTGGAGCAAGGAGTTTTAACTGGAGAGACCCTAGACCGTTTATTAAAAAGACAAACAATGAATTTCCTACAAGGACAAAGGGCGTTGTGGAGAAATGCAATTTCTGCACAGAGAGGCTTGCAAAGGGTTTGAAACCTGCCTGTGTTGAGGAATCAAATGGTGCCTTGATATTTGGAGACCTCATGGATCCAGATTCAGAGGTCAGGCAGGTATTAAGAAAGGAATTCACTATAAGGAGGAAGGCAGAACTGGGGACTCAGCCCAGTGTCTTCTACATAATAGGAGGTAGTGAAAATGTTTGAAAAGGCCCTTGAAGGAAGCAAAAGATACTGGACATGGCTTATTATACTTGCTGCTATATCAGGGATAGGCACCCTTTATTACCTTAAACAGTTTCAGTATGGATTAGGACTCACTGGTTTAAGCAGGGATGTATCCTGGGGTCTGTATATCGGACAGTTCACCTTCCTTGTCGGAGTTGCTGCCTCTGCCGTTATGGTGGTGCTTCCCTATTACCTTCATAACTACAAGGTCTTTGGAAGGATAACCATACTTGGTGAGTTTCTCGCCATACCATCTGTTATAATGTGCATGCTCTTTATCTTCGTTGATATGGGCCAGCCCACAAGGATTCTGAATGTCCTTCTTCATCCAACACCAAGATCTGTCCTCTTCTGGGATTCTGTTGTTCTGGGTGGCTATTTATTTCTTAACCTCCTTGTTGGCTGGACAGTCCTTCATGCAGAAAAGAAAGAAATAGCACCACCAAAATGGATAAAACCTTTTATCTATCTATCCATTATCTGGGCACCCTCAATCCATACAGTTACGGCCTTTATTTACGCAGGATTGCCTGGAAGACATTTCTGGCTCACCGCTATAATGGCTGCGAGATTTTTGGCATCTGCATTCTCATCAGGACCAGCCCTCCTAATAATCCTTGCCATGATAATCAGGAGATACACAAAGTTTGACCCTGGCAAGGAGGCAATACAGGCACTTGGAAAGATAGTCACATACTTCATGCTTACAAATGTATTCTTCATGGGCCTTGAGCTCTTCACAGCCTTTTATAGTGGAATCCCTGGTCATCAGCATCCATTTAAATACCTCTTTACAGGTCTTGAAGGACATGGAAGGCTTGTTCCACTTATGTGGACATCTGCCATACTTGCTATATTCTCCCTGATATTACTGGTTAATCCTTCCACCAGGAAGAATGAGAGGGCACTTGCAGTGGCAGCTGCTGCAGTATTTATCTCATTATGGCTGGAAAAGGGCTTTGGGCTTATCATAGGTGGTTTTGTTCCGAATCCCTTTGAAAAGGTCTTTGAGTACTGGCCAACAGCCCCTGAGACCATAATTACTATTGGGGTATGGGCAACAGGATTTCTGATACTTACAATTTTATATAAGATTGCCACAACAGTAAAGCAAGAGGTTGGAGAATCAGCCCATCATTAAAGATTAACCTGGGGCGGCCCTTCCCTTAAGGGAAGGGCCGCAAAGATAATACGAAATTTGTTTTAATGTTAATCATCAGAGTCTGTTCCTTACCCGGCAGTTAAAAACTGCATCACCTCTAGTAGCCTTTCTAAGGAACCTATACTGACACAGAAGAATCTATACTCCTTCATTTGATGGAGCAGCGAGAATAAGCTCTCTGCTATCCTCTACAGATTCTGTGAATCTGTCGCAATTGAAGAGATTATCACTTCTATAGGCGGAAATATAAAAATATTTACTCCTGTCATTACAGTATGATAAAATTAATTGCTGCAGAGATCTTTTCAGTTTACGCCGCAATTTCTCTGCTACAATTTAAATCTATTATTAAGGAGATAGGATGCCAGCTAAAAAAGTTCACAAGGAGGTTCAGACACCAGTGATGCACGAAAATCACAAATCTGTACTTGCTGTTGATCTTGGAGGGACAAATATAAGGGTAGCAATTGTTGGAGAAGATGGTGTTATTAAGGAAAAGGTAAAAGAATCTACGGGAAGTGCTCCCCTTAACACCTTAAAAGATCTGATTGAGAACCTTCACAGGCCTGATATTAATACCATTGGTATAGCTGTTGCCGGTGTATTAAATAATCAAAAAACAGGGGTATTCAAGTCTCCAAATATCCCCTCCATTGAGGGTATAGATTTAAAGAACTTTATTAAGAAAGAAAACGGTATTTCAAATGTAATTATTGAAAATGATGCAAATGCTGCTGCCCTTGGTGAGGCCTGGCTTGGTGCTGGAAAGGGATATGGATATTTTGTCCTTATGACTCTTGGCACAGGGATAGGAGGCGGTGTTGTCTGTAATAGCATGCTTGCACCTATTGCTGCTGAGATAGGTCATATGACTATTGTTGCAAATGGAAATGCCTGCCTCTGTGGAAATGTTGGCTGTCTTGAACTCTATGCCTCAGGAAGGGCTATGGTGGATAGGGCAATTCAGGGAATTATGGCTGGTACAGATACAAGACTCAGGTCATGCTGTGAAGGAAATGCCTACAGGGTCAGCCCTGAGATTATTTATGAAATGGCCCTTGATGGTGATGCCTTTTCCAGGGAACTTTTAAAGGATGCAGGAAGGTATCTGGGCATTGGCATGGCAAATATAATAAATATCTTCAGCCCTCAGGCAATTATCCTTGCAGGTGGTCTCACAGGTATGTGGAATATCTATGTGCAGGAGGCTATAAAAGAAGCCCAGAAGAGGGCCTTTAAGGAGCTTTTTGATAATACTAATATTATCCCCTCTCAACTTGGTGATGACGGAGGGCTTATTGGAGCAGCCAGATTAGCTTTGATAAATGGATAAGAAAGAATTAATCAGGAATTTTTCCATAATTGCCCATATAGACCACGGTAAATCAACCCTTGCTGACAGGCTCCTTGAATTCACAGGGGCTATCCCTAAGAGGTCAATGGTTGAGCAGGTCCTTGATTCTATGGACCTGGAGAGGGAAAGGGGCATCACAATAAAGGCCCATACAGCAACCCTTAATTATAAGGCAAAGGATGGCCAGAATTATATACTGAACCTGATTGATACCCCAGGACATGTGGATTTCTCCTATGAGGTCTCAAGGAGTCTTGCTGCCTGCGAGGGATGCCTTCTTGTTGTTGATGCAACTCAAGGTGTGGAGGCACAGACCATTGCAAATGCATATCTTGCCATGGAAAATAATCTTGAGATAATACCTGTTATAAACAAAATAGACCTTCCATCAGCAGAACCTGAAAAGGTAAAAAGGGAGATAGAGGACACGCTTGCCATTGATTGTGCAGAGGCGATCCTTGCCTCTGCAAAAGAGGGAATCGGTACAGAGGATATATTAGAGGCAATAGTTAAAAGGGTACCACCCCCCAGAGGTGATAAAAGTTCACCTTTAAGGGCCCTTATCTTTGATTCATGGTATGACAATTATCAGGGCGTAATAGTGATAGTGAGGGTCTTTGAGGGCTCTCTTAAAAAGGGGATGAAGATAAGGCTCATGTCAAATAATAAGGATTTTGAGGTCTCATCTCTTGGTATCCTTACTCCAAAGATGAAAGAAACAGGGGATCTCGTGGCAGGAGAGGTTGGTTATGTCATTGCTGGCATAAAGAATGTCTCTGACACGAGGATAGGTGATACCATTACAGAGGCCTTAAGACCAGCTCAAGACCCACTTCCTGGCTTTAAAGAAATAAAGCCAATGGTCTTCTGCGGGCTATATCCAACCGACTCAGAGCAGTATGAAATTCTAAAAGATGCCCTTCTTAAGATGAGATTGAATGACTCATCCTTTGTATTCGAGCCTGAGTCATCAAGTGCCCTCGGTTTTGGTTTCAGGTGCGGATTTCTTGGTTTACTTCATATGGAGATAATCAAAGAGAGACTTGAAAGGGAATTTGGCCTCTCCCTTATAAGTACAGCGCCTACTGTTATTTACAGGGTAACGGATGAGCAGGCCAGGATCCTTTATATAGATAATCCTTCAAAGCTTCCTCAGAGATATAATCTGATTGAAGAACCCTTTGTGAAGGTTACAATCTTTATGCCTCAGGAGTTTATAGGACCAATACTTGAACTCTGTAAGGAGAAAAGAGGTGAGCAGAAGGAATTTCATTATATTGGAAAAGACAGGATAATGGTTGTGTACGAGATCCCTCTTAATGAGATACTCTGGGATTTCTACGATAAGCTCAAATCCCTTTCAAGGGGATATGCCTCAATGGATTATGAGTTTATAGGATACAGACCATCAGAACTTGTAAAATTAGATATATTACTTAATGGAGAGATGGTTGATGCCTTATCCTTGATTATCCATAAGGATAGGGCTTATTATAGAGGACGCCAGATAGTGGAAAGATTAAGGCAGGCCATTCCAAGGCAACTCTTTGAGGTTATTATCCAGGCTGCCATTGGAAGCAGGATTATAGCAAGAGAATCTATCAAACCTTTAAGGAAGAATGTCCTTGCTAAGTGTTACGGAGGAGATGTAACAAGGAAAAAGAAGCTCCTTGAAAAACAGAAGGAAGGTAAAAAGAGGATGAAACAGGTTGGCAGGGTTGAGGTCCCGCAGGAGGCCTTTTTATCAGTTTTAAAAGTGGAGGGATGAGATGAAGACAAAGAAACAGATACTGAAGGAATATCTTGAGGCAATAGTAACAGCATTATTGATTGCCCTTGTCATAAGGGCCTATGTTGTCCAGGCCTTTAAGATCCCTTCCGGCTCCATGATACCAACCCTCCTTGTGGGAGACCACCTCCTTGTTAATAAATTTATCTATGGAATAAAATTACCCTTTACAGATAAGAGAATCCTTGTTATCAAAAAGCCCCAGAGAGGTGATATCATAGTCTTCAAATATCCTGAAGACCCGAGCAGGGATTTCATAAAGAGGGTTATTGCAGTTGAGGGAGATGTGGTTGAGGAGAAAAACAAGGTGGTCTATGTGAATGGTCAACCTCTGAGTGAACCTTATATACAGCATACAGACAGGAACAGGAACCCCTTTGAACCGAGGGATAATTTTGGTCCTTATATCGTACCTAAAAATAAACTCTTCGTTATGGGTGATAACAGGGATCAGAGTTATGACAGTCGCTACTGGGGATATGTGGACCTCAAGGATGTTAAAGGTAAGGCCTTAATAATTTACTGGTCATGGGATGGTGAAAAGAATATGGTAAGATTTAAAAGGATAGGGAGGCTTATAAGATGAAGGTATTCAAAGTCCTTATATGCCTTGGTATCTTTGGACTTTTTGTTTATTCAGGTATAAGACTTGGAGAACCCTATTACAGGTATTACAGTTTTAAGGCAAAAGTTGAGGACGTTGCTAAGTTTGAGGAACAGCAGGAAAAGATACTTCCAGAGGTTATGAAGTATGCTGAGGAAATTGGCATACCAATTGCAGAGACAGATGTATCAATAAGTGGTGCAAGAGGAAGATATGAGATTGAGACATCATGGACAGAGACAGTAAATCTCTTTGACATCTATGAGCACACCTATAATTTCCATATATCAGTTGGTAAATAATGTTTACAGGTATAGTCATAGAGCTTGCAACAGTGGAATCTCTTACAAAAAAGGGGGCAGTTAGCAGCCTTTATGTTAAGACCTCTGTTTCAAAGGATGCCTCCATTGGTGATAGTATTGCTATAAATGGGGTCTGTCTTACAGTGGTTGACAAGAAAAATGGGGTACTTGGTTTTGACCTTTCAGAGGAAACTATGAGGGCAACTAACCTTAAAGAACTTACACCTGGGGCAAAGGTTAACATTGAGCCTGCCTTAAAGGCAGGAGGTGCCTTTGGCGGTCATTTTGTAACAGGACATATTGACTGCACTGGTACAATCAAGACAAGACAGCAGAGGGGAGATTTTATATATTTTGAGCTACTGGCACCTGATGAGTTTATGAAATACCTTGTACCAAAAGGCTCGGTGGCTGTTGATGGTATAAGCCTTACAGTGGTGGAGGTCTTTAAAGACTCTTTTAGCCTTCTTATTATTCCCCATACTGCCAGGCTAACCACCCTGGGTTTTAAGGGCCCAGGTGACAGGGTTAACCTTGAAGCTGATATAATAGGAAAGTATGTTATTAAATATCTTGAGGCCTTACCTGCTACAAAAAAGGCAGGTTCAAGTCTTGCTGATTAGGAGGTGAATGATGGAGTATAAATTCAACTCAATTGATGAGGCAATAGAAGAGCTTCAAAAAGGACGGATGATCATCCTTGTTGATGATGAGGATAGAGAAAATGAGGGCGATCTCTGCATGGCTGCAGAGAAAGTCAATCCTGAGGCAATAAACTTTATGGCGAAATATGGCAGGGGTTTGATATGCCTGAGCCTGACTCCGGAAAGGGTGGAGGAGCTCAAACTTCCAATGATGACAGATGAAAACTCCTCGCCCTATGGAACTGCCTTTACCATATCCATAGAGGCAAAAAAGGGAGTCACCACAGGGATCTCTGCCCATGACAGGGCAAAGACTATCCTTACTGCAATAGATCCAAGAACAAAACCAGAAGACCTGGCAAGACCAGGGCATGTCTTTCCTTTAAAGGCAAGACCCGGTGGTGTCCTCCAGAGGGTTGGTCATACAGAGGGGTCTGTTGACCTCGCCAGGCTTGCAGGCCTCTATCCAGCAGGTGTTATCTGTGAAATAATGAATGATGATGGGACAATGGCAAGGGTTCCAGAATTAATGGAATTCGCAAAAAAACATAATCTAAAGATAGTTACCATTAAAGACCTCATTAAATACAGGATGAGGGCAGAAAGACTTATCAAGAGGGTAGCTGTAACAAAGCTTCCTACAGAGCATGGAGAATTTACAGCAATAGGTTATACAAACTATGTGGATTCAGGTCTTCATATAGCCCTTGTTAAAGGCGAGATAAGGCCAGATGAGCCTGTGCTTGTAAGGGTTCATTCTGAATGTCTTACAGGTGATGTCTTTCATTCAAAAAGATGTGACTGCGGGGAACAGCTTCACAGGGCCATGGAAATGGTTGAAAAAGAGGGTAAGGGTGTTATCCTTTACATGAGGCAGGAAGGCAGGGGCATAGGGCTTGAAAATAAACTCAAGGCCTATGAGCTTCAGGACAAAGGACTTGATACAGTAGAGGCAAACATACAGCTTGGCTTTAAACCAGACCTCAGGGACTATGGTTTAGGTGCCCAGATACTCGTTGACCTCGGTGTGAGGAGTATGAGGCTTATGACAAATAATCCAAAGAAAATAGTAGGACTTGAGGGTTATGGTCTGAAGGTGGTTGAAAGGGTACCCATAGAGATCAAGCCCCATGAAAAGAACCTTATTTATCTTAAAACTAAGAAAAAAAAGCTGGGCCATCTTCTTGAAAATGTATAAAGGAGGACATCTTTATGAAAATAATTGAGGGTGAGCTTCAGGCAAAAGGTTTAAGGTTTTGTGTGGTGGTCAGCAGGTTCAATGACTTTATTACAGAAAAACTCCTTGAGGGTGCTAAGGACTGCCTTTTAAGGCATGGTACAGATGAAAAGGACATAGATGTTGTGAGGGTCCCGGGTGCCTTTGAGATTCCATTAATAGCAAAGATTATGGCTAAGAAAAATGCTTATAATGCCATTATATGCCTCGGGACAGTAATAAGGGGTGCCACACCCCATTTTGAATATGTAGCAGCAGAAGTCTCAAAGGGTATTGCCCAGGTGAGCCTTGAAACAGGTATCCCTGTTGCCTTTGGGGTTATTACAGCAGATACCATAGAGCAGGCAATTGAGCGGGCAGGCTCAAAGGCTGGCAATAAGGGATGGGATGCAGCACTTACAGCTATTGAAATGGCACAGGTCCTTAAAAAGATTTAGCTATGAAGAGGAGAACTGCAAGAGAATGCGCATTGCAGCTCCTCTTTCAATATGATTTTACTCAAAGGGTACCTGAGAAAAAAGACCTTCAGGACTTCTGGTCAATCAGGATGGAACCGGATGATATCCGTTCTTTTGCTGAAGAGATTTTTTACGGAACCCTTGAACACCTTAATGAAATTGACAGGACAATAAGTTCTGTTGCTGAAAACTGGTCAATGCAGAGGATGGCAGCAGTTGATAGAAATATCCTGAGGCTTGCCACCTATGAGCTCCTCTACAGACCTGATATCCCTGTGCCAGTCAGTATAAATGAGGCAATAGAGATAGCAAAGAAATACGCCTCTGAGGACTCTCCTTCTTTTATTAATGGCATCCTTGACAGGATTGCAAGGGCTGTCAGGATTGAGACCATTAAGAAGGCCTGATGCTTGCTGTAATGTCAGACATCCATGCCAATCTGGAGGCCTTAAATGTTGTAATTTCTGATACCCAAAAAAGGGGAATTAAAGATTTAATTTTTCTTGGAGATGCAGTTGGTTACGGTCCTGATCCTGAAGTTGTTGTTGAAGTTATCAGGTCTGAATGTATTTCAATAATTTCAGGCAATCACGACAGGGCAGTAATAGAACCTGAGCTTGATGAGTACTTCAATGATATAGCAAGACAGGCTATAGTATGGACAAGGTCTGTCTTAAGCGAAAAGGTAAAGGGATTTTTAAAAAATCTGCCTTTTGTTTCAAGATTCAGACACAGTGAGATTGATATATTCACAGTACATGCATCGCCAAGAGAACCAGAGAAGTGGCATTATATACTGACATTAAGAGATGCACAGATTAATTTTTATTATTTCGATGAAAGGATATGTTTCATAGGTCATAGCCATCATCCTTTTGTTGTGGAAAGATCAGGTTCAGGAGAATTAACAGTCAGGACAGATAGTCCCTGTATCTTGAAAGACAATTGTAGATATATCATAAATGCTGGAAGTGTAGGTCAGCCAAGGGATGGAGACCCGAGGGCCTGTTATGTTATCTTTAATGGCAGAAAAATTGAGTTTATAAGATTGGCATATGATTTTAAAAAGACACAAAAAAAGATGAAAGAGGCTGGACTGCCTGCACCACTTATAGAACGACTGGAGAAAGGAGTTTAATTATGATAGAGCGTTATACAAGGCCTGTGATGGCAAAACTATGGTCTGCTGAGAACAAGTTTAAAAAATGGCTTGAGGTTGAATTAGCAGTATGCGAGGCATGGCATGAACTTGGAGAAATACCAGGGGATGCCCTCAAAATCATTAAAGAAAAGGCCTCCTTTGATGTTAAAAGGATTGATGAGATAGAGCTTTCTGTAAAGCATGATGTGATAGCCTTTCTACAGTCAGTGTCAGAGTCTATAGGACCTGAGTCAAGATATGTCCATAAGGGTCTTACATCCTCTGATGTTGTTGATACTGCACTGAATCTTCTTATGAGAGAGGCAGCGGACATCATAATTGATGATATTAATAATCTACTTTCAATATTAAAGGATAATGCCTTGAAATATAAATATATTCCTTGCATGGGTAGAACCCATGGTGTCCATGCAGAACCCATATCATTTGGGCTTAAGTTCTGCCTCTGGTATTCAGATATGCAAAGGAATCTTGAAAGGGTTAAAAGGGCTCGCGAGATAATAAACATTGGAAAGCTCTCAGGTGCAGTAGGAACCTTTTCAAATATCCCAGTTGAGATAGAAGAAAAGGTCTGTAAAAAACTTGGTCTAAGGCCAGAGCCAGTAGCAACACAGGTAGTGCAGCGGGACAGGCATACTGAATATCTATCAGCCCTAGCAATCCTGGCAGCGTCAATTGAAAAGATAGCTGTTGAAATAAGGCATCTTCAAAGGACAGAGGTGCTTGAGGCAGAAGAACCCTTTACAGAAGGTCAGAAGGGCTCCTCAGCCATGCCTCATAAGAGAAACCCTGTTGGATGCGAGAATCTGTCAGGTCTGGCAAGGGTAGTGAAGGCAAATCTGATGGCAAGCCTTGATAACATTGCACTCTGGCATGAAAGGGACATATCTCATTCTTCTGTTGAAAGGATTATCATCCCTGACAGTACAATACTTATTGATTACATGCTTACAAGGCTTACAGGAATAATAAAGGACCTTAAGATATACCCAGAAAAGATGCTTGAAAACATCTCTCGTAGCTTTAACCTTTATAATTCCCAGAGGATCCTGCTCATGTTGACAGATAAGGGACTTACAAGAGAGGAGGCTTATAAATATGTTCAGAGAAATGCCATGGAAAGCTGGAGACAAAAAAAGGATTTTAAGGAACTATTGCTTTCTGATAAGGACATCCTGAGATATCTCGCCAGAGAGGATATAGAAAAGGCCTTTGATCTCAGTTATTATCTGAGAAACATAGATTATATATATAAGAGGGTCTTTGGAGAATGAGATGCCCCTATTCAGCATAAAGGCAGTTAATAACTCAGGTGAAAGATTCAAGGAAGTCCTTGAGGCACCTGACCATAATGCCATAAAAGAGGTTCTCAAGGAAAGGGGTCTTATCCCTGTTGAGATAAAGGAGGTTTCAAAAAAGAAATCCCTCTTTCATAAGATAACTGAAAAGGACATACTATCTTTTACACAGGAATTACATAGCCTGCTTGAGGCAGGCCTTGGCCTTGACAGGGCACTCAGGGTACTTTCAGAGCATTCTGCAAAACCTGCAATGAGAGAGGTTATATCCAGTATATATTTAGATATAGAAAAAGGACTCTCCCTTTCTCAGGCCCTCTCAAAACACAGGGGGTTCTCATCAGTGTATGTAAACATGGTGAGGGCAGGTGAGATGAGCGGTGGGCTTGAGGCTTCCTTAAAAAGGCTTGTGCAATTTCTTGAGATAAACATATCCACAAAAGATGAGATTAAAGGAGCACTGACATATCCAGGGCTTTTAACAGGTGTGGGTATTGTTGCCCTGAGTGTAATTGTATTTTATGTTATACCGAGATTCCAGAAGATGTTTGAAGAGCTTGGCTCTGTTATACCCCTCAGTACCCAGATTGTATTTTCTGTAAGTTCTTTTCTTTCATCCTACTGGTGGGTTCTCGCAGGCATGGCTATACTGACCTATGGTGGGTTAAGATATTATATTCAACTACCCAGGGGAGAGGAATTTATTGATACCTTGAAATTAAAGATACCTGTGCTCAGGGATATCTTCATGAGATTAATCATTGCAAGATTCTCGCGGACACTCGGAAGCCTTCTTGTGGGAGGTGTGCCTCTGCTTGATTCCATCAGACTTGCAAGAGAGGTAACAGGTAACAGAATAATATCTGAAAGGCTTAGACCTCTTGAAGATGGAGTAAAAAAAGGAAGGGGAGTTGCCTTGCCATTGAGGGAGTCAGGTGCATTTCCGCCACTACTCAGTCAGATGGTATCAATTGGTGAGGAGGCGGGAAGACTTGAGGAGACTTTTCTATCAATAGCTGAAAGATATGAAAAGGAAGTGACTGTTCACATCAAAAGACTCATAGGCCTCTTTGAACCAATTATGATTATAGTGATGGGAACAATAGTGGCAGTGATAGTAATATCAATGCTTCTTGCAATATTCAGCATAAATGAGATGCCGATATGATAAAGTCAGATGTCTCAGATTCGATTTGAGATTTATGACTTCTATTTCAGGAGGTGAATATGAAAAAAAATAGTAAGGGATTTACACTCGTTGAGCTCCTTGTGGTTATGGTTATACTCGGACTCCTCGCTGCCCTTGTAGTGCCAAGGTATATAGCTAAGGAAAAAAAAGGCAGATACCAGGCAGCAAGGGTCCAGATTGAACTGCTTGGCCAAGCCCTTGACCAGTTCAGGCTTGATACAGGCAGATACCCTACAACCTCAGAAGGCCTGAATGCCCTTATCAACAATCCAGGTATCCCCGGATGGGATGGCCCATATCTTAAAAAGGGCGTACCCCTTGATCCATGGGGAAGACCTTATATTTACCAGAGCCCTGGTAATCATGGAGATTATGATCTTTTATCCTATGGTGCTGATGGTGCACCTGGTGGTGAAGGTGAGAATAAGGACATTGCAAGCTGGGAATAGGGGATTTACCTTAATTGAACTTCTGATAGCCTCATCCCTGATAGTAATCTTTCTTTCTATAGTTATTATAAATATAGGTAAACTCTATGAGGGATTCCTTTTAAAGGAGACCGCCCTTGGCATTGTGAGGACCCTGAACAGGGCGAGGATTATAGCAATATCTGAACGAAAACCAGTAACATTAAAGATTGACAGTGCAACAGGTTCTTACTGGATTGAATCTGAAAATCTGAAGGGTATTAAAAAAACATTCATTAAAGAGGATTTTAAAATAGAAAGTGATAATGGGGGAATCGTCTTTCGCTCCCTTGGAGACAATACAGGAGGCCTTATAAAGATTACTGACAGTAGAGGAAGGTCCTTTACAATTGCTATTGATAAGGTTACATCAAAGATTACAGTTGAAAAATCCTAAAGGTTTTACCCTTATAGAGGTCCTTGTAGCAGTTGCACTACTCGGGCTTGTTATGGCTACACTTATGGAATTGTTTTCTGTAAATCTAAGAAGCTCCAGAAAGACCACTGATTACACACAGGCTATTATTATTGCTTCGGCAGAGATGGAAAAGGCATACTCTAACAATATTGAACCAGGTTCAGAAAAAGAATCCTTTGATAAATATACTGTAATAAAGGACATAAAATCCCTTGAGGAAATATCAGAACAGTTAAAGGCCTATGAGATAAGCATAACCGTATTATGGGGCAACAACAGGTATGAAGTACGGAGCTTTAAACTTCAGACAGAGGTAGAAAGAGATGAGTAATAGGGGATTTACCCTTGTTGAAATCCTCATAGCCTTAACCATATCATTACTTTTAATATTATTAATATTCTCTGGCTTCAGATTGAGCTCCCGCTCCTATGAAAAGATCACTGAGCAGGATGAGATATCGCAAAGAATAAGGGTACTTAATGAAAGGATTGGATGGTTAATAAGGGGTATCTATGGCTATAAGTCTGTGGATAAAGAAGGTAAAGAAAGGCCTTTTTTTATAGGAAATTCAGACAGCATTGGATTTATAACCACATCGGTATTGCCAGAGACCAAAAGACTCCAGGACATGGCGGGATTGAAATGGGTTTATCTCTTTGTTGATACCGAGGGTCTTAAAGAAAAAGACAGTATATATTTTCTTGAAGAAAACCTTGATGAGCCTCATGAAGGTGCTGTTATATTAGAAAACTCTATTGCATCAATGAACATTGAATATCTTGAACCAGAAGACAATACCTGGGTTGATAGCTGGGATAGCGAAAAAGACCATCTGCCTGCCGCGATAAAGATAAAATTAAGATTTAACCAGAATAATAAAACCACAGAATCTCCAGAAATTGTCATAGCCATCAGGGCAGGAGGTATATAGTTTACTTATCTTCTTTTTGCTCTCTTCTACGAGTAGCTTCCTGAGAAATCTATATTTCTGACAAATTCCTCTGCATCCTCAGGGCTTCTGCTGCGTCAGACCTATCATAGGTGCCCTGTCCTCCTCAATCTTGAACATCATTTCACCTTTGAGCCAGTTTTTACTTCCCTTTCTGTAGTAAGAATTGAGAGCCTTCCTTCATCATCAGAGGCAGCAAGGAGCATACCCTGAGACTCAATACCCATGAGTTTTGCTGGCTGGAGATTTATTACAACTACTATGGTTTTACCGATGAGCTCTTCAGGTGTATAGACCTTTCCAATGCCAGCCACTATCTGTCTGTTCTCACTGCCAATGTCAACCTTCATAACAATAAGCTTATTGGAGCCCTCTATCCTTGCTGCCTCAATGACCTTTCCAGTCCTTAGCTCAACCTTTACAAAATCCTCAATGCTTATCATAATGCCTCCTGTTTTTAAGTTGTATCATTATACCTGATGCACAAGGGATGTGGCAAAATGGACAGGATCTTTAATTCTATTTGAAAAAGACAGAGAAAATACTTTAAAATTAAAACAAACGCCGGAGTGGCGGAATTGGTAGACGCAAGGGACTTAAAATCCCTCGGTGCTTAGCACCGTGCCGGTTCAAATCCGGCCTCCGGCACCATCACTCAGTATCCTCCCAGCAAGCTCTGCACTATTTGCTATACAGTCATTCATTGCTACTCCCCTGTAGGCATTCCCTGTAAGATAAAGCCCCCTGTGTCTTGATAATATCCGTTCAATATCCTGAAGCCTTTTTGAATGGCCAATTATGTATTGCGGAATTGCCTTTTCATGCCTGAATATCCTTTTAAACACAGGCTCTGCCCTGAGGCCTGTGATGATGTCAAGTTCTTCAAGGACAATATCACTGAGCTCTTTATCATCAAGCAATGCCAGCTCCGGAGCCCTTGCTCCACCAACCATGCATCTTAAAAGAACATGACCTTCAGGTGCCCTGTTGGGGAATATGCTGGAATCAAAAAGGCATCCCAGTATCTTCCTTTTTTCTTTACCAGGTATAAGAAATCCAAAATATTCTGTGTCAATCTTTATATCCTCTTTCCTGAAACCAAGGGCAACCACAGAAAGGGGGGGATAGGGTATATCTTTGAGCAAGAGAGATAAGTTTTTATCAAAGCCAAGCAAAATATTTGAGGCCTCATAGGCAGGCACTGCAAAAACCACCTTTTCTGTTTCGTAAATATTTCCATCTTTACAGTGAACGAGGTAATAATCTTTTTTTCTTTCGATTCCCTTAACATGAGCACCTGTTTTTATCCTTGTACCGATGCATTGTTTCAGATATTCAATTAATGTAAACATACCACCCCGGAAGGAATGGAGTGTTCCTCCTGGTCCTGCCTCCACTTTTTTGCCTGCCCTTTTTGACTCTTTTGCCAGAGATATGAATCCCTTTATAAGACCTCCGTATTTTTTTTCCAGTTCATAGACCTTTGGGAAACAGCTTCTGATACTGAGCCTTGAGGGGTCTCCTGCATATATACCAGTTACCATTGGATCAAGTAATTTTTCAAAGAATTCTCTTCCAACCCTTCTTGTAACAAAAGACTCTACAGACTCATCCTCAAGCTCCTTTTTGGGAACAAAATATTCACCTATCATCCTTAACCTTGCCCTTAGACTTAAGAAACTGGAAAGGAATATCTTGGGCGGGGTATCAGGAATTAGATTAAGTCTGTTGTTGAAATAGACATATCTTTTTCTTGCACTGTCACTACTCCTAAGGGGAACAAGTCCAAGCATCTCTGCAAGCATTATGGTGCCCTTCTTATTGTCAAGAAATCCATTCACCCCGGCCTCGCAGACAAATCCATCTGTCCTTTCTGTCCAGACCTTTCCTCCTGGCCTGTCTGATGATTCAAGGACAATCAATTCAGTATCAGGTCTTTTATTAATAAGAAGATATGCAAGTGAAAGACCGGAAATCCCTCCACCTATTATTACAATCTTTGCCAAGAGTCAACCTCCATATCTTTGCTGACAATATCATAAAGTGCTTCTATGAACAGGGGATTTGTATTCAAGGATTCTGTTCTTATGAGTCTTATGCCGAGTTTTTCTGAAATCTCTCTGTAATAGATATCTATCTCATAAAGCGTCTCTATATGGTCAGAGACAAAACTTATGGGCACAAGGAGGACCTCTTTAATATCTATGGCGCTGAGTTCTTTAAGCTTCTCTTCAGTTGATGGTGAAAGCCATCTTACAGGGCCACTTTTGCTCTGGTATGAGAGATGCCAGGGAAGGGTGAGCTCCTTCATTACTTCTTTTATTGTTGTCATAAGCTCCTTTACATAGGGATCTCCCTTTTCTATAAATGATACGGGAAGACTGTGGGCACTGAAGAGGATATGGGCCTTTTGTGGTTCCTTTAATTTTTCTAAAGCCTTTTTAATGTTTTCCCTGAGAACTTTTATATAGTAGGGATTATCAGGCCAGGAATTAACAGACTTAAAAAATATTCCACTCCCCTTTAAGCATTTTCTAAGATAATTCAGAGCAGAACCTGATGTGGCAATACTGTAATGGGGATAGAGGGGTATTGCAAGGAGATGGGTTATTCCATGAGTCTTAATCTCCTTGATAGTGTCTTCAATAAAGGGATGCCAGTAACGCATGCCGATGTAAACAGGATATCCCTTTTGTTTTAATCTCTCCTTAAGGGCATCTGCCTGTGCAGAGGTTATGACCCTCAGTGGTGAGAAACCTCCAATGAGCTTGTATGCCTTCTTGGATTTCTTACTCCGAATAATTGATATTAAAAGTGCAAGGGGTTTTTGAAGGAAGAAAGGACCGAGTTTTATTATATCCCTGTCTGAAAAGAGATTATATAAAAAGGCCTGAACAGCCTCAAGCCTGTCAGGACCTCCAAGATTAAGAAGGATAACCCCTTTTTTAACGGAACTCATTTATATATTATATATAATATAACAATTTTTGAAAAATATTGTAAAATATAGCCCATGGATTTTCAGCAGCTAATAATGAAATTGAATGAGTTCTGGGCATCTCAGGGATGCATAATTCATCAGCCCTATGACATGGAGGTTGGTGCAGGAACATTCCATCCCGCAACCTTTCTCAGGGTTCTCGGTCCTGAACCCTGGAGGACAGCCTATGTTGAGCCATCAAGGAGACCTACAGATGGCAGATATGGAGAAAATCCAAACAGACTTCAGCATTACTATCAGTATCAGGTGATAATAAAACCGTCACCTCACAACAGTCAGGAACTTTACCTTGAAAGTCTTTCCTGTATAGGTATAGACCCATCAAGGCATGACATAAGATTTGTTGAGGATGACTGGGAGTCTCCAACACTCGGTGCCTGGGGACTTGGCTGGGAGGTATGGCTTGACTCCATGGAGATAACACAGTTTACCTATTTCCAGCAGGTTGGGGGTATTGACCTTAAGCCTGTGTCTCTTGAGATAACCTATGGACTTGAAAGGCTTGCCATGTATATTCAGGAAGTGGAGAGTGTATTTGATATAACATGGGCAGGAAATATAAAGTACAGGGATATACATCATCAGCAGGAGGTAGAGTTTTCTAAATTCAATTTTGAGTATGCTGATGTTGAAAAGCTTATCAGACACTTTGAAGACTATGAGGCAGAATCAAAAAGACTCTTTAAACTTGGCTTAATCCTGCCAGCATATGAATACTGCCTTAAGTGTTCCCATACCTTTAATCTCCTGGATGCAAGGGGTGCCCTGAGTGTTACAGAAAGGACTGGATATATAGCAAGGGTAAGGGCACTTGCAAAACTCTGTGCAAAGGGCTACCTTGAACAGAGGGAAAAAATGGGCTTTCCACTCATGGGAAGGTGGTAAAATGCACAAATTCCTTATTGAGATAGGTGTTGAAGAGGTCCCTGCAAGATTTCTCCTGCCTGGCATCACCATGCTCAGGGAAAATGCCTTAAGCCTTCTTCAGAAATATCTTATTGAATTTTCTGACATCAAGCCCTATGCAACACCAAGAAGATTTGCATTATTTATACATGGTCTTTCTGACAAACAAAAAGATATTGAAAAGGAGATCTGGGGGCCGCCAAAAAAAATAGCCTTTGACGAAAATGGTGCTCCAACAAAGACCCTTATCGGATTCTGTTCTGCTCAGGGCATTGATCTAAAGGACATAGAGATTAAAAAAAAGGACAAAGGTGAATATGTGGTGGCTACTGTTAAGGAAAAGGGGCAGCCTGTAAAGGACCTTCTTGGTAGATTTTCTATTGAGTTAATAAATTCTCTTAATTTTCCAAAATCAATGAGATGGGCTGACCATTCTATAAGATTTGTCAGACCCATAAGATGGCTTCTTGCCCTTTTTGATTCAGAGGTGGTGGATTTTGAAATAGATGGTATACGGTCAGATAGATATTCCTTTGGTCATAGATTCCTTTCAAAGAATAAACTTACAATAAACCATCCAGATGAATATATGGATAAAATTGCCTCTGCCTTTGTGATTGCTGATCAGGAAAAGAGAAAGGAGCTTATAGTAAGGCAGATGAAAAAAATTGCGGATACCCTTAGTCTCAGGATTCATGAGGATGAAGAGCTCCTTGAACATGTAACGAACCTTGTTGAATACCCAGTTGCTGTTATGGGAACATTCCCTGAGGAATACCTTTCACTCCCTCCTGAGCTTTTAATAACAGTGATGAGGGATCATCAGAAATATTTTGCCCTCTATAGTGAGAAAGGGCTTACAAATAGATTTATATTAATCTCAAACACCTCTGAAGAAAATAACCCTGTTGTAAGGGCTGGTGCAGAAAGAGTGATCAGGGCAAGATTTGAGGATGCAAGGTTTTACCTCAATGAAGACAGGAAGAAAAAACTTTTTGAACGTGTTGAGGAGCTTAAAAAGGTGGTTTATCATGAAAAACTTGGAAGTCTATATGAAAAGACAGAAAGGATAAGGGCTATTGCAGACTTCCTTGCAGAAAAACTTCCATTCACCAGAAAAGAGATAGTTGACAGGGCAGCCCTTCTTTCAAAGGCGGACCTTATAACAGGAGCTGTAAGAGAATTTCCTGAACTTCAGGGCATTATGGGTTATTACTATGCCCTTTATGACGGAGAATCTGGAGACGTGGCAATAGCAATTAAGGAACATTATCTGCCCCGTAAAAGCGGAGATATGAATCCCACAACCCATGAAGGAGCAATCCTTAGCATAGCTGATAAGATTGATAACATTATATCTTTCTTTAGTCTCGGACTTGAGCCAACAGGTTCTGAAGATCCCTTTGCACTCAGAAGACAGGCGATAGCTATAATAAGCATTTTGAGAGAAAGAAATTATGAGCTTACGATAGAGGAACTTGTCCTTAAGGCATCAAAGGAGCTCAAGAATCTCGATGTACCTCTGCAAAGGGTAATAACTTTCATAAAGCAGAGATTTGAGGTTATCCTTGAGGCTGAAGGTTATAGCCCTGAGCTAATAGCGTCACTGAGCTCCTATCTTTCAATATTACCTGTCGGAGAGGTTATTGAAAGGCTTAAGGCCCTTGAAGATTTTAAGAAAGAGTCTTTTTATCCTGAATTTATCCTTGCAGCAAAGAGGGTCTTTAATATTCTTTCAAAATCCTATAATCCCGAGCCTTTTATTGACGAGACCCTTTTTGTGACGGAGCAGGAAAGGTCTTTGTTTAAAAAGACAAAAGAACTTGAATCTGGGATAAAAAAAGTTCTTGGCAAAAAAGATTTTTCTTCCTCTTTGAGGATACTTGCATCACTTGTTCCAGAAATCAACAGATTCTTTGACAATGTACTTGTGATGGATAAAGATGAAAAGGTCAAAAATAATAGATTGAATCTTCTTTCTCATATCTGGAAGGTCATGCTTTTGATGGCTGACTTTTCAAGATGTAGCTCATAAGACTGATATTGTATCATTTGCAAAGGTAGTGATCCTGTTTCTTCCCATTTGTTTTGAAGTATAAAGTGCAGAATCAGCATACTTTATAAGCTCTTCCATGGAGTCGGTATCTGCTGGATATGTAGCTATACCTATACTGATAGTGATTTTTCTATTGGGTTGGCTCTCTGTTTCTCCCTCAAATGATTCATTATTAACCTTTTCTCTTAGCCTCTCTGCCACTACCAATGCCTGCTCTTTATTTGTTTCTGAAAGTAGTATTGCGAACTCTTCACCACCATAACGATAGACCTTATCAGTAATCCTCAAATTTGATTTAAACAATCTGCCTATTTTTTTAAGAACCTGATCACCCTTTATATGACCATGAAAGTCATTGTAATGTTTAAACCAGTCAATGTCTATCATGAGTAGGGAGAGGGGCCTACCATATCTATTAGAACAGGCAATGTCAACAACAATATCCTCATCAAATTTTCTTCTATTATAACACCCTGTAAGACAGTCCTTTAATGATTGCGTCTTTACTTCTGAATAGAGGAGTGAGCGTTTCACCGCAACTGATATTTCTTTGGCAAGTACCTCAACGAACTGAAGATCTTCCTCAGTAAAAGCCCCCTTTTGAGCAGAGTCAAGATGAATGATTCCCTTAACCTCATCATCCACAATTACAGGGGCGCATATAAGAGACTTCATTTCACATCCTCTTGGAACACAGCTTGATACAGGGCTATTGCCTAAATCATTTGTATATATGCTTTTCTTTATATTAATAATATGCTGAATAGCAGGAAGGTCTGGACTGAGTTCAATATCACCGAGCACCTTTTGGAAACCCTTTTCAGCAATTACCCTCACTTCGTCACATTCTATCATAAGAAACGCACAGGCATTACAGTTGAGGATACTGGTTAATTCATTTACGAGGATTTTCCCCACCTCATCAAGTTCAAGGGTAGCACCTATGCTTTTATGGATCCTCGCTATGGAAGAGACAATCAGAAATTCCTTTTCTCTATTGTTCTCCATGTTTAAAATTTTAACAACTAAATTAATAACTGTCAAGCTTTTGAAGTCCTCCCGTAAACTGCCGACAGATACGGGGTATGCTGAAGAGACTTTATTGCGACACCTTAATGTAAACTTTTTAATCAACATTACCAAACATAAAAGGGGCTTCGCCCCTTTAAAACCCCAAAAATAGAATTAAAATTATCTAATAGGGAGTT
>JBDOIG010000065.1:0-7801 GCA_041082235.1 Thermodesulfovibrionales bacterium | reverse complement strand
TTTGATGAGGTAGAGGGAGCCATTGAGGTTGATTCCTGGAAGGAGCTTGAGAAAAAAATATAGCCCCCCTGCTGAAAATCAGCTCCCTCTCTATTGCTTTTCAACTCTTTTTAAAATAAGACCTTGAAACTATTTTATCGGAGAAAGAAAGTCTTCCAGCCTCATTTAAGGCGAAATCCTGAAGGCCTTTTCAAGGATAGCTGATTTTTCAGCCTCTGTTTTTGCAAGTTTGTACCTTTCACTAAGTTTTCTGAGTTTCTCTCTTCTGTTCCTTCTTCTTCTGAGTTCTGCTTCTCTCAGCGGCCTCATAAAATTTATTTACCATATGCAGACAATGAATTTCAAGATATGACGTGATAAACTGAGACCTGCAGATAGAAATGGGGGTATGCCAAAAAGACTTTATTGCGAAACCTCAATGTAAGATTTTTAATCAACATTGCCAAACATAAAAGGGGCTTCGCCCCTTTAAAACCCCAAAAATAGAATTAAAATTATCTAATAGGGAGTTTGAGGGACAAAGTCCCTCAATTACTTCACCAGCTGGGTGATAAACCTTTAGTTACAGAGCTTTGAGGGGCAACGCCCCTCAAAGCTCAATTTAAACTTTAAAAATTTATTTCTGGGGTTTCAAAGGGGCGAAAAACCCCTTTGAGCTCTGCCCCTTTGAGCTTTATAAAGGCCTTGAGGCATACCTGATAATCAGGAAATATTTCTAATAGCAAATTTGGGTAAACCTCCAGACACTTGACAAGAAAAGAGATTACTGATAGTTTATTCTGTTTATGATACAGGAAGTTATTATACTAATTGTCAGTCTAATAGTATTTTTAATCCTTGTCTTTTTTTTGATAGCTGTTTTAAGAAGGATAAGGAGTGCCAGAAGATATAAAGAGCTGGACAGGACAAGGGCCTATTATCTTCCCGTCATTCAAGATGGCCTTGAAAAAGGAGATATCATCTCAATAATAAATGACCTCATTGCAGAGCCTGTGTCTATAAAATTTAAAGCTATTGAAGAACTTCTTTTTAAACTGAAAGAAAGGTTTCCAGAACTGGTGAAAGAGCTCTTTGTAAGGCTTGGTTATGTCAGTTTTTATGAAAATATGCTTTATGATAAAAACATGATCAATAAAGCTACTGCCATTGATAGACTCGGTGAAATTGGGCTTGAAACCTCTGTGGATAAACTCAGCCAGATGCTAAAATCAGACAATAGAGAGATTATCTCTGTAACTGTAAGGGCTCTTTCAAATATAGCTACACTTGAGGCCCTTGCCTTAATCCTTGATTATCTTCCAGGACTTTTTGAGAGATGGTTAATAACGAGAAAGGGTATTGAAGCCGCCCTTCTTAAATTTGGAGATAAAGGTTCAGCCCTTCTTATACAATATGGTAAAACCATATCAAATCCAAAAATTATAGCGATAATACTTGATACATTGAGTCATTTAAATAACAATCAGGCTATAAGGCTTGCCATGGACAATCTCAATCATCCTGATCCCGAGGTCAGGGCAAAATCACTTAAGGTCATAGAGAGGTTTTCAGACCTGTTAAATGGAAAGGATATGGAAAAGATTTTATCCCTTTCAAAGGACCCTGCTTGGTTTGTAAGGCTTCATGTGGCAAAAATACTTGGGAAGGTCAATGGTAAAAGAGATGTTGCGGGGTATCTGGAAAAACTTGTCATTGATGAAAACTGGCAGGTAAGAAATGAAGCAGCATCCGCACTCTCAAAAAAGGCTGAAGTAGGGCTTGATCTAATATTGAAGATATTGAAAGGAAAAGACCGCTATGCAATAGAAAGTTTATGCGAGGAGATTGAAAGGACCGCACTCTGTCGGGTTCTCATCTATAATCTTACAAGTCCTGACAGGGAAGTTTATAAAAAGTCAAGGGAGATTCTGAAGATCATGAATAACCTTGGTTTTTCAACACCTCTGATGGAATACTTACAGAAAGGTGATGAAGCCATCGCAATGGAGTTAAAACTCCTTCTCTCAGAAAAGGCGGCATGAAGGTAATAACAGCACTCATCCTCGGGTTTAATTACTTTGTCGGGATATACTACAGTTTTTTTAATATCATATACTCAGTCCTTCTCTGCATATCCCTTATAGTAATTATTAAATATATTAAAAGATTGAGATATGCACCGGTAAGGGAGATAAATTACTCACCGGAAACACCACCCGTATCCATATTGATTGCTGCCCATAATGAAAGGGATGTTATATTACGAACCCTTGAATCTGTATTCTCAATAAATTATCCATTCTATGATGTGATTGTTATAAATGATGGTTCTCATGACGGCACCCTTGAGCTACTTATTGATAAATTCAGATTAAAAAGGATAGATATGGTTTACAGAAATATCCTCAAGACCGCTCCTGTAAAGGCCTTTTATTATAATCCAGAAATGCCTAATTTTCTTGTAATAGATAAGGTAAGGAGCGGGAAGGCAGATTCCCTTAACTGCGGGATAAATATGAGCAGGTCACCCTATATATGCACCATTGATGCTGACTCAATTGTGGAGCCTGATGCCCTTATTAGATTAATGATCCCTGTTATTGAAAGCCCTGTGCCTGTTGTTGCCTGCGGAGGTGTGGTAAGGGTTCTGAATGGCTCAACGATAGAAAAAGGCATAGTTAAGGAGATTGGCCTTCCAGAAAAGGGTCTAATCATTTTTCAGATAGTGGAATACCTCAGGGCATTTCTTTTTGGCAGGGTTGGATGGGATGCCCTGCGTTCCATCCTTATTCTCTCGGGCACATTCTCTCTCTTTAATAAAAATGCCATTATCTCTGCAGGCGGATTTCACACAAGACATCTTGCAGAGGACATGGAAATTATAGTGAGGCTCCATGAGTATCATAGAAAAAATAAAAAACCTTACAGTATTAAATTCATATCTGACCCTATATGCTGGACAGAGGTACCAGCAACACTAAAGGCACTGGCAAGGCAGAGAAGGAGATGGCACATGGGCCTTATGCAGACTATAATAGAATACAGAAAGATGATATTCAATCCATTCTATGGAAGGATCGGGCTCATAATCTTCCCCTATTATCTATTTTTTGAGACGCTTGGACCTGTGGTGGAATTCCTTGGATACTTAATAGTACCGGCCTCCTATTTTCTAGGCCTGTTAAGTCTGGATTTTTTCTTCCTCTTCCTCCTGCTCGCCATAATTTATGGGATATTCCTGTCCACAACAGGGATATTTCTTGAGGAGCTTACCTACAGGAGATACCCTGGATGGGACCATCTTGTAAGGCTTCTCCTCTTCGGGATTCTTGAAAACTTTGGCTACAGGCAGATAAACTCTTTCTTCAGATTTCAGGCAACCATATATTATCTCTGTGGTAAAAGAAAGTGGGAACATGTCAGGAAGGATTAGCATATTTATTATCCTTCTTCTTTTCTTACCTGCTGAATCTTCAGCCTTAGACCCTTATGAGATGGCATTAGAAAGATACAGGGCAGGTGAATTTCCTGAGGCAAAGGCCCTCTTAATTAAAAAAGCCCCTAAAGGTGCAGGAGACTATAATCTTCTTGGATGGATATCCTTAAGGATGAATAGACCTGAAGAGGCAATTGATTTTTTCCAGAAATCCCTTGAATTGAGCCCTGGATTGTCTGATTCCTATTGTGGTCTCGGTTATGCCTATTATCATAAACATGATTTTAATAAGGCCCTTGAACATTTCAACAAAGGCATTACAATAAAAAGCGACCATAAAGACTGTCTTGAAGGGAAAAGACTGCTTGAGCGATTTTATTCTGGAAAAGATGCCAAACCCATAGAAAATGTTCAGTTCTTTGCAAGAGGGGATTATTTCTGGAAGCAAGAAGAAAACGGGGAACCAGAATTATTTTTTGTAAAGGGTGTAAATATTGGGTTCGGGATACCAGGAAGATACCCCACAGAATTCCCAGAGGATGAGGCAATATATCAGGAATGGTTTAAACTTATCTCTGGTATGGGAGCAAATGTCATAAGGGTATACACCATCCTTCCGCCAGAATTCTACAAGGCATTAAAGAGGCATAATGAGCAGGAAGGAAGGAGGTTATTCCTCATCCAGGGTATATGGTCAGAGCTGCCAGAGAATTCTGATTTTAGAAATAATAAGTATCTTGAAGATATAAGAAAAGAAATCCGCTATGCTGTTGATGTAATACATGGCAGGGCAGAGATACCCCATAGATTTGGCCATGCCCATGGCAAATACATGGCCGACATATCTAACTATGTCCTTGCCTTTATCTTCGGAAGGGAATGGGAACCCTATGAGGTGATAGGCTTTAATTCAAAGTCTAACGAGAAGGAGTTTAAAGGTAAATTCCTTTCAATTACCAATGGTAGCGGTTTTGAGGTCTGGCTTACAGAAATGCTTGATTACTTAATAACCTATGAATCAGAAAGCTATAATACCCAGAGGCCTGTTGCCTTCATGAACTGGCCAACCCTTGACCCCCTTTATCATATAAGTGAGGCGAGTTTTTTAGAGGAGATAGAGATCAGGAAGGGACTTGGAGAGGATATATCATCAAAGGATTTTAATTTATCAGGAACATTTGACGATGACGCAGTATCTATTGATGAAAATAAGATAATAATTAACCCTTATTTCAAAGGAGGGCTCTTCGCCTCCTACCATGTTTATCCTTATTATCCAGACTTCTTAAGAAACGAACCAGCATATGAGGAGCCCCTTTTCCCTGAAGCCATAAGGTATTTTAATTATCTCACGGAATTAAAGTCTCATTACAAAGACATGCCTTTATTGATATCTGAATTCGGGCTTTCCACCAGCAGGGGCATAGCAAGATACCATCCAGAGGGCTTTCATCATGGTGGACTTTCTGAAGATGAACAGGCAGAGGGGCTTAGAAGACTATTTAATGCAATAAGGGAGAGCAGAACCGCTGGAGGAATAATATTTTCATGGATTGATGAATGGTTTAAAACAAACTGGATGGTAAGACCATTTGAAGATAATGACCCCCTCTGGTTCAATGCTGAAGATCCTGAAGAGGGCTTTGGTATTATGGCGATGTTACCTGAAAAGGCAGCAAGGAGAGATGGTTACCCTTGGGATGACAGCCTTAAGATACACTGCATTGATGGAAGGGTATTGAAATGTCTTTCAGCAGATTCTGATGAGGGCTATCTTTATATAAGGCTTGATGTAAAAGAAAAACCCGATAAAAACACAGCCTTTTTAATAGCCGTAGATACCTATGGAGATGGTGAAGGAGACCATCTCCTGCCATTTAATACCAGAATAAATTCTCCTGTGGGATTTGAATTTATAATCCATATTCATAACCTGAAAGGTACCATACTCATTGATGACTATTATGCAAGGACAGCCTTTGATGAAGGCCTTCTGAAATTCAGGGGCATGAGCGGATACAGGCAAAATCCTGATTTCAGACTTGCCAGCAATAATAATGGAAGGTTTGTTGAGATTATCAATGTCCATAGAAGAAGGTTTTCAAGAGATGGTAAGGTCTTTCCTGAAAGAGAATACAATGCAAGCCCTCTTAAATGGAAAAGGGATTTTTATTTTGATGAGAGGGAAGGATATATAGAGCTCAGGATACCATTGGGGTTACTCGGTTTTTCTGATCCATCAAAGAAGGAGGTAATCCTTAACAGCAAGGAGCATAAAAAAACTGAAGGCATAAGGCTTTTTGCCCTTTCATACCGACAGGTCAGCGAGACCAATTCAGATGCACAGGAGATTATAGAGACATTACCCTCAAGGTTTGAGGAAATGAAATTTTATAGATGGAATGAGTGGGATTCTCCATCCTATATCATGATACCAAAAAGCTCCTATTATGTAATGGGTGAGGTCTTTAAAAATACGAATGCCCCAGATATCAAACTTTACCTGCCAGAAAAATTTAATTTTAACTTTGCTGTTATGACACATTATGATTCCATCGCGCATTTTTTAAGATTATATGACCCAGATAAGGACAACAAAGATATATTCGGGCAGGGCCTTTCATATCTTATAAAAGGGCTTATAACAAAAAACCCCTTTTATATACTGGAATCAAAGAGATTCTTTCTGTTTGTTAATAGAACCTCAGAAGGCAGGGAGTCAGAGGCAGCAGGTTATGGTCTGAAATATATTGATAATCTTTTTAATGGTCGCTATGAAAAATCATCAGGGCAGATAAGACCTGAGAGGGTGGTAATAGAGAAAATAAAACCAGAGAAAAAAGATTTTAAGAAGCTAATCATAGGTAAGAGTTTTATAAAAATAGATAATGGTTTCAGAATCAAAACCCAGGTGGACAGGTTTACACGGGACTGGCTTTCAGGATTTAACCATGCGAGATCCCCATCATCTTTTTTAAGGGATTTTATTGTGCCATGGCATGAGGGTAAAAAGATTCTGGAGATACTGAATTCAATAGAAGTAGCGGTTAAGCCAGTATGGGGCACGGTTACAAGGAGGAGCAGAAACACCTGGTATGCACCTGATGAAAAGGGAATTTATAGATTTCCTCTTTCAGAAGACAAGGTCTACAATTATCCAGGGAACTTTATTATTGACAGTGATACTGTAATTATCAATGATACCCATGGCATTAATTCCATTGCATGGGACAGTGCAGATGCTGACCTTGTAATAGGATGTGGAGACCATGAGGGAAAGGTAGAGGCAGCCTATTATCTTGCTCAGAAGGGAATAAATATCTATATGCCGACAGATAGATTCTTGCCCCTGCTCATTGGAACAAAGACAGAAGGGATGATAATTGGTTCAGCACCGGTAAAGAAGACTGATAAAGGGCTTATCATTGGCGGGCAACCTGTGGAGATAGAAATAGATGAACCCATAGTTGTGTCAAATTCAAACATGGGCTATCCAGTTCAATATTATGATACACCATACAGATATTTTAAAGAACTTGAAAAATATCTTCAGAGACCTTTAAGGCTTATAGTTGTGGATATAAAAGAAGAAGGTCAGGCTGGTCTTATTGTCCAGAAGGCAGAAGAGACAGGTGCAAAGATAATTGGCCTAAGGGTCAGGACAAGAGAGGAATATGAAAGGGTTTCAGGGTGGCTCAAGAAAGATAAATCTCACAGGGCAATACTCTTTCACTCTGGAGTATATGAAGAAGGATACAGACTCTTTTATGAATTCCCTGAACAGACATCCTTTGGAGATATAAATATAGAACTTCAATGAATGGAGGAGCTATGAAAATTATATTTATTATCTTAAGCATTACTTTATGGATTTCTCCTCTTTATGGCATTGATATAGAGATGCTCAGAAAGACTGCAGAAGAGACAGCTGAGCCTGTAAAAAAGGCGATGCTTTATAAAGAGATAGGAGATTACTATGTCTCTACAGATGACCTCGGAAGGGCATCAGAGGCTTATATAAAGGCCCTTTCTATAAAGAGAGAGGCCTTCAGCATGGATGAAAGGCTTCTGATTGCAATAAGGCTCTCCTGGGCAGGAAGACTCAATGAATCTTTGAAAGAGCTTGAATTAATCATCGCAGAAGACAGAGAGAATGTAAAGGCATGGATACATTATGCAAGGGTCCTGTCATGGTCTGGAAGACTTGATGAGGCATTAAAAGAAATTGATGCTGTGCTTGAAAAAGAGCCTGAAAACAGTGATGCCCTGCTTGTTAAGGCAAATACACTGAGGTGGAAGGGAAACCATAAAGAGGCAATGGAGATTTATAATAATCTCCTTAAAAAAGGAGATGACTTTGATACAAGGCTTGGCCTTGCCTATTCT
>JBDOIG010000166.1:0-1581 GCA_041082235.1 Thermodesulfovibrionales bacterium | reverse complement strand
GTCGCAACAAGCTAATATCCCCTCTATGTGTCTGTCTATGAGTTTGGCAAATCTCTTATAAGGTTCAAGCCTCTGCCATTTAAGCTGCCTTTTCCATCTCTGCCAAAACCTTAATGCCCATTTCTTAGAGTGATAGGACCAAAACTGACCAAAGTTCTCCTTCAACAGATGTGCCTTGTAGAGTCTTCTATTTACCCTCAGGAGGTCTCTAAGGGCCTTCATAGCATCCCTCTTTAGGTTCGCTACTCGGCTAAGGAGTATGAATTTCTTGCCACAGAGAAGTCCTTTCATCTTCTTTCTTGCTCGCCTGAACTCCGCCTTCCTTATCTCATTTAGGGCATTAAGTAGATGCCTCATTATATGGAACTTATCATAGATAATCCTCACAGATGGGCAATGAGCTTTGAAACTCCTTGTAAAACCCTTCCACATATCCATCACTGCATGGGTTATCTTATTAGCCCTCTTTTTGCCAAACCTTTTCCAAAATGGTTCCAGATCCTCTTCTTTACGCCCCTCACCTATATGTATAACTTCAGGGCCCAGAGGACCATCCAAGGCATGTATTATATGCCAATATTTATGCCCCTTACCAATAGCTATCTCATCAAGTCCTAACACCGTTATCCCATCTAATGACCTGCTTTTATGTGCTTCTTTTATTGCCTTTTTGTCTATCCCTTTTACCGTATCTTTATGGAGAAGCAAAAACTTAGATGTAGCCTGAACTGTTAATACCTTGCACAGCTCATAAACCAGTCTGGCCAGCTTTTGGGTAACCCTCCCATAAAAGGAAAGCCAGTGTAGCCGCTCTGCCTTTAGCCCACATCTTGGACATTTGACCCTATATTTTGTAAACCTCAAATATGTAGGATGCTCCCACAACAATAAATGCCTCACTTCCTGCTGTCTCCATTTGTATGCCTCTTTAAATGTATCTCCGCATCCGCTACAAATATAGATACTGCCTTCACGTTCTATATCCAATATCAGCTTCTGCTGCCCCTTTTCTTCCGTTATCTCCTTGCCCTTTACATACCAGCCTTGAATTCCTAATAACTTTGTGAGAAAATAATCACGCATATAGATACCCCCTGTCCTTTGTTAAATCTTCAGTTTTAAGAGATAGAGGGTATTCTATATGCTCTTATTTGCTTATGTATATGCTTTCAACATTTCGTATAGAGCCAGATTTTTTTTTAGGATGAAGGAATTTAAGATAAAGGTCATATTATATTTTTAGGTGAGAGGTTTTTCATCTTTGTAAATGCCTCTCTATTCTCATCACTGAGTCAGCCCAATGCCTTCTATTCTATTTTATTCTCGAATAGCAGAAATGAATTTCTTCTTCCCCAATGATATGCTTTTGTAAAACCATCTTAAACTCATTCTTGTATGTTGATGACATTTATATCCTCTGCTACACCTTGCGGGCTGGTTTAGCCGCAGGCGGAGTGAAACAAAACATATTGGCTCCATTCGTTAAGTGAGCCGCTTCGTTCAATAGCATTCAAACACAGCAACATGTTCTTGCGGAGAGCGGACTCCATCTTCCTGAAGTAACTGTGAAACTAACATCCT
>JBDOIG010000265.1:0-4450 GCA_041082235.1 Thermodesulfovibrionales bacterium | reverse complement strand
CCGACAATGACTGCCTCACTGGCAGGGATATTCAATTTCTCAAGAACCATCCTTACAGGCAGGGGTGATGGTTTTTTCTCAGGTGTGCTATCACTTCCAAGGACAATCTCAAAGTATCTTAACAACCCGAGGCCTTCAAGGGTCTTTTTTGATAGATATTCTCTTTTGTTTGATATAACAGCCTTTTTATAATCCCTGAGCTCCTCAAGGGTCTCCTTTACACCAGCGTAGGGCCTTGTATTGTCAATAATATGCCTTTCATAATGCTCAAGGAATCTTTCAATGACATTATTAATAGGAATTTCTTTATAGGGTTTAATAAGGTCTTCTATAAGTTTTGTAATACCCCTTCCCACAAGGGAGGTTATCTCCTCTACAGTATAAGGTCCAATGCCGTAATCCTTTAAGGCATAGTTAATGGCATTTGTAATATCCATCCTTGAATCCACGAGGGTTCCGTCAAGGTCAAAGATAATGAGTCTCACAGGCATGAATAATTATAAGAAGGGCACTTAAGGAGAGGCAAGATGGATTGCCCCGGTCTCAGTGATTAAAGTTTGTGCTATACTTTATAGTATTTTAATAATCCTTGGCACAGGGAGTTATTTATGAAAGGTATCATTCTTGCTGGAGGAAGTGGCACAAGGCTTTATCCCATAACAATCAGCACAATAAAGCAGTTATTACCTGTCTATGACAAGCCCATGATCTATTATCCCCTTGCAACATTGATGCTTGCAGGTGTGAAGGATATACTTATAATCTCAACCCCCGAGGATATTGATAGATTCAAAAGACTCTTTAATGATGGAAGTCAGCTCGGGCTTTCCTTTTCCTATGCAGTTCAGCCAGAGCCACGGGGTATCGCAGAGGCACTTATCATTGGAGAGGACTTTATTGATAATGACAATGTCTGGCTTATCCTTGGAGATAATATCTTCTTTGGTCATGGACTGCCTGAGCTTTTAAGAAAGGTCTCTACTTATAAAGATGGTGCTACAATATTCGGTTACTGGGTGGCTGATCCTCAGAGATATGGCGTTGTGGAGTTTGATAGCTCAGGTAATGTGATCTCCATTGAAGAAAAACCTGAACGGCCAAAATCAAATTATGCAGTAACAGGTCTTTATTTTTATGATAAAGAAGCTCCAGAGATAGCAAAGACCTTAAAGCCATCAAGAAGGGGTGAGCTTGAGATAACTGACCTTAATAATGAATATTTTAAAAATGGTAAGCTCAGGGTTGAGCTCATGGGAAGGGGTTTTGCATGGCTTGATACAGGTACCTATGATTCCCTCCTTGATGCAGCAGAATATGTAAGAATCATTGAGCGGAGGCAGGGGCTCAAGATCGCCTGCATAGAGGAGATCGCCTACAGGCTCGGCTATATAACAAAAGCACAGCTCCTTAAGCTTGCAGAGCCTTTAAAGAAGAATTCCTATGGAAGGTATCTTCTGCAGATTGCTGAGGAGTCATAGAGTATGCCTTTCAGATTTCATAGATTTGAGATTCCTGACCTTATCCTTATAGAGCCAGTGGTATTTGGTGATAACAGGGGTTTTTTTCTTGAGTTTTACAAGCGTTCTGATTTTTTTAAGGCTGGTATCACTGAGGAGTTTGTTCAGGATAATCATTCCTCCTCCCTAAGAGGAGTCTTAAGAGGCCTTCATTTTCAAAAGGAGCCAGAGGCACAGGGGAAATTGCTAAGGTGCATTAGAGGAAAGATATTTGATGTGGCTGTTGATATAAGAAGGGATTCACCGACCTTTGGCAGATGGGTAAGTGTGATACTTTCAGAGGAGAACAAAAAGATGCTCTATATCCCTCCTGGTTTTGCCCATGGTTTTCAGGTAATAAGTGAGCGTGCAGAGGTCCTTTATAAAACAACAAGGGAATATTCACCCGAGCATGAGGCAGGAATAATATGGAATGACCCTGAGCTTAACATAGACTGGCCAATTAAGGAGCCACTTCTGTCTGCACGAGATAGACAATGGCCCATGTTAAAGGAATTATAATCTATTCAGCAGGGATTTTTATTGGTGAGTGATGGCATTTTATATAATTAAGAGAATTTTCCTATTAATTCCACTTCTTCTTGGAATAACCTTTATTTCCTTTATAATCCTTAAGGCCATCCCTGGAGACCCTGCCCTTATAATGGCAGGCGAAAGGGCATCAGCAGAGGACATTGAAAAGATAAAGAGATATCTTGGTACAGAGAAAGGTATCATCCATCAATATGGAGGATATATTTTGATGCTTTTTAAAGGCGAAATGGGAAGATCCTACTTTACTCAGAGAAAGGTAATTGATGATATACTTGAAAAACTTCCAAATACCACCCTGCTTGCTATGGCTGCAATGCTTATAGCAATCCCGATCGGATTACTGGCGGGTTTTATATCAGGGCTGAAGAATGGTTCTATGATTGACAGATTTGTCTCAGGTTTTGCAATTACAGGTTTGAGTGTGCCTGTATTCTGGATAGGTCTTATATTGATCTACATTGTCAGTCTTCAGCTTAAGCTTTTGCCTCCCTCAGGCACGGGCCTTAGATTCCTCATCCTTCCAGCAGTAACCCTTTCACTGCCTGCTATTGCATCCATAACGAGGATTACAAGGACAATGGTTATAGAGACCTCTTCCATGCCTTTTATAAAGACAGCACTTTCCAAGGGTATAAGTCCTTTCAGATTATACTCAGTGCATATTATGAGAAATATTATTATTCCTGTTGTTACGGTCATAGGAATAGATTTCGGGAGCTATCTGAGTGGAGCTGTCCTTACAGAGACAATATTTGGATGGAATGGTATAGGAAGGTTCACCTTTGAAGGCATTATGAAGAGAGATTATCCTGTAGTGATGGGATGCATTATAACCGCGACGATGATCTTTATAGCTATAAACCTTTTCGTGGACATACTTTATCATTTTCTCGATCCAAGGGTAAGATTGGGGCAAGACAGCAAGTTATGAAGACCATATCCCTCAGTATTATAATTTTTATTTTATTAAGTGTGATTTTTGGACCCCTGCTCATTCCTTATAATCCTTATGAAATGGACCTTGATGCGATAAGGAATCCCCCATCCTGGCAACATCCCTTTGGAACAGACCAGAAAGGAAGGGACTTATTTTCAAGGATACTATTTGGAGGAAGGATTTCACTTTCTGTTGCTATTTCAGCAGCCCTCTTATCCTTCACCGCAGGATTTATAACAGGTACAGTTTCTGGATTTATTGGAGGAAGGCTTGACATGGTTATTATGGCGGTAGTGGATCTCCTGATGGCCTTTCCTTCGCTCCTCCTTGCCATGGCAATATCTGTTGTATTACCACAGAATATCTATACTGTGATGATAGCGCTTTCCCTTGTTGGATGGGCACCCTTTGCAAGGTTAATAAGAGGATATGTCTTAACTATCAGAGATGAATACTTTATTCAGGCAGCAAGGGCTATTGGTGCCAGTGAAACAAGGATACTCATCAGACATATAATGCCCCAGTGTTTTTATCTCGGTTCTGTTTACATGAGCATGAAGATAGGAGGTTTTATACTTTCTGAGGCTGCATTAAGTTTCCTTGGACTTGGTGCGCAGCCACCTGTACCTACCTGGGGAGGTATGATAAGCTCTTCAAGGGCCTATATGCTCAGCGATCCCTGGATGGTTCTTTTTCCTGGCCTGGCAATTGCAATTACTGCCCTGTCCTTTAATATGCTGGGGGATACACTTCAGGCTTCAAAGAAGAGTTTTCAATCTTAGCTTCTGAGGAATTATATCTCCCTGAGTCTTTCTTCTTCTTCCTGTTCAATCTTGCACTCTATACACATAGTTGTCACAGGTCTTGCCATCAGTCTTTTTAAATCTATTTCCTTGCCGCATATCTCACAGAGACCGAAGGTGCCGTTCTCTATCCTTTCGAGCGCTTCATCAATCTTTTTAAGAAGCTTCTGCTCTCTTCCTCTTAATCTCAGCAGGAAATTCCTTTCTATTTCCATTCCAGCCTGGTCTCCCAGGTCAGGATAAAGTATTGCTGCCGGCATATTATTTAATGTAGCACCAGCCTCTCCAAGAAGAATCTTTTTTTGATTGAGTAACTGCGATTTAATGAATTTGATTGCATCCTTCCGAGATATATTGGAAAGAGTTTCTGTTTTACCAGCTTTAGAGACAGGCTTTTTAGCCACCTTGGATGAGGTTGTTTTTTCCTTAACCCTACTGACACTACCAAAAATCTTTTTATTTTTCTGGGACCCAGCTTTTGTGCTCTTTTTTAATTTCTTTGTGCTACCTGTCTTTTTAGAAGGCGTTTTTTTCTTTTTTGAATCCATTCCTCCACCTCTTAAATTAATTAAATAAAGCTTTTTACTTTAACAGAATATCTTAAAAATAGTCAAATAACCAGTTGGTATACTAAAATTTGCCATTAGAAAATGGCCAGT
>JBDOIG010000253.1:0-5075 GCA_041082235.1 Thermodesulfovibrionales bacterium | reverse complement strand
GTAAAAAACTCGCCTTGGTAGCAGTGGCTAATAAATTGATTAGGCAGGCCTTTGGGGTACTAAAAAACAATAGACAGTATATGGCTAATTTCCATCTTTACAGAAAAAGCCTTTGCAGATGTTGACAGGAATATGGAACAATTTACGGTTAGATATTAGACTTGCATTTTTGGCTTTAAATATGTTTATAATTAGAATCATCAGATATTTTATTTTGAAATCTGTATGAAATCTAAAAAAGATACAATTAAGTCTCTTTCAGAGCAAGAAAAAAAGAGCCTCCCCCTCTATCCTATTGGAGTGGTGGCAGAACTCCTCGGGACAACGGATCAGACCCTGAGGCTATATGAAAAACATGGCCTGATAAAACCCTCAAGGAGGAATAAAAATCGCTATTATTCAGAAAATGATATAAAATGGCTTCAATGTGTGAGAGAGCTTATTCATGAAAAAAAGATCAGCATAGAAGGAATTAAAAAACTCCTTGAGTATGCCCCGTGCTGGGAGATTACCCAGTGTTCTGAAGAAAAAAGAAAAAACTGCTCTGCCTTCATTGATAAATCAAAACCCTGCTGGGAGCTAAACAGGATGATATGCCAGAAAAATTCTGGCAAGGTCTGCGAGGATTGCATTGTTTATCTATCAAAAAAATTAATGAAGAAGGGTTAATTGCTCCTTCACTTTGTTACTGAGTCCATTGCTTTTTTAAGTGCCTTTTCAATTAACAACCTTATATTGTCAAGAGAGATTTTATCCTTTGCCTCAAATCTCATCACCAGGGCAGGTTGTGTATTAGAGGCCCTTACAAGACCCCATCCATCCCGAGTATTTACTCTTATACCATCAATATCAATAATTTCATAGCCTTTAAGATATTTTTTCACTTCTTCAACAACCCTGAATTTAATCTCATCAGGACACTCAAAACGAATCTCCGGAGTTGATAGGAGCTGAGGTACTCCTCTTAGAAGTTCCTGCAGCGTTTTTTTACCCTCTTTATTTATTATCTCAACAAGCCTTAATGTTGCATATATGGCATCATCATATCCATGGTATCTATCCTTGAAAAACATATGACCACTCATCTCACCAGCTAAAACCGCTCCTGTCTCCTTCATCTTTGCCTTTATTAGGGAATGGCCTGTCTTCCACATTATGGGTGTCCCGCCATTTGCCCTTATATCATTAAAAAGCGTCTGTGAGCACTTTACCTCTCCAATTATTGATGCCCCTGGTCTCTCCTTCAAAATTGCCCGTGAGAAGATTATCATTAATCTATCTCCCCAGATTATTTCTCCATCTGAACTCACCACTCCTATCCTGTCTGCATCACCATCATAACCTACTCCCAAATGCGCCTTTTCCTTCTTTACAGTATCTATCAGATAACTGAGGTTTTTTACCGCAACCGGATCTGGCTCATGATGAGGGAATCTTCCATCCGGCTCTGAAAAAAGGTCTATTACATTGCATCCTATATCCCTTAAGATAAAGGGAGCAATGAGGCCTGCGGTGCCATTTCCTGAATCAATCACTATCTTTATTCCTTCCCCGATATTATCAAATTCCTCTTTCATCCTCTGCCTGTAGGCTCCAATAATATCAAAGGAACTTAAGTTGCCAGGAGATGGCTCTCTCCCAAGGACATCCTTTATAGAACTATTTTTTTTAGCAAAATCCCTTATGTCTGCTATGTATTCACCATAAAGGGTCTCTTTTCCAACAGAAAGCTTCATACCATTAAACTCAGGAGGATTATGACTTGCTGTAATCATTATGCCTCCATCTGCATGAAGTCTGTAAAGAGAATAATACTGTAAAGGCGTTGGACAGACACCAAGGTCTATAACATCAAAGCCTGACCTCAGGAGGGTCTCAATAATAATCCCAGCTATCTCGGGTGAGGAAAGTCTTATATCCCTTCCAATAGTAATTTTTGGTCTCCTCTCCTTTAAGTCAAAACCCCCAAGAACCTTGAATAAGTAAAAGGCATAGGCTGAGGCAATTCTTCTTATACCCTCAGGAGTAAGGTCCTTCCCCCAGACTCCTCTTATATCATATTGTCTGAATATCCTTTCAGAGAGATTGTTGTTCATCCCTATTTACCTCGCTCTAATTATTTCAATAGAATTTTGCCTTTCAGCCTGAAGCCTCTATACCTCTGTAACTGCCTGTTATTGAGCAGATTTTGCCTTATCTGAATCCAATCTTGGTGGAATGAGTTCAGGATCAATGAGATAGGCCTCATTAAAGGCTGATTCCGCCTTATCAAAAAGTTTAAGTTTGTAGTAGGAATAACCAAGTAGATAATAGGCCTGTGGTTCTGGCCTCAACTTTACATACTCTTCAAGATACCGGGAGGCACCTTTAAAATCTCCTGCCTTGTACGCATTAACTGCAAGATTATAGATATCCTCTGGAGGTTGAGACACGACATCGGAAGCATACAATAAGAATGAGAAGAAAATTAAAATGAAAAGGGCACAGTTTTTTGTAAGACTTAATGTTTTCATGACAAACCCTCCTTTCAGTCATATTCAGGCCTTACAGGGCCTGGTTCAGAAGGTCTCAGAGGTTCTGTTATGGTCTCTCCTGGTAAAGGCGCATATTCTCTGGGCTCGGTACCCTCTTTAAAGAATTCAAGCATTACACCTGTTCTTCCTTCATCAGCAAGAAGACCTGTAGATTTATCAACATATCTCGCAACAATACCATCTGGCACCTGAAAATCCTCAACAGGTCCAAGGTCTATGGATTTCATAAAATTCAACCATATGGGTAAGGCAGCCCTTGCACCTGTTTCATGTTCTCCTATAGGTCTCATGTCATCATATCCAACCCATACACCAGCAACAATCTGCGGTGTATAACCAATAAACCAGGCATCCCTGTATTCATTTGTTGTACCCGTTTTGCCTGCTACAGGTCTGCCAAGCTCCTTTGCCCTCCAACCTGTTCCATAGGCAACCACATTCTTCATCATGGATGTTATGAGAAAAGAAGTCTGAGGGCTTATCGCTTCTTCAGGAGATGGCTGATTCTCTTCTATAACCTTACCACTTTCATCAACAATATATCTCACCGCTACTGGATTACCCCTCATACCATAACTTGCGAATGTTGTATAGGCCTGAGTAAGCTCAAGGGGAGAGATACTTAAAGACCCCAGAGAAAGACTGTAATCCCTGGGCATCTCAGCATTAATACCTACAAGACGGGCAAAGTCAATTACCTTTTGAATCCCTATAGACTCAACAAGCTTTACCGTGATAACATTTCTTGAATAGGCAAGGGCATCAACAAGAGGGGTCGGGCCCCAGTATTTACCATCAAAGTTCTTTGGAGACCATTCTGTCTCCTTCTCCTCATCAAATATTACAGGCTCATCCACAATTATGCTTGCCTGTGTAAAACCATTTTCAAGAGCAGCTGCGTATATAACAGGCTTAAAGGCTGAGCCAGGCTGTCTCTTTGCATAGACTGAACGATTAAACTCACTCTTTGAATAATCAAAACCACCTACCATGGCCTTTATAAATCCTGTATAGGGCTCTATTGCCACAACCGCACCTTCAACCTCCGGTTCTTGCTCAAGTGTAAATTCAGCAGTAGATCTCTTCGTATTAAGATTTTTCATACCAACATATATGACATCACCTGGTTTTAATATAGAGGAAAGGCTGAATTTCTCAATGTTCCTTGATGTATTTGTCTTTGGATTGTACTGCACCTTTGCCCATTCCGCATCCTTCAGTAAAAGTGTACCAATCAGTCCTTTTGCCTTTACCACTGCCCTGTCAGGAGAGACCTTTAGAACTAATCCAGTAACCACATCCTGAGAACCTGAAGAATACTCTATGGTTACCTCTTTTTTATCTTTCTCAAGGAGTTCTTTTTCAGGGTCTATATCTTTATGGGCTATTACACCCCTCCATCCTTTTCTCTTATCAAGTTCTCTGAGGCCATGCCTCAGGGCCTTCTGAGCTGCTAACTGCATCTGCCTGTCCAGAGTGGTATAGACCATTAACCCACCCTTATAGACTATATCCTCTCCATATCTGGAGATAAGATATTTTTTTACATAATCAAGAAAATAGTGATTGACAAATATCTCGGATTTTGAACCGGCAATCTCAATAGGTTGGGACGATACCCTTTCAAATTCCTCCTTATTTAAAAAACCGGCTTCCTTCATCCTGGAAAGGACATAAAGCTGCCGCTCCCTTGCCCTCACAATGTTGTTATAAGGACTGTATAGATTTGGTGCCCTTATGAGTCCTGCAAGGAGGGCTGCTTCGTGCACCCTGAGCTGCCTTGCTGACTTTCCAAAATATATCCTTGATGCCATCTCAATACCATAGGCACCATGCCCGAAATAGACCCTGTTAAGATACTGTTCAAGTATCTCCTCCTTTGTCATATTCTTTTCAAGCCTGATTGCAAGGACAGCCTCCTTTATCTTTCTTGAGAGTGTCCTTTCAGGACTCAAAAACATTACCTTCGCAAGCTGCTGTGTAATTGTGCTTCCGCCCTGTTTAATCTCTCCATGAAGGATATCCTGTATCAGGGCCCTTGTTATGGCTATGTAATCAAGACCACCATGTCGCCAGAATCTTTCATCCTCTGTTGCTACCACCGCATCTATGATATAACGAGGTATATCCTTTATAGATATATGAATTCCTCTTTCAATCGTAAGCTCACCTATAAGGACATTATCATTGGCAAAGACCTTTGCACCCTTATAGCTCTTATGAGCCTTTATCTCCTCTATACCAGGGATTCCCCTGGCAATGGCAAGATAGCCTGCTCCTGAAAAACTGAATAAGATAAAAAGGCTGAGGAAGAAAATAAAAAGAGTCTTTTTCTTTTTCATTTAATAATTATACCTGCTGTAAAGACATGAGTTCAAGCATATAAAAATACATCGTAAATTGTTCCATATTCCTGTCAACATCTGCAAAGGCTTTTTCTGTAAAGATGGAAATTAGCCATATACTGTCTATTGTTTTTTAGTACCCCAAAGGCCTGCCTAATCAATTTATTAGCCACTGCTACCAAGGCGAGTTTTTTAC
>JBDOIG010000213.1:0-1459 GCA_041082235.1 Thermodesulfovibrionales bacterium | reverse complement strand
ATAAAAAGAGTCAGGTCCCCTTTCTCAAGCCTGAAGCAGTATTCGTGAAGATTGTCCAGATAAATACCGAAGCTGATGCAAAGGCAGCGATGGAGGAAATCAAAAAAGGAGCGGACTTTGATAAGCTTGCTGATAGACTCCTGAAGGAGAATAAGGCCTCTGTCACAGATTATGGCTGGCTGAACCCTGATACTATCTCGAAGGAGATAGGGACTGCTATGAAGACAGCAAAACTGAATCAGGCATATGGTCCTTATAAGGGAAAGGACAATGCCTATTATATCTTCAGGATAAAGAATCGGGAGGCATCAAGGGTTCTTTCCTTTGATGAGGCAAAGCCCCAGATAAAGGCAATGATCCTCCAGCAGAGAAGACAGGAATTGATGGCCCATCTTGTTGATATAAACAGAAAGAAGGCAAAGATAAAATACAATATAAGTTTTTAAGTGAGAAATTTAATCTTGTGAGGGGGTATAGATTCACGAATTAAAAATTATGAATCTTAGATTGCAGATTATGCTCATCATGCTCCTTACTGCCTTTCTGCTGGTGGCTTCAGTCCGGGGCTCCAGTAGTGTCCTTCTTGATGAGGTAGTGGCTGTTATTAATAATGAGCCGATTACATGGAGCGAGCTTTACAGGGAGATGGAGTTTCTTGCTCAGGATGAAGTAAGAGCCCTCTCGCCTTCTGAAAAAAGGAAATTCTTTGAAGCCAATAAAGATGCCCTTCTCGAGGTATATATAAATTCAAGGGTTATCCTCAAGGAGGCAAATTCACTGGGGATTGAGGCATCAAAGGAAGAGGTGGATGAGGCAATTGATAGAATAAAGAAAAAATATTCAATGGATGAGGCAACCTTTATTGAGACCCTTAAAAGAGAGAGATACACCCTTGAGAGCTACAGAAAGGCTCTTTCAGAGCAGATCATAATAAGTAAAGTTGTATCACAGGAGATAAGGAGCAGGATAGTTGTGACTGATGCTGAGGTGAAGGCATACCTTGAGAGCCATCCTGAATTAACAGGCCCTGAGATTGTTAGATTAAGACAGCTGTTCCTTAAAAGACCAAAGGAATCAGAGATAGAGGCCTTCCAGCAAAAGCTTAATACTATTGTTGAGAAGCTGAGGGCCGGTGAGCCCTTTGAAAGGGTGGTGCTAATTTATTCTGAGGAGCTGAAAATTCCAGGGGGTGATCTTGGTTATATCAAAAGCTCTGACCTATCAGCCCAGTTCAGAGAGGCAATAGCAGGTCTTAAGCCAGGAGAGATAAGTAAGCCTTTCTGGACAGAAAAGGGTCTTTATATCTTAAAAGTAGAGGACCGTATAGGTGGGATGACAGCAGAAGAGGCGCAGAGATATGTTCGGCAGATACTGGAATCTCAAAGATTTGAAGAATCTTACAGGAGATGGTTAAAGTCTCTGAGAGAAAAATATCACATTGAGATAAAATCAGAATCCT
>JBDOIG010000203.1:0-4704 GCA_041082235.1 Thermodesulfovibrionales bacterium | reverse complement strand
TGAGGGATAAAGTCCCTCAATTACTTCACCAGCTGGGTGATAAACCTTTAGTTACAGAGCTTTGAGGGGCAACGCCCCTCAAAGCTCAATTTAAACTTTAAAAATTTATTTCTGGGGTTTCAAAGGGGCGAAAAGCCCCTTTGAGCTCTGCCCCTTTGAGCTTTATAAAGGCTTTTAGGCATACCCCGATAATCAGGAAATGTTTCTAATAGCAAATTTGGGTTCAAACCTGGCATCAGAAACCCGCTGGGCAGTAGCGGGCTGTCTCAAGGTTTTTATAAAAGCACAATGTCCGGATACAGGATTCAAGATTCAGGATTCAGACTTTTTACATTATCATGTATTATGGATTTGTGTCGCCATTAAAGGCCTTTCGGTATGCCCTGCCATTCTTATCAGCAATTACAATGAGAACCTATGACAGAATGCCAGTAAATGGCATTCATGTTATCCTATTATATGCCTTATTATCTATCATCATATGCCTGTCTTAAATGGCTTGAAAAGCCCTCTGTATATCATATTAAAAGAGATGAGCTCTATGAACTTGATATAAAAGCCTTTGAATTTTTGACTACCTGTCAGGATGGATGTGAAACTGATGATAAGGAGTTTCTGGATTATTGCATTGAAGAGGGGATACTGAGCAGTCTAAAAGATATCTTAAAAAGACCTCCTGTTATTAAATCTCCAGAACCATCTTTGAGATACCTTGAGCTTCAGATAACTGAAAGATGTAATCTAAGGTGCAGGCACTGCTATATTAAAGAAAACAGACCTGTGGAGCTGGCTCTAAGGGATATTAAAAGGGTCCTAAGAGAGTTTGAGGAGCTTCAGGGCTTAAGGGTATTGATAAGTGGCGGTGAGCCACTTCTTCATTCTGAGTTTAAAAGATTTAATGATATACTGCCAGATTTTTTCCTTAGAAAGGTCTTATTCACCAATGGAATACTTCTTAATAGAGAGATATTAAAAAGACTCAATGTTGATGAGATACAGATAAGCATAGATGGACTTGAGAGGGGTCATGAGGCACTGAGGGGAAAGGGGACATTCAAGAAGGCAATGAATGGTCTTGAGCTTGCCATAAAAGAGGGGTTTGATGTATCAGTGGCAACCATGGTTCACAGGGATAACCTTGATGAATTTGATGGAATGGAAAGGCTTTTTAAAGACCTTGGTATAAAGGAGTGGAATGTGGATGTACCATGTGCTACAGGGAGACCCAAAGAGCATCCAGGGTTCCAGCTAAAACCAGAAGAAGCTGGCAGATTCCTCAGATATGGATTTGGAGGAGGGATGCATGCATCCATTGAAGGCTTTGCCTGTGGACTGCACCTTATGGCAGTGATGGCTGATGGAAGTATCGCAAAATGCACCTTCTATGGAGAAAACCCTGTGGGTACAATAAATGATGGCTTGAGGAAATGCTGGGCCAGGATCAGGCCAGTAAGGCTTGAAGAACTCAAATGTGACTGCGAATACATAGACTCGTGCAGAGGTGGTTGCAGATACAGGGCAAAGCTTCTGGGAGATGAATATGGTAAAGACCTTTACAGGTGTGAGATGTATAAAGAAGGTTGAAATACTCTTATTTGTGTTATAATGTATTAAACCCTGAAGGGTTTTGAAAGGGGGTGTTTGAGATGACAATCAGGAAGGTAACAAAGAAGCTGGCAACTACCTGTAAATGTAAGAGCTCATGCTAAATATATCTTAGAAGGGTAGGATTACCCTACCCTTCTTTATCCAATCTCAATCCTATGCCCAGGGTGTGCCTCCATCAACAATACTATGCTCTTCCCACATGAACCAGTTTCCTGTATTTGAGAGGAAGAAATAGGTATTTGCAAAGACTGTATAGTGCTGTTCTTCTTCCTTTATTAATCTCTCAAAGAGTTTTCTCTCTTTATCTGTCTTTGCCTCTGATGCGGCCTTTTTATAAAATTCAATGCCTTCATTTTCCATATCCTTTGCTATCCTGAATGCCTCAAGTTCATCATCAGTTGCCTCAATCCTGTGGAGCATCTGGTCTTTAAGTTCTTCAAAGATGGTCTTAATCCTTTTCATGGGGCTAACATCTCCAGGTTTAATGTCCATACCCTTTATAAGCTCCTCAATGAGTTGAAGGTGTCTCTTTTCATCCTCTGCAATACTTAGAAACATCTTCTTACCTGCTGGATGCCTTGCCTTCTCTGCAGCTTCCTTATAAAACTTAATGGCATCGGTCTCCATCTTTCTTGCTATCTCCAGTGCATTCATCTATTTCCTCCTATTCTGTAAAATATCCGAGTTTTTCCATCTCCTTTATAACCCACTCATCCTGAGCAAGTTCTTCATCAAGCCTTGTCCTTATATATTCCTTCAAAAAACAATAAACAAGCCTTTTCTTTGTGCTGTTCAGTTTATCTGCTGGGTTATTCACATTGTCCTTAAGAGACCACCTTACAGAAAGCCCATTAATTATACCATTTAGTATTTCATCCTTTATATCAGACTGAATTATCATCACAAGTGAGCCATGCTCTGATATGAGCTTCATGAACTGTCCTGGCTCTGAAAGCTCAATCTTCTTCTTTCGTGTCCATTCTTTTATATCAGGTACATATTCAATCCTGGATATAAAATACTCCTCACCAAATAGCCTGAGTATACGGTCATAGTCTTTCTCTATGAATATCACCCTTTCCTCCTATTTAAGCCTTGCCCCAACTGCATCCCAGTTTATGTTTTTAAAAAATGCCTCTATGTAGTCTGCCCTTTTAAGACCATAGTCAATCATAAAGGCATGCTCAAAGACATCCATTATCAAAAGGGGATTACATCCTGAAGGATGCCCAACATCATGCTCATTTATCCAGAAGTTGATAAGCTTTCCATTTATTAAATCCTGATACAATATCACCCAGCCAATACCCCTTATTGTGCCTGTTGATTTAAAATCCTTCTCCCAGTTTTCATAGCTTCCAAAGGACTCAGCCAGCTTTTTTGCCAGGTTTCCATCTCTTTTTATCTGCCCATTACCTCCAAGATTTTCAAAATAATATTCATGAAGCCTCATTCCATTGAATTCCCACCCAAGCCTTCTCTTGAGCTCTGCATATTCAGGTGTTCCAGCCCTGCCATCTTTAATCATTGCCTCAAGTTGATCAAGGAGTTTATTCGTGTTTGTTACATACCCCTGATAAAGGGTAAAATGATTTTTCAAGAGTGTCTCACTGAATCCAGGCATACCAATAAGTTTTGAGTAATCCTTTGCTGTGTATGCCATAATGCCCTCCCTATTTGTTGAGTTTAATTGTTATCTCTGCAAGCCTTTTACCAAAGGCCCTGCAGATATTTGCCTCATTCTCGTCAATATCTCTCATATTGTCAGCACCCGCTACATGCCCGGGCCCATAAGGTGCGCCACCACCCTTTGTTAGATAAAGGTCAGGTACTGAATAAGGAACACCAACAATCACGCACCCCAAGTGAAGAAGCACTGTCATCAATGTAAGGATTGTTGATTCCTGACCTCCGTGAATTGTGCTTGTTGATACAAATATGCCAGCAGGCTTACCCTCAAAGACCCTGTTCATCCAGAGTGGGCCAAGCTGGTCTATGACATTCTTTAGCTGGGAGCAGACATTACCGAATCTTGTTGGTGTTCCAAAGGCATAGGCTGATGCCTCTTTAAAATCATCAAGGCTAACAATTGGAACATCCTTCTGCATCTCAGCACCTGCCTTCATATCAGGTCTTGACTGAATAACAGACTCTGGAATAAGTTCAGGAGCCCTTCTTATTACTGACTCAACTCCCGGCACCTGGCTTATACCTTCTGCAACAAGCTTCGCCATCTTATAGACATTACCATAGGTGCTGTAATAAAAAACTAATATCTTCATATCGCCTCCTTCTAAGTAAAATTATCCAGGGGTCTGCCCTTCAAGGATGTTCCTGACCTCATTATCAGGTCTTGGAAGACCGGCAAGTTTCCATGCCTGAAGGGGGCTTACAAACTGCTGAGCTACACAGTTTCTTGGCTGTTGAACATTAAGACAGATAGCATGAAGAATAGGGAAATAATTATATTTTTTGTAATATTCCCTGATGAATTTCAGGATATCAATCTTTTCTTTAGTAAGCTCCTCGACACCTTCTCTTTCAGCAAGGGCACAGGCCACTTTCTCATTCCAGTCATCGAAATTTACAAGAAATCCTTCATCATCCACATTTACCTTTAACCCACCATATTCTAATACGGGCATAAAACACCTCCTCCTGGGATTTTTATTTATATTAGAGTTATATCAAATAAGATATGGATTGTCAAGTTTTTATAGGCATCGTAACCTGCCGACAGATACGGGGTATGCCGAAAAGACTTTATTGCGACACCTTAATGTAAACTATTAAATCAACATTACCAAACATAACAGGGGCTTCGCACTTTTAAAACCCCAAAAATAGAATTAAAATTATCTAATAGGGAGTTTGAGGGACTTTGTCCCTCAATTACTTCACCAGCTGGGTGATAAACCTTTAGTTACAGAGCTTGAGGGGCAACACCCCTCAAAGCTCCCCTTTATATTAATTTAAATTTAAACTTTAAAAATTTATTTCTGGGGTTTCAAAGGGGCGAAAAGCCCCTTTGAGCTCTGCCCCTTTGAGCTTTATAAAGGCCTTGAGGCATACCGTGCTATTGTTTTATATTTTTAT
>JBDOIG010000196.1:0-1440 GCA_041082235.1 Thermodesulfovibrionales bacterium | reverse complement strand
TCAAAGGTCTTCTCTTTTATATATCCTCTCCATCCTTACAGCTATACTTGCCATGAAGACAAAGGAGATTACCTTTACCATTCCTTTTATAATATTGCTCCTTGAATTCCTCTACTTCAAGTCAGAAAGACCATGGAGATATCTGATACCTTTGCTCCTGACGCTCTTTATCATTCCATTAAGCAGGATAGATGCTTTATGGACGATAAAAGAGCAGAGCCTTCTTCAAAAGACCATAGAAACACTTGATATTCCAAGACATGTTTATCTCTTTACAGAATTCAGGGTCTTAATTACCTATATGAGGCTTCTTTTTTTACCTGTCAATCTTAATATTGATTATGACTATCCACTTTCAAGAAGCCTCCTTGAGGCAGATACATTTTTTGCAATGATCGTCCATATTACATTGATTATTACTGCAATTGTTCTTATTAAAAGGTCAAGTCATGGGCAGCTTATTGGTGCAGGGATTCTCTGGTATTACATTACACTTTCAGTTGAATCAAGTATAATACCAATCACAGATGTTATATTTGAACACAGGCTTTATCTTCCCTTTACAGGTTTTATACTCGTTATTGCAGGAACAGTCCTCTGGTTCATACCTTTGAAAAGATATGGTAAGAGACTTTTAATCCTTATGTCTGTCGTTATGATTGTCCTTGGCATAGCTACATTTTTAAGGAATTCTGTCTGGTTATCACAGAGAAGTCTCTGGGAGGATGCTGTAAAAAAATCACCAAATAAGATAAGGACAAGGCTTAACTATGCAGCTACTCTTCCTCCAGAAGAGGCTATCAGGGAACTTGAGTGGGTATTATCAAAAGACCCATGGAATTTATCAGCCCTTAATAAACTTGCAAGAATCTTTTTAGAAACAGGTCGTATCTCAGAGGCCCAGGAGATATTAAAAAGGTCATCTGGCATAGTCTCAGAAAAAGAGACATTCTCTTATATGGCAGATGTGTGTCTGGCAAAAAAGGATTATCCCTGTGCCTTCAGTAATCTTAATAAGCTTATTGAACTTGAGCCGGGCAGCTCAGGACATTATTTCAGGCTTGCACTTGTCTATGAAGATATGGCCAGGTTTGATGAGGCAGAGAAGGCATATAGAGAGGCTATAGCCCTTGATCCATTTAATGCAGATGCCCTTAATAACCTTGGCAATCTAATGGCAGTAAAGGGCAATTTAAATGAGTCCTTAAGGCTTCTTAAAAAGGCAAGGTCCCTTATGCCAGAAAGTCCGAGTATTCTTTTGAATCTTGGTATTACCTATGCACAGCTTGGAGATTATGATGAGGCCCTGTGGCATATTGACAGGGCATTGAAGCTCAAACCTGATATGGCTGAGGCATGGTTTAATAAGGGTCTTATCCTCTTACAGGCAGGCATGAAGGATGAGGCATGCCTTGCCATAATGAAATCACTTAAGATATC
>JBDOIG010000192.1:0-3637 GCA_041082235.1 Thermodesulfovibrionales bacterium | reverse complement strand
AGCCTTGCCTTAAGATAAAGGAAGACAGAAAGGAGATAGAAAAGTGTTGCAAGTATTGTAAACCTCTGGCTTATATATGTCACTGCCATAGTATTTACAGGATGAAGTCCAAAAAGCAGTGCTCCTCCAAGGGCTATCCAGTCCTCATACTCCCTGTAGGTATCCTTAAAATTGAGCCTGACCAGAAGCCTTATTAAAAAGAAGACAATAAAGGAATTGAGAATATGTATTGTAAGGTTTACAAGGTGATAGGGAGCTGGTCTAAGGCCTGTAGTGATGAAGTTAAGCCAGAAGCTGAAAAATCCAATGAACCTTGAGCCATTCCAGTTTTTGAAGAGTTCTCCTGCATCTTTAATCCTTATATTGTTGACAATATAGTTATAATCATCCCACTGGAAGGGAACCATAAAGCTATTTGAATAGGCGATAAATACAGTAATAAAAATAAAAACAATGGGCTGCCAGGTCTTCATCTACACTCCTTAAGAAGCTCAAGATTCTCCCTTGCGAGCTCATCTTCAGGAGAGAGCTTCAGTGCCGTAAAAAGGGCAGACCTCGCCTCCTCACACCTGCCCTGCTTCATGAGCACATAGCCAAGGTTATTCCATGCAGGACTGTATTCAGGGTCAATCTTAAGTGCCTTCCTGTAATAATCCTCTGCCCTTTTCAGGTCATGCCTTTTAAAATTCACATTTCCGAGTTCATAATAAGAAAGCTTCATAACTGTCCTTTTCATCTCCTCTGTAATAGAATCTACTTCTGCCCTTTTTATAGCCTCTTCATAGAGGGACTCTGATTCATCCAGTCTTCCTGCATCCTGCATTATATTTCCCAGATTCATAAAGGCCAGTGGTTCTGGATAAAGTTCTAGTGTCTTTTGTGATGCATACATAGCACAGTCTGAATCTCCTACCTGCCTGCAGGCAAAAGATAAATTAAGCCATGCCCTCTGATTATAAGGAATTTTTTTCACAACATCCCTCCAGAGGCTCACCTCATCCATGAAGACATGATTCCTCTGCCATGCCACAATACCCATTAAAATGACAAAAAATAGGGGCAGACCCCATTTTTTCATCTCTTACCCTGTCTTTCAAGACTCTTTTTATATTCAATATATGCCTCTTTTCTTTCAGGGGCGACCTTCATTGCCTTTTCATACATTTCCCTTGCAAGGGCAAAATTCCCGAGCTCATCAATAACATTTGCCGCACCCACAAGTGCCTCATAATTGACTGGGTCTATTTCCAGGGCCTTTATGTAATATTGGTAAGCCTTTTTTAATAGACCTCTCTCATACATTAATGACCCGAGATTTACATAGGGTTCAGGGTCTTTATCTGTGAGTCTTATTGCCCTTAGCCATGCCTTCTCAGCATCATCGGTTTTACCTGTAATCTTTAGGAGATAACCCAGTCTGGTAAAATAAGAACTGTTTTCTGGTTCAAGCTCTATTGCCCTTTTAATCAGATTTATAGCCTCCCCAAACCTGCCCAGTTTTTCACAGAGCTCTCCATAAAGAAAATATGCCTTTGGCTCTTCAGCTATGGCGAGGGCATTTTTAAGGAATTCCTCTGCATTCTGTGTGTTACCCTTTTCCATAAGTGCATAGGCCATGGCATAATTTGCCTTTGGAGACTCAGGAGCAGTCTCATAGGCCTTCTGGAGGAATTCAATTGCCCTGTTCAGATCACCTTTCATGCCATAGACTGCTGCAAAATTAAGGTATATCTCAAGGGCTGCCCTGAGATAATAAAGATTGCCTCCCAGGATTTCTTCTCTAAAGACCTCTGTGGATTTAAAAAGCACTGAAAGGGCATCATCAAGCCTGTTTCTCATGAGGTAGGCACCGGCAAGATTAATATAGGGTCTGATCTTCTTTGGTGATTTCTTTATAACATCCTCCCACATCTTCAAATCATCCTGCCAGAGTTTATTTCTACTTATTGTTAAGGTTAAGAGAGAAAGGACTAATAAGAGAATAATTATATACCTCATAATGAATATTTTACCAGAAAGAGGGGCAGATAACCTATCTCATAAAATTGCGGGTTGCCCAGAATTCAATGATAGGCCTGTCATCTGTAATCACAGGGATATGAGGCATATCAAGGATCTCCTTTACAGATTCTGCATCTCTTACAAGCTCTATCTCAAAGAGAGGGCCTATATCACCCATCTTTTTCATCCTATCAAATTGAGGTGGAAGATATGGGGGTATAAACATGCCTGTGCCTGGTATTGAATCTAAGGGCCTCTTTGAACCAAGCATTATATAGTCCCTTGATGCCTTAATCTTATAGACATATACATAGGAAAATACTGTCCTGAAGGTCTTTATAGCTGCCCTGAGCTGGTCTCTGTTAAAAACCCAGCCAGGAACCCACTGACACATTATTCCATCAGGCTTGAGTCTTTTCGAGGCGAGCTCATAGAATTCCCTTGTAAAGAGATTTGCTGCCATTGCCTCTGATGGCACAGAGGGCTCAGAGGTGATTATGTCATAGTCTTTTTCATTATAAAGCAGATACTGTCTTGCATCAGTTATATAAAGGCCTTTATTATCAAGGGTTCCCGGGATGCCAAATTTTTTTACAATCTCCACAACAGCAGGATTTATCTCAACAATGTCAACATGCCCTGCCTGTTTTCCAGCTACCCAGGCTGTTACACCTGCACCAAGGCCTATTACAAGGACATCCCTGGGTTTTCTTTCAATTGCCTTTACAGGAAGTTCTAAAAGGAAAAGGGTATTTGGAACATCTGTTAAACCCGTGCCTTCCATCTTTCCACCATGCTGGAGTACAAGAAAACCCCTTTTATCAAGATAGGCCCTGACAAAGCCCTGCTCATGTTCCTTCTCAAACACAACCCTGTAAGATGCCTCAGCACTTCTCAGTTCCTCAAGACTCTTAAATCTCATATTCATATAGAATGTGGCAAAATAATCTGATGGCTTTATATTTAAAAAGGGATAAAGGACAAGGATAAAAGAGATGCCTATAAAGGGAAGCACCCCTTTTCTCTTTGATACCAATATAAAGGTAACGCCAATTGTAAGATTCAGAATCCCTGCAATAAGGGCTGTTGTCTTTAAGCCAAGATCTGGGATAAAGACAAATCCTGCAAGGACAGAACCGAGTATTGCACCAATAGTATTAAAGGAATAGGCAGAACCAACAGACCTTCCAAGCCTGTCCATGCCTTCTGTTAATGCCCTTGAGACAAGGGGAAAGGTAAGACCCATAAGCAAAGTAGGGATAATCATCACCAGGGAGGCTAAGAAAAACTGACTTAAGAAAAATAGACTGGAGTGATTATTAATTAATGCACGAAAGAGCTTAAAATATAAAGGTGGCAGGAGATATATGACAGGTACACTCACTATCCCTGAAAGCCCTATTAATACCTCAGAGATGCCATAATAGAATAACAGGTTATTGTAAGGACCTCGCTTATCTGCAAGCCTTCCACCAATGAACGAGCCAGTTGCGAGGCCTGCCATGAATGTGGCAAGCATGGTTGATAGGCTATAGACAGTGGAGCCAAGAACAAGGCTCAATGCCCTTGTCCAGACAACCTCATAGACAAGGGCACTCAGGCCTGAAAAGAGAAAGGATAAAAGAAGAAATAGTCG
>JBDOIG010000150.1:0-1710 GCA_041082235.1 Thermodesulfovibrionales bacterium | reverse complement strand
GCAAATATCCACTTCTGGCTTGTCCTTATCGGTCAGCTCATTTTCTCCATAACCATGTGGATAACAGGCATTCAGCAGGGAGCACTCCAGAAGGCAGTTAATCCAGACGGAAGTCTGAAATATACAATGGTTGAAATAATCTCAAAGAACTATCCCTACTGGGAGATGAGGACTGCTGGCGGGATTATATTCACTGTAGGGATGCTCTTCTTCATCTATAACATCTATATGACAATCAGGAAGGGCAAGGCCCTTCAGCAGGCATAGGAGGTGAAATATGGCTGGACTTCATGATACACTGCATAAAAGACCTGTAATATTTGCACTCCTTGCAACAGCAGCAGTCCTTGTGGGAACTATTGTCACAATGCTCTATCCCATGCTAAGGCCAGAGATGCATCCTAAGCTTGAAAACCTCAAACCCTATACAGCCCTTCAGCTTGCTGGAAGGGACATTTACCAGAGAGAGGGATGTTTTTACTGCCACACCCAGACAGTAAGACCTTTAAAAACAGAGGTTCTCAGATATGGTGAGTATTCAAAGGCAGGAGAGTTTGCCTATGACCATCCATTTCTCTGGGGCTCTAAAAGGACAGGGCCTGACCTTGCAAGGATAGGTGGTAAGTACCCTGATGCCTGGCATTACAGACATATGGAGAATCCCCGTGCATTTTTCAAGGAATCAAACATGCCCTCCTATGCATTCTTGAAAGATAGAAGACTTGATCCTGAAGAGATAGAAAGACATATGAAGGCACTGGGATTTCCGTATACAAAGGAAGAGATAGAAGCCCTTAAGGATAAGACAGAGATGGATGCCATAGTCGCCTATCTTCAGGTTATAGGGACAGCAGTTAAAAAGGCTCCTGTTACAGTTGCCGCACCTATTACAGAAAAGGAGCATATACCTAATCCCCTTGCTGGAAAACCTGAGGCAATCGCAAAGGGGAAGAAGCTCTACGAGATGCACTGTGCAGTCTGTCATGGTGCCCAAGGTAAAGGTGATATAGGCCCAAGCCTTGTTGATGATGTATTTTTCTATGTTAAAGGAGACCTTCCCGATGATGATTATTTTGAGGTCATAAATAATGGAACAACACCTGGAATGGTTGAAGAGGGCCGAACCGCAAAAGGTGGTATGCCACCATTTGCTCAGACCTTAAGCAGGGATGATATATGGTCATTGGTATCATATATTAGAGACCTTCAGTCAAAGGAAAGGAGGTAACTCATGGCTGAGGAGCTTGATAGCTTAAAGGAATTTGAATCAGAGGAAACATTGAAAAGAAAGATACCCATTGGCTGGCTCATACTCTTCTGGGCGTTAATACTATGGGGGATATATTATTTTGTCTCCTATACACCTGGAATCAGTGGCTGGTCACAGGAAAAGGCTTTCATAGAGCAAACAGAACAGAAAAAATAATATATGGAGGCTAAAAACTATCAAAAGGCTTAAAGGTATTGAATATTCTGCCTGAAGCCTTCAGCCTTTAGCCTTAAAAGGAGGTCCTATGGATATAACAATCATTGCAACCATAGGTTTCACAAGCCTTGCAGCACTGGGCATCTTGTACCTATTTCTCTCAATGAGGAAGAAATGACAGAAACCCTTTATCTTCTCTTCGGACTGAGCCTTGTTTTAGCCCTTCTTGTTACAATCCTATTTTATTATTCAAAGAAAAGACACAAAAAAGTAGAAGAGCCAAA
>JBDOIG010000139.1:0-1841 GCA_041082235.1 Thermodesulfovibrionales bacterium | reverse complement strand
AAGTATCTATTAATAACCCTGTCATAAAATTGGGACTGCTCCTTTGTTAATTCAAAGAACCACTCCTGAGGGTCTTCAACCCTTGAGAGTTCCTTAATCTCATCTTTATAATGAGGATTTTGCTGGAGGTCAAGGCGATTCCTCCTTATGGTTACAGGTTCTATAACATCCTTTATCTGATTGGCAAGGTAATGAGAACGCCTCTTAACATCTTTTAAATCAATCGCATCATGCCCAAAAAGGGTTTTGTAATAGGAAAGTGCCTTCTGTCTTTTCTTTGGGTCTGAGGAATGAGCATATCTCTTTATATAGGAGAGCCTGTCAAAGGTGCCTTTAAACTCTATAAATTTGAATTCAAGATCGTCTGTTAAGGTGATTGTGGATTTCTTGGGAGTTATAAAGAGCTTAAGAAGTGAGAATATATCAGCAGGTCTGTTGTTGAAGGGCGTGGCAGTAAGAAGGATTACAACCTTGCCCCTGCAGATGTTCTTAAGTAACTCATAATCCTTTGTGTCCTGATTCCTGAATCTGTGAGCCTCATCAACTATAACAACCTCTATGTCCTTTGCCTTTGAGACATATTGAGCTACTTCATCAAGTTTTCCAAGAGAAAAGACCTTCCAGCCGAGCTTTGTCAGGTAAAACTCCTCAAGATACTTCCTCCAGCCCTCACCTCCAGCCTCATCTCCAATAAGCCCTGGTGGTGCAATAACAATCCCTCTCTTTTTTAATTCAAAGGCAATAGCGCAGGCAATTACAGTCTTTCCAAGTCCTACAACATCAGCAATAATCACACCATTGTTCTGGTCAATAATGGATAATGCCTGTTTGACTGCATCAAGCTGATATTTATATTGCCTGTAGCCATTCTCACTTAAGACATCTATGACCCTCTGACCAATATCCTTACCCCGAAAACTATCAAGATAGGTCTTAAGTACAAGGGCATAGGCCTCATAAGGGGTGACCTCTTTTATCAATGTCTCTTTCTCTAATACATCAATAAGCCTCTTTTTTGTTACATCATCCTCTGTAACAGGTATAGCCCTTTGCCACAGGTTATCAAAATATTCCTCTGCCTCTTCTACACCATAATCGCTTATCTCAACATTGAATTCCTGCTGTCTTGTCAGACCTAAGGAGGTGAGATTGCTGCTTCCTGTTATAAAAAGCGAGTTGCGGGCGATCTGGGTTTGTTCAAGTTTAAATATGTAAAGCTTTGCATGGTTTGGCTCATAGGTCTTTCTGATTATCAGGCGGTTGTCTTTAATAAGGTCAATAAAAAATCTCACCTGTTCATAGAATTCTCTATTGTCAAATTGCTCTGTGTTTATGGAACTTTTGATAGAGTTAAAAAACCTGTATAGCCTTTCATGATCTGAAAGTCCCCTTTCATCACCCCCATGCTCAGTAAGTCCATAGGCGGTTCTATCCACATTTAGACCAACGAGGACCTTTATGATAACATCAGGATTTTTCCTTAAGCCTTCATATAATTCCTTAAGACCTGAAAAATAAAAGAAACCAACAAGGAACTTCAGCTCTGTGCTTTTTGAAAGCAGCTCAAGGAGCCTCTCTTTGAAGCGTCTTGTAGGGCTATTTGTTATAAAGTTACTCATTTAAAAAACAGAGTCGTGATATTTTATCATTAATCATTGCCCTTTTGCCCACCATATTTTTCAAGTGTTCTCTTCCTTCTCTTTGCCTTCTGTTTTCTTACCTTTTCCAGTTTATCCTGCCTTGATGACCTCAGACCATAAAGCTCTTCAATCCTCCATACAAGCTCCCTTCTTGCAAGGAATCTGTTTATGGACTGGCTTCTGGTCTCCATGCATTTTACT